>JAUSBL010000059.1 GCA_030658975.1 Candidatus Latescibacterota bacterium
GCCCTGGGGCTGAATTTATTAAGAACAGGTCAATCAGCTGAAGAGACCCTAGCCGAACTACTGGGCAAAGATAACAACCGTGAAAATCGGCAAGTGGCAATTATTGATTCCAATGGTCATGTGGCAACTCATACCGGGAAAAACTGCATTGCAGAGGCAGGCCATATCTCTGGAGCCGGGTTTTCCGTTCAAGCCAATATGATGAAATACCCAACAGTCTGGCCTGCCATGGCCAAGGCGTTTGAAAATTCTACAGGCGACCTGGCAGATCGATTAATGGCCGCCCTTCTGGCAGCGCAATCCGAAGGTGGTGATATCCGCGGCAAGCAGAGTGCAGCCATGTTGATTGTGGATGATAAGAAAAAGGATAAACCCTGGGAGCACGTTCTCTTTAATATTCGGGTGGATGATAATCCTGAACCGCTCATTGAGCTGCAACGTTTATTGAATGTTCAACGCGCTTACCATCTAATGAATGATGGCGACGAACTGCTGGGGAAGAAGGATTTCGAAGCAGCTATGTTGAAATATCAGGCCGCCGAGAAATTTGCCCCCCAAATCGATGAAATCCCTTTCTGGGTGGCAGTAACCCTGGCTGATTCCGGCGAATTGGAAAAAGCCCTGCCCATCTTTGCACGAGTATTCAAAATCAACCCGGATTGGGCAGAAACAGTCAAACGTCTTCCTATAGCTGGATTTTTACGAGATGATCAAGAATTGATGCAAAAAATATTGGCTATGTTGAAGTAAAGGAGAAAACCTTGAATCATCATTTGGTAAAACCCGATAGCAAAGTGAAATTAGGTGAAATCAATGCCAATGATTGCGGTAAGTGGGAAGGGAAAAAAGAAGAAGCTAAATTGCGGTTATCAGAATTGACTGTTAAACTGGACCAACTTCAGGAAATCCTTTATGCTGAGCATAAGCATAAAGTCCTGATCCTCGTGCAGGGATTGGATGGCGGTGGTAAAGACGGCACCATCCGCGCTGTATTCGAAGGAGTCAACCCCCAGGGAGTGCGCGTGGCGAACTTCAAAGCACCTACCAGCACCGAATTGGACCATGATTATCTCTGGCGGGTACATACGGAAGTACCAGCCAAAGGTGAAATTGTCGTATTCAACCGTTCGCACTACGAGGACGTGCTCATCGTACGCGTTCACGACCTGGTATCGCAAAGTGTATGGGAAAAACGTTATCAGCATATCCTTGAATTTGAAAGGATGCTGACCGATGAAGGTACGTTAATTCTAAAATTTTGCCTTTACATCGATCAAGAGGAGCAAAAAAAGCGCTTGCTTGAGAGGTTGGCAGACCCCACCAAACAGTGGAAATTCAATCCGAATGATTTACAGGAGCGCAAATTATGGAACCAGTATATGCTGGCTTATGAAATTATGCTTAATAAAACCAGCACAGAATTTGCACCCTGGTATCTTATCCCCGCCAACCACAACTGGTATCGCAATTTTGTCATTGCCAGCGTAATTGTGGACAAATTGGAAAGTCTGAATATGCAATACCCGGCCATATCTGGAGATATTGAAGCATATAAAAAAGAAATTCAAGCATCTTAAAAAATAGAGCCTTCTCAGGATTTGAGAAGTCTCTAAACTTCAATTATGATTTCAGATCAGTTATTCTTGGCGCCCTGTTTAATCCAGTTGTAGATTAATGTGATCAAATTTTCAGGCAATGAATTGCCAGGCGGCATTACTGGTCCACCCTGCCCGATCAGGCGTAAATAGAGTTTGCTCTGTTCGGGTTGCCCGGGAATGACATCCTGAATCACTCCTTCATAAGTTTCCAGAGATAGCATACTATCACTGCCATGATGCGCATCTTAGTATTGCTGAAATATCGGTAGAATATCCTTACTAAAATTAACCTCCTGCGCTGATTGAGAAGGAGATTGGGATGGCGTAGATTGTACAACTTCAGTATTGGCTGAAGTTAAGGTTGGGCTTTGTGCTGTCGCGGTTACCGAGGTTGAGCATGCGGCCAATAAGAAAATAAGTAATACAGTTACTAAAAAAGAAATTTTTTTTATTCAATCTACTCCACAGAAATTAAATATATTTACGCACTTAATTACTACCATCAAAAGCATGAGGTAATAAAATTACCTTCCGAATTAGACGATATGTATTTTTTAATCCATTTCACCCTAATTTACTGTGATTAACGGTTTTTTCGATTCTACAACAGAACCGATTTTAACTGCTGAAATGATTCCATTCTTATGCAATAATCCCAATAACTTTTCTTGTTCTTTTGCTGCTACTGCAATTAAAAGACCGCCAGATGTCTGAGCATCATTCAGTATCATTTTCAATGATTGAGAGATCTTATCGGAATAACTTATAAAGAGCATAGTGTATTCATAATTATTTTTTGTTCCGCCAGGAATGATGCCAGCAGTTACCTGTTCCAATACTCCCTCAAAAACAGGGACTAATTTTGCCTCAATAATCGCTGACGTTTTTGCACCTTTCATCATCCCCAGCAAATGTCCCAACAGCCCAAAACCAGTCACATCCGTGCAGGAATTCACACCAATCTTTTGC
>JAUSBL010000073.1 GCA_030658975.1 Candidatus Latescibacterota bacterium
CGCCCGCGCCCGCACCCGCCGCGCCCGTCGATGCCGGGACCGCGCCGCCCGCCGCCGCCGAGCCTGCGGCGCCGCCGCCGCTGCGGATGCCCGATATCCCCAAGCCCCACGTCGTGCCCGCGCAGATCGCGGCGCGCCCCGCCGTCCTGGTCGAGGAGGCCGTCGCGCCGCGCGTGGAGTGCGCGGGCGTCGGCGTGATGACCGCCGGCGCGACCCTGACCGCCACGGTCGAACTGGTGCGCGGCGGCACCGTGGCCAGGATCCAGGAGACGGGGCCGAATCACCCGGGTACCGACCAACTGCTGGTGGGCCGCGCTGCGGTCCGCGCCCTGTCCGACCTGCTGGACGAGGCGGCGACCCTGAGCCTGGCCGACATGCGCGAGACCGAGATGGCCGGGGAGAGGGTCTCCCTGGTCGCGGTGGACCTGGTCGAGGGGCGCCGCAGCGAACGCTTCTTCGGCAGCTGTTCGCAGCGCCACGGACCGCACCAGGCCGCCGTCTACGCCGTCCTGGACGCCCTGAACCGGCGTCTGGATCTCATGAACTTCAGAGAAGGGGGGGGCAGACCCTCCGTCTGACCTCGGAACCGGCCGCTTGCGGGGCCGGCGCCTTAGGAGCGAGCGGAGCGGATCGGATTGAAAAGAGCGGAGCCGCCTCTTGTCGCGTGGACAACCACTACGCCTGACATCTGGAGGTGACATCATGCTCGACTTCATTCTGAAGCTGTTCTATCGGTGGGAGTGGTAGTTTCCTGACCACCCCGGCGCCGGTCCCGCTTTTTACTCAAGACCTTCACTTCTGCGGCCGAACCTTTTATCTTACGTGAGGAGTCGCCGCCCGCGGGGGCGTTTCCCGAGCCAAGGATCCCACACCTTGCGCCACGCGAGACCCGATCGCAGCCACCGGCTGTTCAACGCCTATTACGCCGCCGTGATCGCGGCCAGCGTCGTGCTGATCGGCTACCTCGTCGTCGCCCGCCGCCCCGAGAGCCAGGACTGGCTCGGCTGGAGCTTCTACTTCCTGATCCTGCTGCTGGCCGACACCAAGCTGTCGGAGTCCCAGGCCCGCGACGGGAGCAAGATCCTCTCTTCGCGCACCCTGGCCCTGTCGGTCCTGGTGCTGTTCGGCCCCCTGGTCGCCGTGGCGATGGACATCGGCACCTCGCTGGTCCGCGGACTGCTGCTGCGCCGCTCCCCGCCCCGCAAGATGTTCTTCAACATCGCCATGCTGACCCTCGCGGACGGGATCGCCGGCCTCATCTACCACGCCCTGCCCTTCCACGACCGTTTCACCACGCCGCTCTTCCTGCTGCCGCTGGCCGTCGCGCTGCTGACGTACTCGCTGGTCAACAGCCTGATCGTGACGGGGATCATGAGCCTGGACACGGGCCAGCCCGCCCGCGAGATCTGGCACCGCGACATCCGCTGGGGCGTGCTGGCGGGCCTGATGGAACTGCCGTTCACCGCCATCGTCATCCTGCTGTTCCAGCAGGGCGGCCCCTGGACGCTGATGATCTTCGTGCCGATCATCTGGGTCATCTTCTCGCTCGGCCGCGCCCACAAGCAGCAGAAGGAAGCCCACATGGCGTCGATCGCCGTGCTGGCCACCACGCTCGAGGCCGACGAGCCCTACACCCACGGCCACAGCTACCGCGTCAGCCAGTACTCGGTGACCATCGGCCGCGCCATGGGCATGTCGCCGCGCAACCTCGAGATCCTGGAGTACGGCGGGCTGCTGCACGACATCGGCAAGATCGCCATCAACAACGACATCATCTGCAAGCCGGGCCGTCTCACCGACGAGGAGTTCGCGACCCTGGCCGAGCACCCCGCCATCGGCGCCCGCATCGTCGAGCAGATCAAGTTCCTGCCCGAGACCGTCGACCTCGTGCGCCATCACCACGAGCGTCCCGACGGCAAGGGCTACCCCGACGGCCTCAAGGGGGACGAGATCTCGCTGGGCGCCGGCATCATGAACATCTGCGACGCCTTCGACGCCATGACCAGCGACCGCTCCTACCGCAGGGCCCTGCCCGTGGAGCGGGCGCTCGAGGAACTGGTCATGCACCGCAGCACCCAGTTCAACGCCGCGGTGGTCGACACCGTGCTCGCCCTGCACCGCCGCGGCGAGTTCGACATCATCCCCGATTCCGCGGTGGAGAAGGTCATCCGCCAGATCCAGCGCGTCGGCGAGCCGCCGGTCCGGGCGATTCCCACCCCGATCAAGGAAGATCCCGTCCATGAAGTACAGCGATAGCGGCGTCGACATCGACGCCGCCACGCGGGCGCTCGCCGGAGCCAAGCAGGCCATCCGGTCCACCTGGGACGAGCGCGTGCGCAGCGACATCGGCGCCTTCGGGGGCCTGTACCGCGCGGCGCCGGGCGAGCCGCTGCTGGTCGCCAGCGTCGACGGCGTCGGCACGAAGGTGAAGATCGCCTCGCAGACCGGCCGCTACGACACCGTCGGGCAGGACCTGGTCAACCACTGCGTCGACGACATCCTGGTCCAGGGCGCCGAGCCCCTGTTCTTCCTCGACTACTTCGCCACGGGCAAGCTGCGCGAGGGCGTGCTCGAGCAGGTGCTCGACGGCTTCGCCCGGGCCTGCCGCGAGAACGGCTGCGCCCTGCTCGGGGGCGAGACCGCGGAGATGCCCGGCGTCTACGGCGACGGCGATTTCGACCTGGCCGGTTGCATCATCGGGCGCGTGCGCGAAGAGGACCTCATCGACGGCTCGGCCATCCGCGCCGGGGACCGCCTTTGGGGTCTGCCCAGCACGGGGCTGCACACCAACGGCTATTCGCTGGCCCGCCGGATCCTCTTCGAGACGGCGGGCTACGCGCCCGGCGACGAACTGCCCGGTTGCGGGGGCACGGCCGCCGACCTGCTGCTGGCCGTCCACCGCAGTTACCTGCCCCACGTGCGCGGGCTCTGGCGGGAACTGGGCCGTCCGGCCGTCCACGGCCTGGCCCACATCACCGGCGGCGGCTTCTACGACAACGTGCCGCGGATCGTGCCGGATGGCCTCTGCTGTCGCATCGAGACCGCGGCCTGGCCCGTGCCGCCCCTGTTCCGTCTCCTGCAGCAGGCCGGGGAGGTCGCGGCGCCGGAGATGTACCGGGTCTTCAACATGGGCATCGGAATGGTGTGCGTGCTGGCGGCCGACGCCGACCCCGCCGTCCCGGCCGCGATCGGCGCGCTGCCCATCGGCGAGGTCGTGACCGGACCGCACAAGGTCGAAGTCCTGCTGTAGCGCCCCGCCGGCGTGTCCCGCCACGGTTCCAGTCACCCAACTCGACCAGGCTCGACCCTTTGAGTGCGGACCGCCGCGCCGATTGCGGCGTGGACGATCCTGCGGGCGTGCCCGACCGGGCCGGGCATTCGCGTCGAGCGCGATGACAATCGAGTAATCTTCTCATATCAAACCAGATCCACGATCATGTGGAAAGAGACGGACCGCGGACCGCCGCCTGCATCAAGGTGCGTGGAGGTGGGTCATGGATTTGATGCAGACGTTCTGGGACGAAGAACTCCGCGCGTATCCTCACGGCGGATCCGGCAGCAGGGTCTGGGTCGTCAGGGGCGGAGCGCACGGCGACGGGGCCCTCACGCTGATGCTGCAGCACGGCTGGCAGCCCGAGCGGTCGGAGGCGACGCCGCCGGCGCTGCCGCTGGGTCTGCTCTGGCGGGCGGCCGTCGACGGCGAGCCGGCTGCCAGGAGCTGGCGCGACGCGGAGCGGGACTGGCAGTTGGAGACTCTGCCGGTGCCGGGCGCCGCCGGTCCGGCGGGCGCGCTGGCCCTGGCCTGCGCCGACGAGGAACCCTGGCTGGAGGCGGTCCGGGACTGGTGCCGCCGCCTGGCGGCGCGCCTAGGCCCGGTCCTGGGGAACCTCGAGCCGGCGCCCGGGTGCGGCGGACCGCTCGCCGACGCGCGCCGGCAGCCGTCGCTGTTCGAATGGCCGGCCGCGGTTGGGGTCCGCAGCGCGGGCCTCGCACAGGCGGGAGCGGCGGTCGCGTTGCCGCGTCCGGCGGCGGTGCCCGGGATCCCCGATGTGGTGGGCGTGTCGCGCGAGATCGCCGAGTGCTGCCGCGCCGTGCAGGCGGTGGCCGCGAGCAACGTCAACGTGCTGCTGCACGGGGAGAGCGGGACGGGCAAGGAGGTCCTCGCGCGCGCGGTGCACCGCCTGGGACCGCGGCGCGCGCGCGGTTTCGTCGGGGTCAACTGTGCGGCGCTGCCCGAGACTCTCTTCGAGAGCGAACTGTTCGGGCACCAGGCCGGCGCCTTCACCGGCGCCGGCAAGGAGAAGAGCGGACTGCTGGAAGCGGCCGACGGCGGCACGTTCTTCCTGGACGAGATCGGGGACATGCCGCTGGCCCTGCAGATCAAGCTCCTGCGCGTGATGCAGGAGCGCAAGCTGCGCCGGCTCGGCGAGCTGCGCAGCCGCGCGGTCGACGTGCGCTTCGTCGCCGCCAGCCACAAGGACCTCGCCGGGGAGATCGAGGCCGGGCGGTTCCGCCTGGACCTCTACTTCCGGCTGAAGGTGGTGCAGATCGCGATCCCGCCGCTGCGCCACCGGCCCGAGGACGTCACCCATCTGCTGGCGCGCATGCTGCAGCGCCGCGGCGCCGATCCGGCGCGCGTGGCGGTGGCGCCGGACGCGCTGGCCGCCCTGCAGGCTTACCGTTGGCCCGGCAACGTGCGCGAGCTGGAGAACGAGGCGCAGCGCTGGCTGGCCCTGCACTCCGGCGCGGAGGTGATCGAACTGGACCAGCTCTCGGCCGAGATCCGCCAGGCCGCCGGCCGGTCGGTCGATCCCGCCGACCTCGCGACGCTGCGGCCCATGGACGAGGCGACCGAACTGCTCGAGCGCTACCTCATCCGCAAGGCGATCAGCGCCTGCGACGGTCGCAAGTCGACGGCCGCCCGGCGGCTCGGTCTCTCGCGACAGGGCCTCTACAAGAAGATCCGGCGCTACGGCATGGGCGACTTGTTGCAAGCGGCGGGGTGAGTGGCTATGGTACCGTCATGTCCTTCCCACGCCGCATCCTCGCGCCCTTCGCCCTCCCGACTCCCGGGTCCGGACCGCGTCGCCGGCCGGCGCCGTCGACGCTCGTCGCGCTCGGCGCGGGCGTGCTGGCCACGCTCGCGATGCCCCCCCTGCGGGGGACCGGCTGGCTCATCGTGCCGGCCCTGGCCCTGC
>JAUSBL010000076.1 GCA_030658975.1 Candidatus Latescibacterota bacterium
GGCCCGCCGCGGTGACCGATTGCCTCAACTTCGGCAATCCCGAGGTCCCCGAAGTCTTCCGCCAGTTCCGCGAGGCGGTGCGCGGCGTCGGCGACGCCTGCCGCGGCGTCACGCTGCACGCGCGCGGCGGCGAACCGCTGCCGGTGGTCTCGGGCAACGTGTCGCTCTACAACCAGAGCGCCGCAGGCCGCACCGTCGCCCCGTCGCCGATCATCGCCTGCGTGGGCAACGTGGCCGACGTGACGCTGTGCCGCAGCCAGCGTCTGAAGGCCGCCGGTGACCGGCTGTACCTCGTGGGCCTGCCCGACGGCGCGTCCGGCGCGACGCTGGCCGCCGCGGCGGGGCTCGTCTTCGGCCGCGACGTGCTGCCGCCGACGGACCTCGAGGCCGCCCGGCGCGAGATCGCGGCGGTCTGCGACCTGGCCGAGGCCGGTCTGCTGCAGGCCGCGCACGACGTCAGCGACGGCGGCCTGGCCGTATGCCTGGCGGAGATGGCGTTCGGCCCGCAGGGTCGCGACCTGCTCGGCGCACTCGTCGAACTGCCGGAGGCCTGCCGCGGCCTGACCCTGCGGGAGTTCCTGTTCGGGGAACGCGGGGGCTTCGTGGTGGAGGTCGCCGAACCCGACGCGGCGCGGGCCGAGAAGCTGCTCGCGAAGGCGGGAGCGGTCTGGGCCTGCCTGGGCGAGGTCGTCGACAGCGAGGCGCTGACGGTCCGCGACGCCGCCGGCCGCGAGGTCGTCGTCGCGCTCGACGAGCTGGAACTGAGCTGGCGCGAGGGCCTGACCCGGGTGTTGGCCGCGCGCGGCCTGCCCGATCCGGCCGACCGGCGCGAGCCGCCGGTGGTCGCCGACGAACCGGCGACGCCGGTCGTGGTCACCGCCGGCGCGCGGCCCCGCATCGCGGTGCTGCAGCTGCCGGGCATGAACTGCGAGGACGAGTCGGCGCGGGCCCTGGCCGCGGCCGGCGCGCGGCCCGAGATCTTCCGCTGGACGCGGCCGGCCGCCGAACTGGCCGGCTTCGACGGCTACCTGGTCCCCGGCGGTTTCTCCTACCAGGATCGCGTGCGCGCGGGCGCGGTGGCGGCCAAGGACCCGCTGCTGGAAGCCCTGCTGGCCGCCGACGCCGCCGGCAAGCCGATCCTGGGCATCTGCAACGGCTGCCAGGTGCTGGTCGAGGCGGGGCTCGTGCCCGGCCTCGCGCGCGGCCGGATCGAGGTGGCCCTGGCGCCGAACCGCATCCCCGGCCGGCGCGGCTACTTCTCGCGCTGGGTGGTGCTCGAGGCGGTCGCCGGCAGCCGCTGCCGCTTCCTCGACGGCCTGCCGCGCACGCTGCCGGTGCCGATCGCCCACGCGGAGGGGCGCTTCACGCACGAGGACCCCGCGTACTTCGCGCGGCTGCGCGACGACGGCCTGCTGGCCTACCGGTACGCCGCGGCGCGGCCGGACGGAGGCGGCCCGGGCAACCCGAACGGTTCCCTGCTGGCCACCGCCGCGATCACCAATCCCGCGGGGAACGTCCTGGCGATGATGCCGCACCCCGAACGGGCGGCCTGGCTGTTCCAGGTGCCCGAGGATCTCGACCATCCCTGGGGCCGTCGCCGCCGGGACCGGATCGGCGACCACGCCGCCCAGCTGGGAGCCGGCCCGGGTCTGGCGGTCCTGCGACGATTGGTGGAACTCTGCTGATTTCAGAAGGTTGACCGGGCCGGGCGCGGGAGACGGTCCTTGCCTTCGGAGGGGCGAAGGATGATCATTCAACGTACCTTGATGACCTGCCACAAGGGCGTGGACCTGCATGCGGCCACGGCCGAACGTGTCATGCGCCGCCGTCTGGAAGGCGGCGAGGGTCTCGCGGGCCTCGCGCGGGCCGAATTCCACACTTTCTGGCAGGTCGGGGACGAGTCTGCGCCGGAGTCGGTGGAGAGGTTGCTGACGGTGGGGCGGTACTTCAACCCCAACAAGCACCACTTCGCCCACTTCGTCTGGCGCGGCGCCGGGACGCCCTGGACCGGGATCCCCGCACGCGGCGACCCCTTGCCGGGCGACTGGCCCGGCGAGGTCGTGGCCACGGACCTGCCGGTCGGCGGCGGCGCCGTGCTCGACCGCCTGCTCGGCGGCGCGATCCCGGCCGGCGCGAACTCAGCCGGGGCATCGGTGGTCGACGTCTGCGCCTTCCCGCTCGGGGAGGCGTCGGCGGTGCTGTCGGGCGTGCTGTGGCGCCTGGCGCTGGCGCCGGGGACCGCGGCGCCGGCGGACGTGGCCGGGCGCCTGGTCGAGACGCGGAGCGCGCGGGAGGGCCTGCTGGTCAACCCGCACATGCAGGGCTGGCTGGCATCGCCGGCGCGGTCGCTCAACGCCTGAGCCCGAAACGGGACGGGAGTCGACATGGGTGCGGAAGGGCGCCACTGGCGCGAGGAATGCGGGGTCGTCGGCGTGGCCGGGAGCGCCGGCGCCGGCGAGCTGTCGGCGCTCGCGCTGCACGCCCTGCAGCACCGCGGCCAGGAGAGCGCGGGCGTCTCCACGTCGGACGGCCACACCGTGCGCACGCACCGCGCCATGGGCCTGGTCGCCGACGTCTTCACCGAGGCCGTCGTGAAGTCCCTCGACGGCACCTTCAGCATCGGGCACGTCCGCTATTCCACCACCGGGTCGTCGCAGCTGGAGAACGCGCAGCCGCTGCAGGTCACCTGCCACCGCGGCACGGTGGCCGTGGCCCACAACGGCAACCTCGTCAACGCCCACCTGCTGCGCCGCGAGATGGAACAGGAGGGGTCGATCTTCTCGACCACCAGCGACACCGAGGTCATCCTGCACCTGATCGCGCGCAGCCGCGCGCCGTCGTTCGAGGATGCCGTCGCCGAGGCGGTCGGCAAGGTCAAAGGCGCGTACTGTCTGCTGGTGCTCTGCCGCGACAAGCTGATCGCCGCGCGGGACCCGCGCGGTTTCCGGCCGCTCTGCCTGGGGCGCTACCGGGACAGCTATGTCATCGCCTCGGAAAGCTGCGCCTTCGACATCATGGGGGGCACCTACCTGCGGGACATCGAGCCCGGAGAGATGGTCGTCCTGGACGGGAAAGGCCTGGCGAGCCGGCGGCTGGCGCCGCGCGGCGAGATCACCCAGTGCGTGTTCGAGCATATCTACTTCTCGCGTCCGGACAGCACGATCTTCGGCGTGAGCGTCGACGAGACCCGCCGCCGCTGCGGCGAGATCCTCGGGCAGGAGAGCCCCGCCGACGCCGACTTCGTCTGCGCCGTTCCGGACTCCAGCAACACGGCGGCCCTCGGCTATGCCCGGCAGACGGGCCTGCCTTACGAGCTGGCGCTGATCCGCAACCACTATGTCGGGCGCACCTTCATCTCGCCGGCCCAGAAGGTCCGGGACATGTCCGTGCGCATCAAGTTCAATCCCGTCCGCCGATTGATCGAGGGGAAACGCGTCGTCGTGATCGACGACAGCATCGTCCGCGGCACGACCATGCGGAAGCTCGTGAAGCTCATCCGCGCCGCGGGGGCGGCCGAGGTGCACCTGCGCATCGCCTCGCCGCCGGTGACGCATCCCTGTTACTACGGCATCGACACGCCCGTGCGCAAGGAGCTCATCGGGAGCAGCCACACGGTGGACGAGATCGCCACCTACCTGCGCGTCGATTCCCTGGCCTATCTCTCGCTCGAAGGCCTGTTGCGGGCCACCGGGAACCCGTCGGTGCACTGCGCCGCCTGCTTCACCGGGAACTATCCCGTACCCTTCGAGAACGAGTTGAGCAAGGAGATCCTGGACCGCGGCGTCGCCACCCCGGAAGTGGGCACTCCGGGGGCGCGTTGACGCCCGGTCCCGATCGGAAACGAGGCTTCGTGTCCGGACACGCCCAGGGCGGCACCCACCGCCCGGACCCGGCGTACGACGATCCGCAGCGGCTGCGCGCCGCGTTGCGGCGGCGCGTGCTGCCCATGGTTTCCCGCCCGGGACGCTACCTGGGCGGGGAGCTGGGCGCGTCGCTCAAGGCGTGGGACCCGACCCGCGCCAACTTCCTGCTCTCCTACCCCGACGCCTACGAACTGGGCATCTCCAACAACGGGCTGCGCATCCTCTACGCCGCGGTCAACGCGCGCGAGGACGCCTACGCCGACCTCGCGTTCGCGCCCTGGCCCGACCTCGAGGCGCAGCTGCGCGAGGCGCGCCTGCCCCTGTTCGCGCTGGAGTCGGGGCGGTCCGCGCGCGCGTTCGACGTGCTCGGCTTCTCCCTGGGCTACGAGCTGTGCCTGACCAACCTGCTGACGATGCTGGACCTGGCCGGTGTGCCGCTGCGCGCGGTCGACCGCGCCGACGGCGACCCCCTGGTGCTCGTCGGCGGCCACTGCGCCGCGAACCCGACGGTGCTGGGCCCCTTCGCCGACGTCGTGTGCGTGGGCGACGGGGAGGAGGCGCTGCTGGAGATCGCCGACGCCGTCCGCGACGGCAAGCGGGCGGGCGAGGGGCGCGCCGCGCTGCTGGCCCGGGTCCGCGCCGTCCCCGGCCTGTGGTGGCCGGGCAAGCCGGGCCGCACCGAGGCGCGCGTCGTGCGCGACCTCAACGCGTTCCCGCCCCCGGCCACGCTGGTGCCGGTGATCGAGGCGGTCCACGACCGCCTGTCGCTGGAGGTCATGCGGGGCTGCGTGCGGGGCTGCCGCTTCTGCCAGGCGGGCATGATCACCCGCCCGGTGCGGGAGCGGGACGTGGCCCAGGTCGTCGACTGCGCCGTCGCCGGCGCGCGCGACCTCGGCTGGGAGGAAGTGTCGCTGCTGTCGCTCTCGACCTGCGACTACACGGGCCTGGGCGCGGCGATGGCGGGCATCCTCGAGGGGATCGGCGACACGCGCACGTCCCTGGAGCTGCCGAGCCTGCGCGTCGACGCCCTGGACGAGGGGCTCTACGGCCTGGTCCAGCAGGAGCGGCCGTCGTCCTTCACCTTCGCGCCCGAGGCGGGCAGCCAGCGCCTGCGCGACGTGGTGAACAAGAACGTCACCGAGCAGGACGTCATGACCAGCGTGCGGCGCGCCTTCGCCGCGGGCGCCAAGAAGATCAAGCTCTACTTCATGACGGGCCTGCCCACCGAGACCGACGAGGACCTGCTGGCCGCGGCGGACCTCGTGGAGATGGTGGTGAACGCGGCCCCGCGCGGCGGGGCGCAGGTCACCGCCTCGTTCTCGCCCTTCGCGCCGAAGGCGCACACGCCGTTCCAGTGGGCCGGCCAGGTGTCCCGGCGCGAGATGGGCCGGCGCAACGAACTGCTGGCGCACCGCCTGCGCGGCAGCCGCATCAAGCTCAGCCTGCGCGACCCCGACGTGTCCTGGCTGGAGGGCGTGCTCGGGCTCGGCGACGCCGCCTTGGCCGACGTCGTGGAGCGGGCCTGGCGCCTGGGCGCCCGCTTCGACGGCTGGGACGAGATGTTCGACGCGCGACGCTGGGAGCGCGCCTTCACCGAGGCGGGCGTCGATCCTGAAGCCTACCTCGCACCCCGCGATCCGACGGCGCCGCTGCCCTGGGACGGCGTCTTCGCCCAGGTGGATCGCGACTTCCTGCGCCGGGACTGGGAACTGGCGCAGGCCGGCGGCACGGTCCAGGACTGCCGGCTCGAGGGCGGCTGCGAGCGCTGCGAAGCCTGCGGCCCCGGGCTCGTCCACGTGTTCGCCGAGCAGCCCGACGGGTCGCGCGCGCAGCGGGGACGGGTCGCGACCGCGGCGGCGCCCCTGGGCGACACGGCCGCTCCGGCCGCTGCGACGGACGCGCCGGCCGCCGTCGTTTCCCTGTTCGATCCCCGCAACGCCGATCCGGCGGACCCGCACCGCGAGCGCCCGCAGTGGCGCAAGTGGCGCGAGCGGGCGAGCGAGAAGTGCTGGTTCCGGGCGAGCTACGCCAAGGACGGCGATGCCGTCTGGCTGGGCCACCTCGACTTCCAGCGCCTGATCCAGATGGCCCTGCGCCGCTCCGCCCTGCCGGTGGCGTACAGCCAGGGCTTCCACCCTCACCTACTGATCAAGTTCGGCCCGCCCCTGCCGGTGGGCGTGGCCGGCGACGACGAGCTGCTGGACATCGCCCTGCTGCACGACGTGCACGACTGGGTGCCGCGGCTGAACCGGCAGTTGCCCCCGACGATCCGCCTGCTGGCGGCCGAGCCCATGGGGCCGGTCGTGCCGGAGTCGATCGAGCAGGGGGTCGACCGCAGCGACTACCGGGCCCAGCTGCCGCCGCCGGCCGACGGCGGGCCTTCCCTCGGGACCGTGCGCCGGCTGGCCGGGGAATTCCTGGCCGCGTCGAGCCGCACCGTCGTGCGCCAGCGCCCCAAGGGGGACGTGGCGGTGGACGTGCGCCCGCTGCTCTGCGAGGACCGTCTCGCGGTGGCGGAGACTTCCGGCCCCGACGGCGGGGTCGTCCTGACCTTTTCCCTGCAGCGCCTCCCGGGCCAACCCGGGCTGCCTGCCCATGATTTCCTCGCGGCCCTCTGCGGCGACGCGCTCCCGGAACCCCGACACGCCGAGTTGCGGCGCACGGCCCTGCTGATGCGCCGGCCGGACGGGACCTGGGCCTCGCCGCTCGACGGGGTCCGCGAACATAACCAGCGGTTCTGGTTGCAGCGTCATCTGACGGCCTGAACCGCCCACAGATTGGAACCATCGACATGCGCAAGGACATCATCATCAATGCGAATCCCCACGAGATCCGCATCGGCATCCGCGAGGACGGCGAGCTGGTCGAGCTGCTCATCGAGCGCGCCGACAGCAAGCGGATCGTGGGCAACCTCTACCGAGGCGTCGTCACCTCGGTGAAGCCGGGCCTGCAGGCGGCCTTCGTCGACATCGGGCTGGAACGCGCGGGCTTCCTGCACGCTTCGGACCTGGTGCACGAGGACCCCGAGTCGGTCGAGGCGGTCGACGGGCCGCTGCCCGCCGGCGGCGGCCGCAGCGGGCGCAACGCCCAGGTGCCCGACATCGGCGACATGCTGAAGGTCGGCGACAAGATCCTGGTCCAGGTCACCAAGGAACCCATCAGCAGCAAGGGCCCGCGCCTCACCGCCGACATCAGCCTGCCGGGCCGCTACCTGGTCTACATGCCCAAGGGCCACCACGTGGGCGTCTCGCGCAAGATCGAGGACCGCCGCGAGCGGGTGCGCCTGAAGCGCATCCTGCAGGAGGCCCGCCCCGACGCCGGCGCATTCATCGTGCGCACCGCGGCCGAGGAGGCCGAGGAGAAGGCCATCCGCGCCGACGTCAAGTACCTGTCGGACCTGTGGCTGACGATCGAGACCGCCGACCGCGAGGCCCTGGCGCCCGCCCTGGTCCACGAGGACGTGGGCATGGTCGTGGGCCTGATCCGCGACATCTTCAAGGAGGACGTCGACCAGCTCGTCATCGACGACAAGGAGGACTTCAAGCGCCTCCAGAAGTACGTGCAGATCTTCGCGCCCGACATCAAGGACCGCGTCCGGCTGCACCGCGACACCTCGGCCATCTTCGACCACTACGACATCGAGCAGGAGATCCGCAAGAGCACCGAGCCCAAGGTGTGGATGAAGAAGGGCGGCTACATCGTCATCGAGCAGACCGAGGCGCTGGTCTCGATCGACGTGAACACCGGCCGCTTCGTCGGCCGCCACAACCAGGAAGACACGATCGTCGAGACCAACATGCTGGCCGCCCGCGAGGTGGCGCGGCAGCTGCGGCTGCGCGACATCGGCGGCATCATCGTGGTCGACTTCATCGACATGGAGTCCGAGGGGAACAAGAAGCGCGTGCTGAACGAGCTGCGCAACTCCCTGAAGAACGACCGCGCGCGCACCAAGGTCTTCCCGGTCAGCAACCTGGGCCTGGCCGAGATGAGCCGGCAGCGCGTGCGCCCGTCGCTGGTCTCGTTCCTTAGCGACGACTGCCCCTACTGCCACGGCGCCGGCAAGGTGCTCAGTCTCGAAACGCTCGCCAACCGCATCGAGCGCGAGGTGCATCGCGTCCACCACAAGACGGGCGAGAGGCAGCTGCAGATCGTGGCCAACCCCATGCTGGCCCTCTACCTGGCCAGCGAGCGCGCCGAGCAGCTGGACGACCTCTGCCGCGAGCACGACATGATCATCGACGTGACCGACGACCCCGGCCTGCACCGCGAGAACTACCAGGTGCTGTCGCTGAAGTCGGACCGCGACCTGATCCAGGAGGCCGAGAAGCGTCTGCTGCCGCGCGGGCGCGGCAACCGCGGCCACGTCACGGCCCAGCCGGCCGCCCCCGGCCGCGAGCGCCACGACCGCGGCGAACGCCCCGCCCGTCCGGACCGCGCCGAGCGGTTCGACCGCGGCGAGCGCCCCGCCCGCGCCGATCTGCCGGAGCGCTCCGACCGGCCCGAGCGGCCGGATCCCGAACAGAGCGACGTGCGGGCCGAGTCCCCGCGCGACCACGACGCCGGGCAGCGCCGGCGCCCCGCCGGGCCGCCCCGCGCGCGCCCGGAATTCCGCCGGCCGCGGACGGTCGAGAGCGTCGAGAACCGCGACGCCGGCGAGGCGCGCGACGGCGCGCCCGTCGACGGAG
>JAUSBL010000083.1 GCA_030658975.1 Candidatus Latescibacterota bacterium
CCCGTGAAGCGCCTGATCTTCGACTGGGCCCGCGGCGTGGGCCAGGACTGGGGCCGCCGCGTGCGCGCGGGCGAGAAGGTCTCCCCCGGACTCGCGCTGCGGCGCCGGCTCGCCGACCGGCTGGTCTTCTCGAAGCTGCGCGCCCGCACCGGCGGCCGCCTGCGCTTCTTCGTCTCGGGCGGCGCGCCGCTGGCCCCGCACATCAACGAGTTCTTCTATTCCGCCGGCATGATCATCCTGGAGGGCTACGGCCTGACCGAAACCTCGCCGGTGATCGCGGTGAACGACTTCGAGCATTTCCGGATCGGCAGCGTCGGCAAGGTGATCCCGGGCGTCGAGGTGAAGATCGCCGAGGACGGGGAGATCGACACCCGCGGCCCCAACGTCATGCTCGGCTACTACAACAACCCGGTCGCCACCCGCGAGGTGCTGACCGAGGACGGCTGGCTGCACACCGGGGACATCGGGCACTTCGACCAGGACGGCTACCTGTACATCACCGACCGCAAGAAGGACCTGATCGTCACGGCCGGCGGCAAGAACGTCGCGCCGCAGCCGCTGGAGAACGCCTTCAAGAAGAACAAGTTCATCAGCCAGGTCGTCGTCCTGGGCGACCACCGGCCCTACCTCACCTGCCTGATCGTGCCGAACTTCGAGGAGCTCGAGGCGTGGGCCGCGTTGCACAAGGTGGCAGCGCCGGACCGGGCCGCCCTGCTGCGCGAGCCGGCCGTGCTGGAGAAGTACCAGCGCGGGCTCGACCGCACCAACCGCAAGTTCCCCGGCTTCGGAACCGTGAAGAAGTTCGCCCTGCTCGAGCAGGAACTGACGCTGGAGAACGACGAGTTGACACCCACCCTGAAGGTGAAGCGCCGGGTGATCCAGAAGAGGTACGCGGCGGTCATCGACGGGATGTACGGGGAGGCGGCGCACATCTGAGCCGCCGCGAGCTCAGCGGGGTCGCGCGCGCAGCGTGACGGCGAAGTCGCGGCGGCCGCCGTCGCGCTCGACCGTCACGGTCACCGTCTCGCCCGCGCCGTGCGCCTGCAGCAGGGCGGAGAGCCCCGCCAGGTCGGCCACCACGCTTCCCTCCATCGCGACCAGCACGTCTCCCGCCGCCAGTCCGGCCTCCTCGGCCGGACTGCCCGGCATGACCCCGGACAGTTTCACGCCGCCGGCGTTCTCGACGAAGTCGGGGATCGTGCCGAGCCACGCGCGGGTCTGTCCGCGCTCGCCCCCGGCGGACGGCAGCGCGGCCTGGGTCGCGTACGGAAAGTCGTCCGCAGTTGTGACGACGGCCGCCGCGAGGTCCCTTGCGAAGTCGGCGACCCTGGCCAGGCCGCGGGGTTCGACGAGTTCCCAGCGGTCCGCCACGCTGTGGTACTGGGGATGGGCGCCGGTGAACAGGAACAGCACGGGGATCCCGGCTGCGTTGAAGGCGACGTGGTCGCTGGCGTCCCAGCCGCCGTCGCTGAGCTCCAGGACGAGTCCGTGGGCACGGTTGACGTCCTGCACCAGCGGACGCAGGCGCGGCGAAGAACCCAGGCCACCCACGTAGAGCCGGTCGCCGCGCAGGCGCCCGACCGAATCCAGGTTCAGCATGAGACGGACCCGGCGGCCGGACAGCGGCACGGCGCGCAGCGCGGCGGCGGCGCCCTGCAACCCCACCTCCTCGCCCGCGAAGGCGGCGAAGAGGATCGCGCAGCGGTCGGTGGCCGTCGCGTCCGCGTGCAGGCGGCGCGCGAGTTCGACCATCACCGCCACGCCGGAGGCGTTGTCCTCGGCGCCGGGGTAGAACCCCGCGACGGTCGCGCCGTCGGGACCCAGGGCCGGGCCGAGGTGGTCGTAGTGGGCGCCGATCACCACGAGTTCGTCGACCAGGGCGCCGCGGCCCGGCGACCAGCCCAGGACGTTGCGGGCCGGGCGGCCGTCCAATCCCTGGCCTCCCAGCGCGAAGTCGGAGAAACGTTGCGCGCAGCCGGGCGGCGGTGCGAGCCCGGCCGCCGCGAACCAGCGTTCGATCGTGTCCGCGGCCGCCAGGGCGGCGGCGGTGCCGTTGCCGCGGCCCTGCAGTTCTTCGGCGGACAGCGTGCGGACGCGCTCCAGCATCGCCTGGCCGTCGCCGTCGCCGTCGGCGTCGACGGCGCGCGCGGCTGCCGGCGCCGCCAGCACCGCAGCGGCCGACGCCGCGAGCAGGAGCGACCCGGGTCCTCGTGTCATGCGTCTGCACGGGTGCATCGTCGAGCGTTCCTTCCGCGAGCCGGTTGATGTGGCCAGGATAAGCGGGAGCCGTCCCGGCGACCACCCCTAGCGGCCGCGGTCGCGCTCCCCCGTGCCGGAGGCCGCGCCGACGCCGCGCGGATCGCTGGCGCCCCGCAGTTCCCCGCTCACGGGATCGACGGCCACCAGCTGGGCGTTGCCCAGGGAAGGCGCGGTTTCCAGGACGTGGCCGATCGCGACGAGCGTGTCGCGCGCCGCAGCGCCGACCGCGTCCGCTTCGACGTAGAGCACCGGCGGCCACCACTGCTGATGCAGGCGGGGGTGGGCGACGGCCTGCGCCGCGTCCATCCCGAAATCCACGACATTGACGATCGTCTGCAGCGTCGTGGTGATGATGCGCGAACCCCCGGGGCTGCCGGTGACCAGCACGACGCGGCCGTTGCGCAGCAGGATCGTCGGGGTCATGCTCGACAGCGGACGGCGGCCGGCCGCCACGGCGTTGGCCTCCCCGCCCGGCAGGCCGAAGGCGTTGGGAGCGCCCGGCGCCGCGGCGAAATCGTCCATCTCGTCGTTCAAGACGATCCCGGTGCCCGGCGCCATCATCCCGGAGCCGAAACTCAGGTTGATCGTGAGGGTCGCGGCGACGGCGGCGCCGTCGGCGTCGACGACGCTGAGGTGCGTGGTGTGGTCGGGCCCGGGCACCGCGACGGCGGCGCCGCCGAGACTCTGCCACGGGACGACGGCGTCCGGGCGGATCAGGGCGCGCAGCGAGTCGGCGCGCACGCGCGAAGTGAGCCACGCCACCGGGATCGCCACGGCGTCGGGATCGCCGAGCCAGCGGCTGCGGTCGGCGAAGGCGAAGGACATGGCTTCAGCCAGCAGGTGCGCCAGGACGGCGCCGTCCCGCGGCAGGGCGCCCAGATCGCAGGGCTCCAGCAGGTTGAGCATCGCGAGCAGCAGCACGCCGCCGGAACTCGGCGGCGGCATGGCGACGACGTCGCAGCCGCGGTAGCGGCCGCGCAGCGGTTCGCGCCAGACCGGCTGATAGCCGGCCAGATCGGCCGCGGTCAGGACGCCTCCCGCCCGGGTGACGGCGTCGGCGATGGCGGCGGCGAGGTCGCCGGTGTGGAAGGCGTCGGCGCCGCCGTCGCGGATCGCGGCGAGGGTGCGCGCCAGATCCGGCTGCCGCAGCGTGTCCCCGACGACGGGGGCGGCGCCGTCGCGCAGGAACACGGCGCGGGCCGTCGCGTCCAGGCGCGCCGCGTTGTCGCGCAGCCGCGCGCACAGCAGGCTGTCGGCCGGGAAACCGTCGCCGGCGAGCGCGACCGCCGGCGCGACGAGCCGTGTCCAGGGCAGCCGCCCGCAACGGCGGTGGAAGGTCTCGAGACCGCGGACCAGGCCCGGCGTCGCCACCGCGAGCGCGCCGTCGCGGCTCGCCGCGGGATCCGCGGCGCCGTCGCGCAGGAACATGTCGCGGTGCGCGGCGGCGGGCGCGGTCTCGCGCGCGTCCAGGGCGAGGTCGGCGCCGTCGGCGAGGTGGGCCACGAGGAAGCCGCCGCCGCCGAGGCCCGAGGAGTAGGGCTCGACGACCGCCAGCGCGAAGGCCGCCGCCACCGCGGCGTCCGCGGCGTTGCCCCCGTCGCGCAGGACCTCGACGGCCGCGCGCGTGGCCAGCGGGTGGGCCGTGGCGACCGCGCCCTGCCCCGCTCCGTCCCGGTCGCGATGGCTCCCGCAGCCCGCCAGGCAGGCCAGCGCCGCCGGCAGCAGGCAACCGAGGACCGCGCGCAAGCGCGCCCCGGCGTTCACGGTCCGCCGTCCAGCAGCCCGGTGAACGTCACCGCGCCGCCGCAGTGCCGCACGAGGAGTTCGCCGAAGCGCGACACGCAGGCGCTCATGGCGTCCGGCGCGAAGGCGCGGGTGGACATGATCACCGCCAGCAGCCGGGTCGTCCCCGCGTGGACGCACGTGCGCTGGGAATCGCTGGTGGGGGAGCCGAAGCCGCCGTCGTCGTCGAAGAGCCCGAGGCGGCCCGCGAGATGGACCGGCCCCTTGCGGATGCCGGGGTACTCCTCCCCCTCGCGGCCGAGCCGCAGCGTCACGTCGCCGCGCACGAGGTCGAGGTCGTACAGGCCGATCGGCAGCAGGAACTCCAGGCTGGCCAGGTTGCAGGTGTCCACGACGTTGTTGAGACGGTAGAGGTCCTTGCCCTGCAGGACGCGCCGCAGCAGGGCCTCGCTGCTGGGCCGGTGGCGGGTGGGCTCCATGCCGAAGGCGTTGTAGAGGTCGCGGGCCTCGCGCAGGCCGGGGATGTCGCTCGGGACGCAGGACGCGTAGCGCGCCCTCATGTCCGCCCCCAGCGACGCGGTCTCTTCCCAGACCGCGGGCTCCTCGCGCACCGCCACACCGTCGACGGCGAGCACGCCGGCCCGCAGCACTTCGAGCAGGCCGGCGTCCAGGCGCAGCAGGCGTCCGTCGGGCAACTTTGCGCGCCGGTTCATGTCGAGGTGTGACGGCCCCCGGCGCCGTACAAGCGGTCGTAGTATTCGCGGTAGGCGCCGCTGCGCACCTTCTCCCACCAGGCCCGGTTCGCCAGGTACCAGTCGACCGTCGCGCGGATGCCTTCGCGGAAGCGGTGGCGCGGCGCCCAGCCCAGCTCGTCGCGGATGCGGGTGGCGTCGATCGCGTAGCGCCGGTCGTGGCCGGGCCGGTCCTTCACGAACGTGATATGGGATTCGTCCAGCCCCAGCAGCTCGAGCAGCAGGCGCACGATCTGGATGTTCTGCATCTCGTTGTTGCCGCCGACGTTGTAGACCTCGCCGGGGCGGCCGCGGCGCAGGACGGCGTCGACGGCCTCGCAGTGGTCCCGCACGTAGAGCCAGTCGCGGACGTTGCGGCCGTCGCCGTAGACGGGCAGCGGCCGGCCCTCGAGCGCGTTGGCGATCATCAGGGGGATCAGCTTCTCGGGAAACTGGTAGGGGCCGTAGTTGTTGCTGCAGCGCGTGACCAGGACCGGGAAGCCGTAGGTGTGGTGGTAGGCGCGGCACACCAGGTCGGCCGCCGCCTTGCTCGCGGCGTACGGCGAGTTCGGCGCCAGCGGCGAGTCCTCGGTGAACAGCCCGGTCGGCCCGAGGGAACCGTAGACTTCGTCGGTGGAGACCTGCAGGAAGCGCGCGACCCCGGCGCGGCGCGCGGACTCCAGCAGCGTCTGCGTGCCCAGGATGTTGCTGTCGAGGAACTCGCGCGGGTCGTCGATGGAACGGTCGACGTGGCTCTCGGCGGCGAAGTGGACCACCGCTTCGATGCGCTCCTCGGCCAGCAGGCGGTCCAGCAGGGCGCGGTCGCGCACGTCTCCGCGCACGAACCGGTAGTCGGGACGGTCCTCGCAGCCCGCCAGATTCTCCAGATTGCCGGCGTACGTCAGCAGGTCGAGGTTCACGACCCGGTCGCCGCCGCGCTCCAGGAGCATCCGCACGTAGTTGGCGCCGATGAAGCCGGCGCCGCCCGTCACCAGGAGTTTCATCGTCCGTCCTCCGTCGCGGCGCCGGCGAGGGCCGCGGTGAAAGCCGAGGTGAAGGCCGCCGCCCGGCCGGCGTCGATCCGGCGGCGGCCGTCGGTCCCGGCGACCTGCAACGACGTGCCGACGATGCAGCCGTCGCAGTGGGGGGCGTAGAGGGCGGCGTTGCGCGCGGTCAGGCCGCTGCCGACCAGCAGCGGCGCGTCCGGCTCGGCCAGGCGCACGGCGTGCAGCTCCTCGGGGTCGGCCGCGGCGCCCGTCGCCGAGCCCGAGACGATCAGGGCGTCGGCGCCGCCGCGGCGGCGCAGGTCGGCGACCTCGTCGTCCAGGGGGCGCGGGGCCAGCGGCGCGGCGTGCTTGACGCGCACGTCGGCGAGGATGCCGACGCCCGGCGCCAGCTGCCGGCGCAGGCGCAGCACCTCGGCGGCCCGCCCCTCGATCAACCCCTGGTCGGTGACCGCCGCCCCCACCAGCACGTTGACCCGCACGAAGGCGGCTCCGACCGCGGCGGCCACGGCCAGGGCGGCGTGCGCATCGTTGCGCAGCACGTTGATGCCCAGAGGCAGGTCCGGGCAGGCGTCGCGCAGGGTGACCGCGACGCGGGTCAGGGCGGCCGTGGTCTCGGCCGGCACTTCCCGCGGGAAGAACGGGATGTCGTGGTAGTTCTCGAGCATGAGCGCGCCGACGCCGCCGTCGGCCAGCGCCCGCGCGTCGGCCAGCGCGGCCGCCACGACGGCGGCCATGTCGCCCTCCCACCCCGGTGCACCGGGCAGGGCGCGGCAATGGACCATGCCGATGACCGGGACCGGCAGCAGGCGCCGGAATGTCGCGCGGTTCCACATGGGCCGATCATAGCATCCGGCAGCACCGGCGCAAGGGCCAAGCGCCGCGGCGGGGACCCGGGAAACCGTGCTGGTCAATCCCGGCCGCCTCGCGTACATTGCGGACCGTCCCGGGGGCGCGCGGCCCCCGTCCGCGGACCACGGAGGCGCGATGCAGATCATCCAGGGCAAGACCGGCTGGCTCGAAGTCATCTGCGGGCCGATGTTCAGCGGCAAGAGCGAGGAGCTGATCCGCCGCATCCGCCGGGCGCAGATCGCGCGCCAGCGCGTGCAGCTGTTCAAGCCCTGCATCGACGACCGCTACAGCCAGCACGAGATCGTCTCGCACAGCCAGCAGCGCCTGCCGAGCACGCCCGTGGCCTCGAGCCTGGACATCCTGGACTGCGTGGACGACAAGACCGAGGTGGTCGGCATCGACGAGGCCCAGTTCTTCGACGACGGACTGGCCGACGTCTGCAACAAGATGGCCAACCTGGGCAAGCGGGTCATCGTGGCGGGACTGGACATGGACTACCGCGGCCGGCCGTTCGAACCCATGCCGCGGCTGATGGCCATCGCGGAGTACGTGACCAAGCAGCTGGCGATCTGCGTGCTGTGCGGGAATCCCGCCAACCACACCCAGCGGCTGACGGACGAGCAGATGAAGATCCTGGTGGGCGCCCAGGGCACCTACGAGGCGCGCTGCCGGCGCTGCTTCGAACCTCCGCCGCCGGACGACCCGCCCGCCGCCGACTAGTCCGCCGGCGGACCGCTCCTCACAGGCAAGACTCCACGTCGACGCCGCGCAGACGGCCGGCCAGCTCCCGGAAACGGGGCAGGTCCACGCCGAGGCGCGGCCCCGCCAGGCTGTTGCGGTAGGCCATGGCCACGCCGCCCTCGTCCGCCTCCACGCAACCGGCCAGATCCTCGCCCAGCGCGATCATCGCCGCCAGCGAGCCGGCCGGCGGTTCGGCGTCCAGGGTGTGGTGCCGCCGCACGGCGTGCGCCAGATCGGCGCCGAGTCCCCAGTCCGCGATCAGCAGGGCGCCCAGTTCGCCGTGGTCCCAGCCCAGCGTCCTCTGCTCGACGCGCCAGAGCGCGGTGCCCTCCCGACGGGCGTCCTCGACCAGCTTCCCGTAGAGGCCGGGCAGGGCGCGCGCCATGATGAGCTGACCGATGTTCTGCATCAGGCCGCCGACGAAGACCGCCTCGCGGTCCTCGGCGCCGAGGTGCTCGGCGACGGATTGGCTGCCCAGGGCCGAGAGCAGGGACTCCCGCCAGATGCGGTGCAGCAGCGGGCTGGTGTCCACGCCGGGGAAGGCGCAGCGCGAGGCGTTGACCACCACCCAGTTGCGCACGGTCTTGAAGCCCAGGCGCACGACCGCATCGCGGATGCTGCGGATCTCGATCGACGAGACGTAGAACGAGGAGTTGGCCACCCGCAGCAGCCTCGCCGCCAGGACGAGGTCGCGGGCGATCTCCTTCTCCAGCATCGCCGGAGTGGCGCGCTGGTCGTTGATCAGTTCGAGCAGCCGGCCGGCGACCTGCGGCATGACCGTCATCTCGCCGACCTGCTCGTAGACCTGGCGGGCCTGCAGGTCGCCGGGCCGCAGCCCGTCGAAGTGGTTGCGTTCGCGCTCCCGACGGCGGGAGGTGACGGCGCCCAGGATTTCCCGCATGCCGCTGCCGAGGGGCAGGGCGTCCCGCTCCAGCGCGTGCAGCCGCAGCAGCGCGTAGCGCGCGAGCAGGGCCGCGTCCTGCACGAGCTGTTCGCCCTGGAAGCTCAGCCAGTCCAGGTAGACGTAGGTGCACCATTTGCCGCGCAGCGGCAGCGGCACGATCAGCGCGACCTGGTCCTCCCCGACCGACAGCGCCTCGAGCAGCTCGCGCGGCACGTTCTCGACGGGGACGGGTCCCGCGTAGACCACGCGCTCGCGGGTGAGCACGTCGAAGAGGTCGTGCTCGCGCTTGGTCATCACGCGCGGGTTGGCCGAGCGCGGCTCGACCAGGCGGGCCGGCAGTTCGACGCCTTCGGCCAGCAGGATGCGCAGGCCGGTGCTCCACTGCCGCAGCAGCAGCAGCCGGGCGCCCTGCCGGCGGGCCAGTTCCAGGAAGACCTGCATCACGTCGCTGCTCTCGACGGCCTCGTCCAGGGCGGCGAGCGAGCGGACGAGGTCCTGGTACCGCTGTTCGGTCCCGATCTCGGCCGCGATGCGCCGCGGGGGATCGATCCCGGCCGCCGCGCACAGCTCGGCCTGCTGCTGGTTCGCCTCGATCCTGTCGGCGACGACGGCGTCGAATCGGCTCACGGGGTCCCTCTCGTCTGGAGATCGCGGGCGCGGCGGGTCGCCCGGTCGCGCTCTCCTCGTTCATCGGCCGCCGCGGCGCGCGGTTGAGGGAATTCCCTGGCAGGACCCGCGGAATGGGCTATTCTGGACCGACGCCGCGCCGCCGCCCGCGTCGTCGCCGCCACTCGCGCGCCCGAAGAGCGGAACCTTACGGAGGACGTCATGCCGCACCGGATCACCAAGACCTTCACCTTCGACGCCGCGCACTGGCTGCCCCGCGTCCCGGAGGGGCACAAGTGCGGCCGTCTGCACGGCCACACCTACAGCGTCACGATCGCGGTGGAGGGCGACGTCGATCCGGATTCGGGCTGGATCGTGGACTTCGGGGACATCAAGGCGGCCTTCAAGCCCATCGAGAAGCGGCTGGACCACTTCTGCCTCAACGATATCGAGGGTCTCGAGAATCCGACGGCGGAAGTCATGGCCCGCTGGGTCTTCGAGCAGATCGGCGCCGCCCTGCCCCAGGTCAGCGAGGTGACGGTCCGCGAGACCGCGAACACCTCGGCCGTCTACCGGCCCTAGCGGAAGGCGCCGTGGTCAGCGCGGGTGGGCGGCGAGCCAGGCTCGCGCCCGCGCATCGGCGGGCTGCGCCTGCAGCAGGCGCTGGTAGGCCTCCCTGGCCTCTTCGATGCGGCCGGCCCGGTCGCGGATCTCCCCCAGATTGCCCCAGGCCTGCCAGTAACCCGGCTCCCGGACCAGGACGTCGCGGAAGACCGGCTCCGCTTCCCGGTCGCGGCCCAGCTGCACGAGCGCGAGTCCGGAACCGAAGAGGGCCTGGATGTCGCCGTCGCGGCGGGCGATCAGCTGGAAACGCCGCAGGGCACCCCCGGCGTCGCCGCGCTGCAGCAGCACCCAGGCTTCGCCCAGCTGGGCCCGGGGATCGTCGGGGTGGGAGCGCAGGGCGATCTCGTAGTGCGCCGCCGCTTCGTCCAGGCGACCCGCCGCCAGCAGGAGTTCCCCCAGCCAGAGCCTCCCCGACTGGGCCTCGGGCGCGAGGTCGACCCATTCCCTCGCCAGGCGCAGCGCCTCGTCGTTGCGCCCTTCGCGCTGGCGCAGTCCGATGAACGACTCGAAGAGGTTGTCGCTGATCAGGTCGAAGTGCGGCTGCGGCGTGCGGCGCTGGATGGCGATCGCCTCGGCGTACTCGCGGCCGGCGTCCTCGAGCCTGCCCTTGTCGAGCCAGGCGTTGCCCAGCGTGAAATGGTGGAAGGGGTTGGCCTCGGTGCGGTGTTCTCGGAACGTCACCAGGTCGCTCAGGGCCGCGACCGCCAGCAGGGCGGCGACCGCCGGGCCGATCAGGCCGTGCACCCAGCGACGGCCGCGCACCGCGGTCCACAGGGCGTCGGCGCCGGCGCCGGCGGGGATCGTCAGCAGGGCGGCGACCGGCAGCCGGAAGCGCGCGTTGACGAAGAAGAGCAGGATCGAGACCGCGTAGAGCGCCGTCACGCCCAGCGTCAGGCGGCGCGTGCCGGGAACGCCGTCGCGCCGGCACCAGCCCAGGGCCCCGAGCACGAGCACGACCGTCCAGCCCGGCCAGATCGGCAGGCGCAGCAGCGGCGACCAATCACGCCAGGCGTAGATGTACTTGTCGTTGGAGCGCTCGCCCTCGCCCAGCAGCAGGCGCAGTTTGGTCGCGTAGAGTTCGAGCGCGGCGAGCGGTTCGCCGGCCCAGAACGCCAGGCCGCGGCCCAGGAACCAGCGGTCGACCTCCGAGGGCTTCAGGTCGCGGCCGGCGTCTTTTTCAGCCATCGCGATCGCATCGTCGTAGCCGCCCTGCCAGGTCGGACGCGTGCCGGGCACGATCGCCGTGCGGCCGTCCGATGCGGGGTTGTTCCCGATGTAGAAGTTGACGCCGCCCTGGGTCGCGATCGCGACCAGATCGTGGCCGCGCACGGCGTTGGATAAGGTCACCGGCAGGATCGGCAGCAGCAGTCCGACCGCCGCCGCGGCCCAGCCGCGCGCCGTCGGGCGCGGGAAGCCGCCCCGCAGCAGGTACCAGACGACGGCGGGCACGACGATCAGGATGTTGGGTCGCGCGATGGCCGACAGCCCCAGCGCCAGTCCCGCGAGGCCGAGCCGCCGCCAGCCCGGTCTCCCGGCGGCGCGGTCCAGGAGCAGCCAGAGCAGCAGCAGGTTCAGGGTCACCGACAGGGTCTCGAGCAGCAGTTCCGCCGCATAGTAGATGCTCGTCCAGAGGCCGGCGTAGAGCAGGCCGGCCAGCCAGCCCGCGCGGCGGCCCCAGAGGCGGTCGGCGGTCAGGGCCGCCAGCCCCGCGCCGAGCGCCGAGATCAGGGCCTGGACGGCCAGGACGGGGAAGAAGGCGCCGCCGAAGACGGCGTAGAGCCCGGCGAGCAGGTACATGTACAGGGGCGCGCGGAAGAAGGGCTCGGGTCCGGGCCAGGTGCCCGCCAGGATCCCGCGGGCCCACTGGTCGTGGTACGCCGCGTCCATGATGGGGCGGTCGAAGAGCGGGTTGTCGCGGATCAGCCACAGGTGGAGCAGGCGCAGGGCGAAGGCCGCGACGACGCAGAGCCAGAACAGGCGCGCGCGGTCGTTCCTCATCGCGTCGCTCCGGCGGGCCGGCGCACGCGTTCGACGGCCGAGCCCGGCAACCAGCCGTTCCACTCGCCGCCGAGCGCGACCTGGCACCAGCCCGCCCGCTGGCCGCGGATCTGCAGCGCCAGGCCGTCGTGGACCTGGAACACGACCGGGAACGTCGTGTCCGGCCCGCTGCGCACCTCGGCTTCGGCGACGACGACCACTGCGTGGTCCAGGACGCGCTCGTCGTACCACCGCCAGGCCACGACCGCCACCAGGAACAGGACAAGGCAGAGCGCCCCCAGCCAGGCCCGGCGCAACCAGGGCGTGAGGCCCCCCCGCCACAGCGTCCAGCCCGCGATCAGCGCCGCGAGCCAGGCGCTGATCGTCAGCAGGCGGCTCCATTCGTCCAGCGACAGGCCGCGCAGCAGCGCGGACGCGAAGCGCAGCGGCAGGGGGGTCGGCGTGCCCTGCAGTTCCTGGTCGCGGGTGTGACCGCGGACCCAGGCGAGGTTCGCGCGCGCGTCGGCGTCCCGGGGCGCGGCGCGCAGCGCGCGCTGGTAGTTGACGACGGCCTTGCCCAACTCGCCGCGGCGCGCGTGGGCGGTGGCGAGGTTGTAGCAGGCCACGGGATCGCCCGTCGCCGCAGCCGCGCCGAAATTCGCCACGGCCGCATCCAGGTCTCCCCGCGTGTAGGCATCGACGCCCTCGGCCAGTTGCCGGACCGCGGAATGATCGGAGACCGCCGCGGGTTGGGCGCGCGACGGAGCGGCCTGGGACATCGCCAGCACGGCCAGCAGCAGCGCGCCGACCAACGGATCCGCCGTGCGCGGCTTCGCGCCGTCGCGGTCGAGTTCGACCAACAGACGGCGGGCGCGTGCGACGAGGTCCGCTCCGTCGCGCTGCGCCTCGCCGGCCGCGCCGTAGCGCGAGGCGGCGCACTCCTGCAGCAGGGATTCCAGCGCGGCCCCGACCTCGGGCAGACCCAGCGCGTCGGCGTGGGCGCCGACGGCGCCGGCGGGCAGTCCGGACGCGGCGCGGCCGGTCATGTCCGCGACGTACCCGGTGACGGCCCTGATCACCAGTGCGCTCGCGGCCGTGGTGTCGGCGGCCGCCGCCGCCTCGTCCAGCTGCCGCCGGGCGGTGCGCGCCGCATGACGCCGGCGCAGACCGACGGGATCGCCCAGCAGCGCGCGACGTCTCCCCAGCCACAGGCGCCAGCCGCCGAGCGACAGGGGCGCGAGCAGCGTGACGAGCCACCAGCCGAAGGTCTCGGGCAGCGGCGCGCCGCGGACGTCCAGACGCGCCGGCGCGGGATGCACGAACGCCAGATCGCTGGCGAGCCGTTCGATCTCGCCGCGGAAGCCCGTCGCGTGCTGCACGCCGCCCTCGTCGACGGGATTGTCGCTCGGCGTCACTTCCAGGGTGCGTGCGCCGGCCTCGATGGTCCGGTACCGCTTCTGCCCGGGATCGAACCAGGTCACGCGGGCCGCGGGCAGTTCGACGCGTCCTTCGGCCCCCGGCACGATCACCTTCTCCGAGCGCAGGACGGCCAGCTGGCGGCCGCGGGCCTCCTTCATCTCCAGACCGCCTCCCGCCTCGTGGACCTGCACGCCGCGGGGCGCCTCCCAGGGCACCTCGGCGACGCTCTTGAGCGAGCCGTCGGCCTTGAGCACCAGGGTCCAGGTCACCGGGTCGCCGCGCGGGACGCTCGTGCGGTCGGTCTGGACGTCGAGTTCCACCTGGCGCGAGACCAGCCCGAGAAATCCGGGCGGCGCGGGACGCGGCAGGTCGAGCACTTCGACGTTCAGCGACGGGCTCTCGAGCGTCTGCGGGCCGCTGCCGCGGTTGCGGCGGGAGCCGAAGAAATCGGCGAAGGGATCGCCCGACAGCGTGACCTTGGCGGGTGAGACAGTGAGCCGGCCCGACCGCGTCGGGTACAGGGCGTAACGCAGCTCGGTCATGTCGTAGACCTTGCCGCCGACCGTCTCGCGCGAGTTGCGCTGGGGCGGCAGGTCCTCCCGCCAGAATCCCTCGGTGCGCGGGGCTTCGTACTGGGGCCGGTCGAAGAGGCGCGCGTAGGGGTCGGCGAAGAACCGGAAGACGAGCACGACCTGCTCGCCCACGTACACCTCGTCGCGGTCCACTTCCAGGGTGACGAAGTAGGGGCTGCCCGGACCCGCGCGGCCGGGACGGGCCGCCGGCGCCGCGGGTTCCGTCCGCGGGGGCGCGCTGCGGTTGCCGTTGCCGGTCACCGCGCCCGGGTCGCCCGTGACGCGGATCGTGATGGGTTGCGTGCGCAGCGTCTGGCCGTCGACGGTCGTCTGCAGCGCGGGGATGCGCACGTCGCTGCCGCTGCGGATGCTTAGGACCCAGGTCCAGGTCTGGGAACTGCTCACCGCCCCGTTGACCATCTGGAAGCTGGAACTGGTGCCCCCGCGGGCGGCGTCGACGCCGGCGATGGGCGGCAGCTCGGGCATGGCGAGGTCGCGGCCCCGCCCGCTGAGCGTCACCGTGAGCACGACCTGGTCGCCGGGCGCCGCGGTCGTGCGGTCGACCCTGGCCTGCAGGTCGGCCGCGGCGGCCGCGACGGCGAACACGGACCCGCACAGCAGGACCGCCAGGACGAAGCGCGCGGCAGCGTGCCTTCTCACCATCTCTTCCCGCTCCTGTTCCCTTCGCCCTGCAGACGCTTCTGCACGGCTCGCCGCAGTTCTTCCTCGTCCCGGTCGAGACCCTTGAGGATCGAGAGGGCGCGTTCGCGGCTCAGCTGGTCCTGATCCGGATCGCCGGTCTGCGGCGGCGCCTGTTGCGGGTCCTGCGACTGCTCCGGCTGGTCCTGTTGCTGCTGTTCCTGCTGTTCCTGTTGTTGCTGCTGCTGTTGTTCCTGCTGCTGCTCCTGCTGCTCCTGCTGCTCCTGCTGTTCCTGCTGCTGCTGTTGTTCCTGCTGTTGTTGTTCCTGCTGTTCCTGCTCCTGATCCTGCTGAGGCTCGGGTGGCGGCTGTTCGAGACTGCGGACCGCCAGTTCCAGGTTGTGCAGCGCGTCCCGCTGTGCAGGGTCCAGGTCCAGCGAGCGGCGTAGCTGCTCGACGGCGCGCTGCGCGTCGCCGGCGGACAGGGCGTTCGTGCCCGAATTGTACAAGCTCTCGGCCCGCAGGTCCGGGTCCGCGGATTGGGACAGGGCGCGGGCGAATTCCCGTTCCGCCTCCTCGTGGCGGCCGAGGCGGGCCAGGGACTCGCCCACGGCCAGGCTCAGCCGCGGATCGTCGGGCGCTGCGGAGCGCGCGGTCTCGAAGGCGCGCAGCGCGCCTTCGTAATCGCCGGCGAGGTACAGATCGTGGCCCTGGCGGGCGGCCGCGCCGCCCGGCTGGTCCCAGGCCGCGGCCCGGACCGTCGGCGCGGCCAGGGTCAGCAGCAGAGCCACAGCGACGGCGGCGGTCTGCCGGCGCGGACGCACCAGCGTGCCCAGCCACAGGCTGATCAGGGCCAGCCCCAGCGGCCAGACGAAGCGTTCCTCGTACCGTGCGACCTGACGGCCGCCGAGGTCGCGCTCTCCGAGGCGGGCGATCACGTCGTGCAGGGCGCGTCGGTCGAGACCGCCGCGGCCGATGCGGAAGACGATGCCCGGTCCCGAGGCCGCCAGCTCCTGGAGTGCGGCGAGGTCCAGGCGGCTCATCACGACGCTGCCCTGATCGTCCTTCAGGAAACCCTCCCGGTCGGGATCGGGCACGAGCCCGCCGCTCTCCTCGCCCACGCCCACCGGGACGATCACGATCCCCTGCTCGCGGCAGGTCGCCGCCGCCTCCCGCCAGCCTCCCTCGAGGTCCTCGCCGTCGGTCACCAGCAGGATGGCCTGCCGGGCGCCGTCCGTCCCCTGCCCCCTGCCGCCGACGAGCAGCTTGCCGGCGGTCTCCAGCGCGCTCGCGATGGCGGTGCCCTGGGTGGAAATCATGTCCGTGTCGGCCATCCTCAGGAAGAGCTGCGCGGTGCCGCGGTCCAGGGTCAGGGGGCATTGCACGAAGGACTGGCCGGCGAAGAGCACCAGCCCGACGCGCCCCTGGCCGTAGTCGTCGAGGAACCCGGCGAGCTCCGCCTTGGCGCGGGCCATCCGGCTGGGCACGACGTCCTGGGCCAGCATGGAGTTCGAAACGTCCAGGGCGATGACCACGTCGGTGCCGCGCTGACGCATCTCGATCTCGTGGGTCCCCCACTGGGGACGCGCCAGGGCCAGCACGAGCCAGCATAGTCCCGTGAGCAGGAAGAAGCGACGCCAGACGAGCGCCGTGACGGGCCGGCCCTCGACGTGCTCGCCGGCGCGCCGGCCGAGCAGGCGCGCGAGGTCCGCGCGCGCACGCCCGTCGCTCCAGCGCATCAGGGCCCAGAGGGCCGGCGGCAACAGCAGCAACCAGAGCCAGGCTTCGGCGGCGAACCTCAAAGGACCTCCCCTCCCCCCCGCTTCACGGCGCCCTGCGCAGCCAGGTGGCCGCGAGCACGGCCTCCAGCAGCAGCAGCACCGGGGCCGGCGCGGCGAACCAGGCCATCCGTTCCTCGTACCAGGTGGTGACCCACGTCTTGTAGCGGCTCGTCTCGAGTTCGTCGATGGTCGCGAAGATCTGCGCGAGCGTCGCGGGATCCTCGGCGCGGAAATAGCTGCCGCCGGTCACGGTCGCGATCCGCCGCAGCAGATCCTCGTCGATCGGCACCTCGACCATGCGGGTGCGCCGTCCGAACAGCGGCGAGTCCTCGGGGTAGGGCACCTTCCCCTTCTTGCCGACGCCCACGGTGTAGACGCGCACGCCCAGCGCCTTGGCCAGCTCGGCGGCCGTCTCGGGCTCCAGGGTCGGGATGTTGTTGCTGCCGTCGGTCAGCAGGATCACCGTGCGGTTCTTGGCCTCGGAGTGCCGCAGCCGGTTGACCGCCGTGGCCAGGCCCAGCCCGATGGCCGTGCCGTCCTCGATCAGCCCGACCTGGACCTGGTCCAGGAACCCGTTCAGCACCGAGCGGTCCAGCGTCAGGGGGCACTGCGTGAAGGCGCGCGACGCGAAGACGACCAGGCCGACCTGGTCGGTGGTGCGCGCGTCGATGAAGTCGCGGATGATCCGCTTGGCGACCTCCAGCCGGTTGTCGGGCTGGAAATCCAGGGCGAGCATGCTGCCGCTGATGTCCAGGGCCACGACGATGTCGATCCCCTCGCCTTCGACCTCGCGGCTGGAGTGGACGTCGCGCGGGCGGGCCAGCGCCACCACCAGCAGCAGCAGGGCCACCGTGCCCAGCCATGGCAGGGCGCGGTGCGCCCGGACGCGCAGGGCGGACCGCTCCTGAAGCAGCAGCGCGAGGTGGGGATGGCGCAGCGCGGAAGTGTCGCGGCGGCGCCGCCGCAGCAGGAAGGCCGAGAAGAGCACCGGCACCGCGAGCAGCAGCAGCCAGGGATGGGCGAACTCAGGCATGCCCGGCCTCCTTCCCGCCCGCGACCGCGGCCAGCACGCGTTCCCAGCAGCGTTCGGATTCGATCAGGTCCGCCGGGGACACGGGGGTGTAGCGGATCCGCTCGCGGCGGGCGCCGATCTCCCCGACCACCGCCGCCAGCAATGCGCGCCCGTCGGACGGCAGCGCCGCCGTCGGCGCGAAGCGCAGTTCATCGCAGCGTCCGAGGATCCAGGCGGCGGCGCGCCGGGCGGACTCGGGATGCCGCAGGGCGGCCAGGGCCGCGGCCACCTCGGAGGCCGTCATCTCGAGGGCGGCGAAGCGGTAGCGCGCCGCGAGATAGCGCCGGAAGACGACGTCGAGGCGGTGCAGGAAGGCCCGGCCGTCGCCCTGCTCGAGCAGCCGTTCGGCCAGCAGCGCGTCGAGATCGCGCGCCGCCTGCAGCCAGGCGGGCGGGGGCAGCGGTTCGTCGGCGCCGTCCGGCCTCGTACGCCGGCGCCGGCGCCACCACCAGGCCAGGACGATCACGGCGGCGACCAGCAGCAGCCCGACGGCCGCCAGCCACCAGGAGCGGGGCAGGCGGCGCGGGTCGCGCACCGGCAACGGCTCGGCCGCGGGGGCGAGGCGGCCGGCGATCTGCCGGACCGGTCCCGGCACGGGATCGCCTTCCCAGGCCAGTCGGAAGGGTCCCGGCCGGTAGGGCCGCAGGGTCAGCGTCACGCGCTGCGCCGCCTGCGTCCCGGAGGGATCGCGGGCGACGACCGTGAACCAGTCCGCGCGCGCGGCGACCGAATCCGGGATCGCCGGCGAGCCGGGCGGAAAGTCGCAGACCAGCGTGAAGGGTTCGCCGAAGCGCAGCGTGTCGGCCGCGCCGAGGGACATCGTCGGCCGCGGCGTGCCGGCCGCCGCGCCCAGCGACAGCAGGACGGTGTCCGGTGGGGCGGGCGCCGGGCTGGTCATGGCGCGGGGCTGGGCCACCGCCGCCGCCGCCAGGGCGCAGATCAGGGCCGCGGCGCTCGTCGTCGAGACTGCTGCCGTCCGCGCGCGCATCAGCGCCACGCCTTGCCGCGCCGGCTGCGCCGGGCGAAGAACTGCTGCAGCGGTTCGACGTAGCTGCTCGTGATGTCGATGTCGACGAGGTCGACGCGGGCGCCGCGCAGTAGCCGCTCCAGGCGCCGGTCGTGGTCGGCCGCCCGGCGGGTCAACTCGCCGCGCAGTTCGTCGTCCCCGACGTCGACGAGGGCTTCGCGGCCCGACTCGGCGTCGATCCAGTTCACCAGGCCGGCCGCCGGCAGCGCGGTGTCGCGCGGGTCGCGCACGCGCACCGCCACGCAGTCGTGGCGGCGCGCGACGACCCGCAGCGGCGCGTCGAAGCCGTCGGCCCAGTAGTCGGAGACCAGGAAGACCGTCGCGCGGCGCTTGAGCACCGATCCCAGCAGCACCAGGGGCGCGCCGAGGTCGGTGCCGCGGCCGGACATTTCGGCCGCCAGCAGCTCGCGGATGATCCGCAGCACGTGCCCGCGGCCGCGGGCCGGCGGGATGAACAGCTCGACGCGGTCGGAGAACAGCACGAGCCCGACCTTGTCCTTGTTGGCCGTCGCGGCGAAGGCCAGCACGCCGCACAGTTCGGCCGCGATCTCGCCGCGCGTCCGCTCGCCCGAACCGAACAGCCCCGAACGGCTGACGTCGACGGCGAGCACGACGGTCAGTTCCCGCTCCTCGTCGAACTGCTTCACGTACGGGGCGTCGGAGCGGGCGGTCACGTTCCAGTCGATCGCCCGCACGTCGTCGCCCGGCACGTACTCGCGCACCTCGCGGAACTCGATGCCGCGCCCCTTGAAGACCGAGTGGTACTCGCCCGAGAAGGTCTCCTCGACCAGCCGCCGGGCCCGCAGGGCGATGCGCCGCACCGCCTCGATCATCTCGGGCGGGATCGGCGCCTCCCGGGACCGCGGCGGCGGCGGGGCGGCCGGCTCGAGGGCGCGGCTAAGGAACTTCCACATGATCGAACAGGTAGGTGATGATGTCGTCGCTCGTCTTGCGCTCGGCCTCGGCCTCGTAGGTCACCAGCACGCGGTGGCGCAGCACGTCGTGCCCGACCGCCTTGACGTCCTCGGGCACCACGAAGGCGCGCCCGGCCAGCAACGCCCGGGCCCGCGAGGCCTGGGCCAGGGCCAGCGTCGCGCGCGGCGACGCCCCGTACGCGATCAGCGGCGCGATGTCCAGCCCGCGGGCGGCGGGGTCGCGCGTGGCGAACACGAGGTCCAGGATGTAGCCCTTGATCTTCTCGTCGAGGTGGATGCCCGAGACGCCCCGGCGCAGCGTCAGCACCTCCTGCGCGTCGATCACCGGCCGCACGCGCGGCGGCTCGCGGCCCGCCATGCGGTCCAGGATGAGGCGCTCCTCGTCGCGCGTCGGGTAGCCCACCTTCAGCTTCAGCAGGAACCGGTCGACCTGGGCCTCGGGCAGCGGGTAGGTCCCCTCCTGCTCGATCGGGTTCTGGGTCGCCAGCACCAGGAAGGGGTCGGCCAGCGGGAAGGTCTGCTCGCCGATGGTGACCTGCCGCTCCTGCATGGCCTCGAGCAGGGCGCTCTGCACCTTGGCCGGCGCGCGGTTGATCTCGTCGGCCAGGATGATGTTGCTGAAGATGGGCCCCTTCTTGACCGAGAAGGTGCCTTTCTCGTGCTCGTAGACGGTGGTGCCGATGATGTCGGCCGGCAGCAGGTCGGGGGTGAACTGGATGCGCTGGAAGCCGGCGTCGATGACGCCGGCCAGCGTGCGCACGGCCAGGGTCTTGGCCAGGCCCGGCACGCCCTCCAGCAGGACGTGCCCGCCGGTCATCAGTCCCACCAGCAGACCTTCGAGCATCGGCCGCTGGCCCACGACGACCTTGCCGGCCTCGGCCAGGATCTCCTCGAGGCGTCGCGACATCTCGTCGACGCGGGCGGTGTCCAGGGGCTCGGTCACGCTCAATCCTCCTCGAAATGGCGACGGTGATTTCCGCGACGGCGCCGTTCTACCTCGCCGGCCGTCCGACGGTTCCCGGTCGGCCCGGTCGGCGGGCGGAGTTCAGGGTAGTCCATCGAAATCCCCTTGCCAAGGGAAGGTAAACAGGTTTCCATGGGCGGGCCGGACCGTGCGTGCCCGAACCGGGGGAGCCGAAGTGCGCCTGTCGCCCAACAAGATCGAGTTCCTGGCGGAGAAACTGCTCGAGATGATCGAGCGCGACTCCCGCCTGCACATCCAGACGAACTCCGACCTGGTCTACCGCGCCATCGCCGACACGATCTACGACGACATGCGCACCGAGGACCAGATCGAGACCGAGGTCGAGGAACTGCTCAAGCAGCACCTGGGCGAGATCCGGGCCATGGAGATGGACTACGGCGCCCTGCGCGCCAAGATGAAGCGCGAGATCGCCCGCAAACAGGGCTTCGTGCTCTGAGCCGCCTGACCCGCACCGGGAGCCGCGACCGATGAGACTTTCCGAAGAGCGCATCAGCGGCCTCTCGCGCCGCATCATGGACCTCCTGCTCGACGAGGAACACCTCGATCTCGAGATCGCCGAGGACCGTTTCGGCGTGATGCTCGAGGCCAAGCTCACGCAGCTGCTGCGCATCGAGGACGAGATCGACGAGGAGGCATCCGTCTGGATGCACCAGCACAAGCCCGCGCTCGAGGACGGCTCTCCCGAGTTCGAGGTCGAGATGGAGAAGGTCAAGAAGAACATCGCCGACACCAGGGGCTACGTCCTCTACTGACGGCCGCCGGACCGCCGTCGCTCCCCGTCACCCCCGGAAGGGACGCCGCATGCGGGTGACGCTGCTGACCCCCTACCTCCCCCACGATGCGATCGGTCACGGCGGCGGCGTCGCCGTGCGCGGCATGGCGCGCGCGCTCGCCCGTCGGCACGAGTTGACGGTGGTCGCCCTGGAGCGCCCCGGCGAATCCGCCCTCGCCGCCCCGACGGCGGCATCCCTCGGCTGCCGCGTGGTGACGGTGCCGTTCCTGGCCGCCGGCGCCGCCTCCCCCGCCGCGCACCTGCGCCTGGCCGCCACCCGACTCGGCGCGGTCGTGCGCAGCCTGCGGCACGGTTACCCCTACTACGTCGAGAAGTACCGTACGGCGGCCCTCGCCGCGGCCGTCGTCGACGCCGTGGCGGCCAGCGCCCCCGACGCCGTGCAGTGCGAGTACCTGCAGACCGCGTTGCTGCTGCGGGACCTGGCAGCCTGGCGCGACCGGGAATCGGCGGCGGGGCGCCCCGCGCCCCGGGTCTTCATGAGCAGCCACGAGATGGGCTCCCTGCCCCGCGAACGCCGCGCAGAGCGGACCCGCAACCCCCTACGACGGGTCCTGCTGAAGAACCAGGCGGCCGCCTGGCGCCGCCTGCAGGCCGACGTCTCGCTCTGGGCCGACGCCGTCTTCTGCGTCACCGACCAGGACCGCGACCTCCTCGCCGCCTGCGGCGGCCGCCACGGCGTGACCATCCCCCTGGGCATCGACACCGACCGGACACGCCCCGTCTGGAGGTCCGACGGCCCGCCCCAGCTCCTGTTCGTCGGCAGTTTCGGCCACGCCCCCAACCGGTCCGCTGCGGAATTTCTCGTTGACAAGGTCTGGCCCCGCATCGCCCAATGTGACCGGAATATGAGCCTGGTGCTCGCCGGCGGCGGCCCCGCGCCGTTCCTGGCGTCGCTGGCCGCGCGCGGTCCCCGCGTCTCGGCTCCCGGGTTCGTGCAGGATCTCGACGCCCTCTACCGCGACAGCCGCCTGATGGCGGCGCCGCTGACCGAAGGCGGAGGCATCAAGATCAAGATCCTGGAGGCCATGGCTGCCGGGATCCCGGTGGTGACCACCCCGATCGGCGCCGAAGGCATCGTCGGCGTCGAGGACCGCGCCCTCTGGCTGGCCGATCCCGACGACAGTTTCGTCCGGGCGGTCCAGGCGGCACTGGCCGACCCCGCCGAAGCGGCGGCCCGGGCGGCGCGCGCGCGACGGATCATCGAGGAGCGCTTCAGTTGGACCGCGATCGCCGGCCGGCTGACCGCGCAGTACGAGGGGAGGTGATGTCGATCGGCGACCCGGCGCCACATCCCGGCGCCCAGGCACGAGATCGATGGCACCGTATTTGATGTGTCCCAGGTTATGCCCTTTCACGGAGGAAAGTGACATGCTGAAAAGATTCTTGATCCTGGTGGTCGTCCTCGCCGTCCTGATCGGCGTGGGTCTGGCCGCGAGCGCGCAAGCCGGCGACTTCACCGGTTCGATGTGGTACCGGTGGGAAGGCATGGAGAACCTCGACCAGGACGGCGACGCCGACGACGCCAGCGCCTACTCCCACCTGCGCTCCCGCATCGCCTTCGCCGGCGACGTCAACGAGAACGCCGACTACAACCTGACGGTCGAGAACTACCGCGTGCTCGGCGATCTTACCAGCGACGCGAACTCGGTCTACCAGGCCACCTTCACGATGCGCAACTTCCTGGTCGCCGACCTCGACGTCACCCTGGGCCGCATGCCGGTCGCCTACGGCCGCGAGCGCGTGATCGGCATCGAGGACTGGGACCTCGCGACGAATATCCTGTTCGACGGCGCCCACGGCCGCTACAACTTCGAGAGCGGCTGGCTGGACTACTTCAACTTCAAGCTGCAGGAGACCTACGCCGGCAAGTATGCGTCCGGCGACGGCGACGAGAACATCACCGGCCTCTACATGCACTACAACGCCAACGAGAACTTCTGGTTCGAGCCCTACGCCATGATGATGACCCACGAGAACTGGGCCAGCCCCGACGTCGACAACGACCGGTTGATGATGTTCGGCGGCCTCGTGGACTACGTGAGCAACGGCCTGCACTTCTACGGCGAGGCCGTGGTCCAGACCGGCACGACCTACCTGCCCGCGGAACGCGACCTGTCCGCGCTGGGCTGGTACGCGGGCCTGTTCTACGACTTCGACAGCACGATCGAGCCGTACATCGGCTTCGAGTACAACTTCGCCAGCGGCGACGACCCCACGACGCCCGAGAACGAGTCCTTCTTCTCGCCCTACGGCTCACGGAGCGAGTTCCTGGGCATCATGAACGTGCAGGGCTGGAGCAACGTCACGGCCATGCGCTTCGCCGGCGGCTTCACCCCCGTCGAGAGCCTCGACGTCTCGGCCGACTTCTTCCTGTTCACGGAAGACCAGGACACCGGCGTCGACGACGCGATCGGCAGCGAACTGGACATCAAGCTGAACTACATGCTCAACGCGGACGTGGACCTCGAGGCCGGGCTGGGCATGTTCACCTATGAGGAGACGGCGGGGGGGTACATGGCTCCGGGGGATGCCGAGTACTTCGTCTGGGCCGGCGCCCACCTGTTCTTCTAGGGTTCTGACCGCGTCATGGTCCCTGTCAGAGGCGAGGCCCCGCGGCCTCGCCTCTGCCGTTCCCTTACCGAGGCGGCAACCAAGGCGCCGGGGACATTATCACGGCCAGAGCTATCGGGACCCATCGTTGAGCTTGCGGACCTGCTGGGTTGTCAGGCGGACGGCTCCACCCAGCTTCTCCGCATCCAACGCCACCTCCGCCACCCTCTCCACCACCTCGAGCCGCCGGTAGGCCTCCTCCAGGGTGCCGCCGACCGCCACGACGCCGTGGTTCGACAGCAGGATGGCCTGGTGACGCTCGATGAAGGGGCGGATCGAGGCGGCCACCTCGGCGGTGCCGGGGGTGGCGTAGGGCGCCAGGGGGACCTCGCCGCCGAGCAGCAGCACGGCTTCGGGCAGGATCGACGCGGGCAGGTCGCGGCGGGCGCAGGCGAAGGCGGTCGCGCGCGGCGGGTGGGCGTGGCAGACGGCGGCCACGTCGGGACGCAGGCGGTAGATCTCGGCGTGCAGCGGCCATTCCGAACTGGGGCGGCCCGGGCCCTGGGGGCGGCCGTCGCCATCGACCTCGACGAGGCCGTCGCGGTCGAGCTCGCCCTTGTTCGCGCCGGCCGGCGTGACCAGGAAGCGCCCGGGGGCCAGCCGCGCGGAGAGGTTCCCCTCCCCGGCCACCACGTAACGACGCTCGTAAAGCAGACGCCCGACCCGGACGATTTCGTCGGCGGGTCGGGCGTCGCGGGGCATCGATCGCTCTACCAGTTGCTGAACAGGTAGAGGTGGGTCATCACACCCTCGAAGAACTCGAGCTGCTCGCGCTGCTGGTCGGCGAGGGCTTCGACCTGGACGGCGGTGTATTCCGGGTTCGCCGCCGCGATGCTGTCGTAGGCCGCGCTCCAGAGGGCGTCCAGCATCTCGGTCGGGAATCCGACGCTGCTCGTCAGCAAGATCTCGTCGGGGGTGCGCCCGGTGTAGAAGGCGCCCTGGTCGTCGGAACGCGTGAAGAACAGGAGGCGGGGATCGAGGCTGCCGTCGGCCGGGATCCGCCAGATGTTGCGTTCGTTCAGCGTGATCGTCGGCACGCGGCGGTCCGACACGAAGATGATCGAAGTGCCGTCTGTGCTGTAGGACGGTTCCATGTTGCGGATGATGAAGTTGCTGCCCGAGGGCGGCGGCGACGTCGTCAGGCGCGTGAGGCCGCGGTCCAGCACGACTCCGCCGTTGGCGGCCAGGCCCGTGGTGTCGAAGTCCACGGTGAAGAGTTCGCGGGTGGCGAAGTCGTTCACGTTCGCGATGTCGAGGGTGGCCGAGAAGACGATCTTGCTGCCGTCCGGGGACCAGGACGGGGTGTCGCAGATCGACACCTCGCGCGTGATCGGGAACGCCACCCGGCTGAGCTGGCCCGCCGCGGGGACCTCGCAGACCCAGATCGCCTGGTCCGTGGCCAGGGACAGTGAATCGGCATCCGCGTGGCCGTAGCGCGAGAAGGCGATCCAGCGCCCGTTCGGCGAAACGCTGGGCGACATTTGTTCCCAGAACTTCCAGCCGGGGGGCCGGTCGTCGTCGCGCTCGCGCAGCACGAGCTCGATGTCGAGATCCTGGCCGTGGACGAAGTTGGGCGGGATTCTCGCCTGGAACAGCCTCGCTCCCATCGGCGTCTCCATCCAGAAGACGATGTCGTCGTCGTTGAGCCAGCGGGGCGTGCCCTTCTGGTAATCGCGATTCGGCTGCAGTGTCTGCAGGGCGTTGCCGATGAGCATGCGGTAGTTGTTCATCAGGACCAGGGCGGCTCCCTGTTCGCGCAGGTTGAGTTTCGGCCGGTTCTGCACCTGCAGCGGGATGACCGCCAGCTGGCGGATCAGCGGCGGCACGTCGGGCGGCTGCCCCGGAGGGGTGATCGCCAGCCAATCGATGGTGAACACGAGACGGGTGCCGTCGGGAGAGAGATCCGGCTCGAGGTACTGGAAACCGTCCGACGACGTGTCCGCGGTGACCATCACCAGGTCGCCGGTGCTGTGGTTGCCCGAAATGTCCAGCGTTTCCGAGACTTCCGGCTCCAGGGAACAGCCGATCGCCAGCAGCGCGGCGGCTGCGGCCACGGCGACGAGCGAGCCGGCGCGCGGATCCAGCTTCTTCATCAAGATCTCGACCTCCCCAAATCCGGCACGACCGCGGCCGCGGCCGGCCCCGGCAGGAGCCGCCGACGCGGCGCTAAGGCATGGCACGATACTCAGTTCAAAGTAAGGGCAAGCGTCGCCTGAAATCAACCGGGACTTGACCGGGGACGGGCCGGAGGGGCGGATTCCGCCGGCGGCTGGTCGGGGGCCCGGGCCGGGTCCAGGGCCAGGACCCGCGCCCATTCCCGCTCCGCCTCGTCGGTGCGGCCCAATCGCCTCAGCAGGAGCACGCGGTTGTAGCGCAAACCCGCGTCGTCGGGCGCCAGGGTGATGGCCTGATCGATGAGGATCAGCCCTTCGCGGTCGCGGTGGGTCCCGATGCACACCAGGGCGGCCTGGGACCACACCAGGGGATCGCTTGGGAGCCGGGCGCCGCCTTCTCCCAGGGCCAGGGCCAGGGAAATGGCGTGTTGGGGATCGCCGAGCGCGGTGTCGGCCTCCAGCAGGATCCTCAGGCCCTGGTCGTCCAGATCCTCGCGCCAGCGCGGCGCCAGCAGGAGCCGGGCCGCCTCGGGTTGCCCGGCGCGCAGCCGCGCGAAAGCCAGAAGCTGGTCGGTCTGCGGCGTCGGCGCGAGGACATGGAGTCGCTCGAGGTCCGGGAGCGCGGCGGCAGGATCGCCGCCGGCGAGTTGGTGGCGCGCCCGTGCCCGCAGCAGGCGGGGGTCGTCCGGACCGCAGGCTTCCGCGGCGGCTGCCAGCGTCGCCGACGCCTCGCGGCGTTGCCCGTAATCGACCAGGACGTGCGCGTACTCGATCCGCACGGCGCAGTCCGTCGGATCGAGGTCGCAGGCCAGCGCGTACTCCGCCAGTGCGCGGCCGCGACGATCGAGGGCGACCAGCAGGGTGGCCAGGTTGCGGTGGTTGATCGCGTCCGTCGGGCCCCAGAGCACGGCCTGCTCCAGATGGACCAGGGCCGCGTCCAGGCGGCCCAGCCGCTGCAGGGCGAGACCCGCGCGCTGGTGCAGGCGCCAGAGCAGGTCGTCGTCCACGCCGTCGCCGTCCAGCACGGCCTCGGCTCGGACGGCGGCGGCTTCCCACTCTCCGGCCGCCGACAGCGAGTCGACGGCCGCCAGACCGCGCTGATGCCGCGCGCGGGGGGCCTCGCCGCGCAGGGGACCGGCCACGGCGGCGGACGCGAGGGCGCCGCAGAGCAGCGCCGCCACCAGCAGGCGGCTGCGACTGTGGCTGGGTGTGGTCACGCATCCTCCCCTTCGTCCGTCACCGGATCAGGGTAAGTCGGCGGGGCGGTGGGGACAACCGGCGAACGGAAGGTTGGAGGCGGTCGGCGCCAGGGCCGCGGTCGTCCCCCCCGGGCCGGCCGCGACCCCGGGCGCTCAGCGCGCGACGGTGACGGTGCCGCGTCCCGCGGTCCGTTGCCAGGCCAGCGCGTAGGCGTAGCGGCCGGACGCCACGCGACGTCCCGCGTCGTCGTGGCCGTCCCAGGAAACCAGCAGGCGGCCGTTGCGGATCTCGCCGCCGCGCACCGTGCGGACGACCTGCCCCCGCAGATCGTAGACGGTCAGCAGCGCGGCGGCGCCGTCGCCGGCCGCGTCCGCGGGCAGCGACATCGCGACGGTGGTCAGGGGGTTGCAGGGATTCGGAAACGCGGTGCAGGCGAGCGCCGCGTCGACGGCCGGTCCGCCGCTCAGTGCTTCGTTCAGAAAGGCCTCGAGCCCGTCGACCTGGTCGGGCGTGGCCAGGGAAGGGTTCTCGATGACGCCGCTGGCGGTCGCCAGGGAGCCTCCGAACAGGAACCGGATGTCCTCGGCCAGGATCTCGCGGGCGCGCTGCGCGTGCGGGGCGTCCGGGCCGTTGACGTCGGCATCGAGGCCGCGCAGTTCGAGATAGCGGCTCCAGAGTTCGGGGCGTCGATCGAAGCAGGCCCAGGTCAGCACGTGACCCAGCTCGTGGACGGTCACATCGGCCACGGTGCTGGCGGCGACGGGTCCGAAGGCCGGCGACAGCACGATGGCGCCGCGGCGCGCGAAGCTGCCGAGCACTTCGGCGGGCGGGGCGGGCAGCAGGAACACGTCGACGTCGAGGTCGACCTGCAGGGCGCGCAGGTCGCCGAGCGCGTCGGCGACGACGTCCTCGGGCAGGGGCAGGAAGGCGGTGGCGTCGCGCCGGGTCAGGCGGGGGTCGTGCGGGCCCTGCAGCAATTCGATCTCGCCCAGCGCGGGATGGCGCAGCACCAACGCGCCGTCTTGCTGGACGAGGCAGGCAGCCAGATCGGCGGGAGTGTGGATCCGGACGCGCAGGCCGCTGGGCGCCGTGAAGGAGCGGCCGGCGGCATCGCCGGACCAGGCGATCGCGAACAACGCCACCAGAAGCGTCGCACCGCGTCGGGTCAGTTCCTGGGATCCTGAGTACGTCCGGTCCATCTTGGCCCCTTGAGATCCTTGGTCCCCCCCTATGAGACTTCGGTCCCGTGGCTGGCAGGATACCCCGCAGGGTTCATGCCGTCCGGGCTGCCGCGTCGGCCCACGGCCGGGAGGCACTGCGATCCTGTCATACAACTGACTGGAAATCAATGATTTGAATGACAAGTCGCCGAGACGGCAGAAGGCGGGATGATCAATGGGGGAAGATCATCAAGGGGAAATTCACGCAGCTTATGCGAGGAAAAATCCCCTGACGGTCATACGGCCGCCGGACGATGGCGGCCACCGAAACGGCTGTCGAAGATGGCGCCGGCACCCAGGCAATAGATGGGCAGTTGCATGAGCACGGCCAGCAGCAGCACCTTGCCGAAGCCCTCGAGCGCCGGGATCGACGCCAGGAGCGCGCCGAGGAGCGCCGGCGACAGGATCACGACGAGTCCGGCCGCGATGCAACCCGTCGCATGCACGCGATCCGGGAAACGCGAGGCGCAGAGCCTCCTGCCGATCCGGCCGGCCACGACGCCGAGGGCGACCAGGCCCAGGACGATGTAGGCCATGCCGAGCATCAGGGCCAGCGGGATCCCGATGATCGTCATCGCGAGCACGGCGACCACCACCACGAGCATGAAGTGTCCGAACAGGAGCCAGCCGAGACCGACCAGGAGGCTGCGGCCGGGTTGCGCCGCGAGGCGATCCGACACGGCCTCGAGCCGCCAGGCCGGCATCAGGGCGACGGCCAGGAGCGTCAAACCGATCAGCACGCCGAGCGGCAGCAGCACCAGCAGGCCCGACGCGCCGCCGACGACGACGCGGCTAAGCCCGTTCTCGCTGCTGACGCCGCTGACACCCACCGTGACCACGTTGCCGTCGACCTTGGCCGTCTCGTCGCGCCGCAGCGTGCCGAACACCGTGACGGCGTTCCCCTCCACCACGGCCTCGTCGGCCAGCGTCAGCGATCCGCCCACGACGATGACGTCGCCGTCGACCTGGCCGAGGATCGTGGCGTCCCCGAGCAGGACCACCACGTTGCCGGTGACGCGCTCGTCGCTCTCGACCACGGCGTCGTTGCCGGTGGTGACGATCTCCGAGCCGATGATCCGGCGCTCGGGGGGCTCGTCGGCGAACACGTCCCAGTTGAAGGCGTGGGTCTGCTGCCGGAACTTCGTGATCTCGCTCTGGATGTCGAGCGTGTCGGGCAGTTCGGCCAGGATCGTCGCGGTGATGGCGCTGAGGCCCTGGCTGACCTTCTCGCTCCAGTCGGCCGGGAATTCGATCTGGATGTTGCCGCTGGGGTTCGAGACGTGGAGGCGGCGCTCGTCGATGCGGACGTCGAGATCCCGCAGCTGGGTCTCCATCTCCCGGATGACCTGCTCGAGCCCCTGCATCGCCTGGGCGACCTCGGGATCGTGCGCCGTCTTCAGCGAATCCTGGAGCGCCTCGATGCGGTACAGACGCTCGCGGATGGCGATCCGCAGCGAGTCCTGGCGGGCGGACGAGCGCGCGGCGGGTGCGGGGGGGGCGACCGGAGGTTCGGCTTGCGCGCCGCACACCGAGGCGCCCGCCAGACCCAGCGCGATCGCCAGGAGCAGGGTGGCCCGCAACGCGGCGTCGCGGTCAGCGCGGGATCGACCTGTGAACCGTCGCGACATAGACCCTCCGGGACAGACTCTGCAGGCGGACGGACAGTTCGGGCAAGCAGCCCACCGCGGCGACCGTCCAGGCCGCGGCGCCCGCGGCGACACCCGTCGCGGCGGCGGCCAGGGCGGCGGCGGCCGCGATCAGGCCGACGATCCTCACCGAACGCGACCTCGCCCACGTCGGCAGGCTGTCGTGCTCCAGCAGGACGGGCACCCGCGGGCTGCGCAGCGGCGCCATGGCCAGGTAGGTCTCGTACGGCACCGCGGCCAGGACGCGCGCGTCGAAATCGTCGGGCGCCGCGACCGGCGGCATGTGGTCCAGCCCCTCGAAAAGCACCTGGAGAGCGGCGAGATGCCCGTGGCATTCGCCGCACTCGCGCACGTGCAGGAACACGGCCAGGGATTCCCGTTTCGGGAGGGTCTGGTCGAGGTAGTCCTGCATCTTCTCGCGCGTCTGCCGGCAAACCGGCGGCGCTGGTTGCTGCTTTCCAACCATCATGTTCGTCCTCCAGGGTCTCCTACCCGCGGCGCCCCTGCGGGCGGTCCGTATCCCGATCCGCCAGGCCGGCTGCCCGCCGGCGGCTCGCGTTCTCGAACATGGGTAGTCTTACGGCATCCCTGGCTTCGGGTTTCACGGTTTCGGGACCTTTTCCTTCCCGATCATATCTCATAGGAGCGGGCTTGCAACATCTGCTGGATCATGGCCCGGGCCCGGTGGATCCGGGCCTTGACCGTGCCGAGGGGCAGATCCAGGACCACGGCGATGTCCTCGTAGGACAGATCCTGGTCGTGCCGCAGCAGGATGATGACCTTGTAGTGCGGGGGCAGGTCCGCGACGACTTCCTCGAGCCGTTCCATCGCCTCGCTGCGCTCGAGCAGCCGGTCGGGGCCGGGGCCGTCGTCGGGCAGCGGCATTTCCATGGGCTCGCCGTCCGGACCGGTGAAACCGTCCAGCGACAGGAACCGCAACCGGTTGCGGCGCAGGTGGTCGATGCAGTGGTTGGTCGCGATCCGGAAGATCCAGCTCGAGAACGCGTAGGTCTCGTCGAAACGGTCGAGCAGCGAAAAGACCTTGATGAAGACTTCCTGGGCGAGGTCACGGGCGTCTTCGGCCCGGCGCGTCATGCGGAAGCACAGCCCGTAAACAGCGTTGCGGTAACGCCCGAGGAGCTCGGCGAACGCCGCCTCCTCGCCGCGCTTGCAGCGTCGGACCAGTTTCAGGTCCTCGTTGCGGTCGAACATCCGGCTGCGCTCCCCTGTCCCGGCTGGCGTCGCGGCGAAGATAGGGGGAGCATCGCCCCAGGGTCAACCAGATCCCCCCGCGGCGGGTCAGCGCACCAGCGTGACCCCACGGCGGTAGTGCAGCCCGGCCGCCTCGAGCACGAAGGTGTAGACGCCCGAAGATGCGGGGCGGCCGGCGTCGTCGCGGCCGTCCCAGACCTGTTCCGCCGGACCCGCGGGTTGCGTGCCGCCGTCGAGCAGCCGGCGGACCAGGCGCCCGCGGGCGTCCACCACCGACAGTCGGACCGGCGCGGGGTCGCGCAGCTCGAAGCGGAAGCTGACCGCCGGATTGAAGGGGTTGGGCCAGGGCGCCGGCACCAGCACGGGCGGGGCCGGGGCGTCACCGGCGGCCGTGGCCGGCGCCAGCAGGCGCAGCTCGTGGCGGACGACCGGCGCGGCGCGCGGCGACGACGCGGTGCGGCCCGAAGCATCGGCGGCCTGCACGTAATACTCGACGTCCGTGTCTGCGATCGGAGCGGGGATCAGGCCGGCGTGCACGCCCGCGCCTTCATCGGACATCGGCACGACCGCCCAGTCGCCGCCGGCCTGGCGGTAGACCAGTTCCACGGAGGTCAGCGCCTCGCCGCTGTGGGCCTCGACGAGGGCGCGCAGGTCCGCGGGACCGACGACCTCGTCGAGCGGCGGCACGTGCTCCACGCGCAGCATGCCGCGGTCGAACACGCCCATCGTGCGGCAGTGCAGCGCATCGTCGGTGAGGAAGCCGCCGTAGGCGAAGCCGCGGACGTCGTGGCCGGGCGCGGCCGCGCGGTAGGCCTGCAGGGCGGCCGTGTCGCCGGCCGCGTTCCCGAACAGCGGCACGTAGATCCGGCGGTTCAGCAGGAGGCTGTTGGTGTAGGAGGCCGGGCTGCCGCCGCCGATGTCCTGGCAGACCACACGGTGGACGCGGTAGTTGCGGCCGGTGGAGGCGGCGAGCGACGCCAGCAGCGTCGCGCGCTGCTCGAGCGCGGCGTAGGTGTGATGGGCGGGCCACACCTGCTTGACCAGGACCGTCTCCTCGTCCAGGAACTTGGCCCAGGTATCGATGTGGTGGATGCCGCCGGATTCGATGTCCGTCACGACCGTGTACCGCTCGAGGCCGTAGTAGTCGGCCATCAGCTGGTCGACTGCGGTCTCGTCCATGCTGTTGTGCGCGGCGGCCTCGTCGTAGACCAGTCGCGTGGAGCTGCCGACGTGGGCGCCGTCGGTCATGTAGTTGCCGCCGGTGTGGTACATGTCGTGGCTGTGGACCGGCAGGGCCTGCTGCTGGGCGAAGTAGATGGGGATCAGGTCGTCGTTCGGCCGGTAGGGCCGGTTGTAGGTGTGGTCCACGATCGCCAGCTGCCCCGCGCCGTCGAAGACATACCAGGGGCCGTAATCGCGCGTCCAGATCGAGTCGTTGGGCCTGACGAGGAACTGGACGCGGCCCATGTCCACGCCGTTGGCCGTCAGGTTGGATTGCGCCGCCGTCTGCGAACTGCTGGACACCACGACGTGGAGCGTCACGACGTCGTCCAGGTCGCGCAGCAGGGCGTAGGGCAGACCCAGCGGGTAACGGATCAGCACGCCGGTGGCGGGTTCCCATTCCGCGACGTTGCGCACCGGAGCTGCGGGCGGCGGGTCGGCGGCCGTGCCGCGCCGCGGCATCAGGTCCTCGCGCCCGAACCAGGCCTCGCGCTCGCGGAGCGTCTCGCGCCGGGGCAGCAGGTCCTCCAGACCGTCGACGTCCCGCTCCGGCGGCGGGTCCCCGACCGCGACCGCGACGGCCGGCGCCAGCCCCAGGGCCAGGACCAGGAACAGGATCAGCAGGCGCGGCGATACGGCGGCGGTGCGGTGCATGGTGTGCCCTTTCAAGGCGATCGTGGCGGCGGTGACCACGATGATACCACGCGGCGGGGACGGTGGCCAGGAACGCGGCACGGCGGCGCCCGCGGCGCCCAGGATGTCCGGTGCGGCGCGGGCGCCGGCCGCGGCCTTGACACTCCTGCGGTCGCGGCCTAGACTGCCCTTCGACTCCCCCTGCAGCCATCCCGTCTCCCGACCCGAAAGAGGCGCCCCCGATGACGAACATCGAAGCGATCCAGGCCCGCCAGATCCTCGATTCCCGCGGCAATCCCACCGTCGAAGTCGACGTCTTCCTGGACGGCGGCGACGTGGGTCGGGCGGCGGTGCCCAGCGGCGCCTCCACCGGCGAGCATGAGGCCATCGAGCTGCGCGACGGCGACATGTCCGTCTACCACGGCAAGGGCGTGCTCAAGGCGGTGCAGAACATCCAGGAGATCATCGAGCCCGAGCTGCTGGACATCGACGCCACCGACCAGATCCTGGTCGACCGCATCCTCTGCGAGCTGGACGGGACCCCGAACAAGTCGAAGCTGGGCGCCAACGCGATCCTCGGCGTGTCGCTGGCCGTGGCCCACGCCGCGTCGAAGGCGGTCACGCTGCCACTGTACCAGTACCTCGGCGGCGTGTCGGCCCGCACCCTGCCCGTGCCGATGATGAACGTCCTGAACGGGGGCGCCCACGCCGACAACAACGTGGACATCCAGGAGTTCATGATCATGCCCACCGGCGCCTCGTGCTTCGCCGAGGCCCTGCAGATGGGCGCGGAAGTCTTCCACACGCTGCGCAAGGTCCTGTCGGAGATGGGTCTGGCCACCGGCGTCGGCGACGAGGGCGGCTTCGCCCCGAACCTGCGCAGCAACCGCGAAGCGCTGGACGTGCTCATGAAGGCCATCGAGAAGGCCGGCTACCGACCCGGCGAGGACATCGGCCTGGCCCTGGACTGCGCCGCGAGCGGCTTCTTCAAGGAGGGGCGCTACACGCTGCAGGCCGAGGGCGGCGAGGCGTGGGAAGCCGGCCGCCTGATCAAGTGGTACGAGACGCTGGTGGACTCCTACCCCATCGTCTCGATCGAGGACGGGCTCGACGAGAACGACTGGGAAGGCTGGGGCGCCCTGAGCGAGAGCCTGGCCGGACGCATCCAGATCGTGGGCGACGACCTCTTCGTGACCAACCCCGAGCGGCTGCGCCGCGGCATCGAGGAGGGCTGCGCGAACAGCATCCTCATCAAGCTGAACCAGATCGGGACGCTGACCGAGACGCTGGAAACCATCGAGATCGCCAAGCGCGCGGCCTACACCAACGTCATCAGCCACCGCAGCGGCGAGACCGAGGACGTGACCATCGCCAACCTGGCGGTCGCGACCAACGCCGGCCAGATCAAGACCGGCTCGCTGTGCCGCAGCGAGCGCATCGCGAAGTACAACGAGCTGCTGCGCATCGAGGAGGAGCTCGGCGACCTGGCCGTCTACCCCGGCACGGGCTGCTTCTACAACCTGTCCTAGGCGCCGCGGCCGGCGCCCGGTTCAAGGAGGAACCGTGGTCCGCATTCCCGGCATCCCGTCCGCGTCGCCGTCGTCGCGGCCGGTCCCGGCCTTCGCCCGCGGCGCCCCCGGCGTGCGGGGTTCGCCCCTGCGGCGGCGCCTGCGCCTGTCCCTGCTGTGGCTCGGCGGCGCCGCGGTCCTGGTGCTGTCCTACACCACACTGACCGGCGCCAACGGACTGCGCACGTACCTGGACCTGCGCAGCGAGCGGCTCCGCCTCGAGCGGGAGGTGGCCGACCTGCAGCGGCGCCGCGCGGAGATCGAGACCGGTCTGGTCGCCCTGCGCGACACCTCGGATACCGAAACGCTGGAGCGGATCGCCCGCGAGAAGTACCGGATGCGGCGCCCGCAGGAGAAAGTCATCGAAATCGTCGGCGAGGACGCGCTGGCGCCGGCGCCCGGTCCCGTCGCGGACGAATGACGGGCGGCTTGACAGTCCCGGACCGGCTCCCTATATTGGCCGCCCGTCGGCGAAGGCGCCGCGGCGGAACGATGAACTGGATGCGGGGTGGAGCAGTCTGGTAGCTCGTTGGGCTCATAACCCAAAGGTCGCAGGTTCAAATCCTGCCCCCGCTACCAAATAACGAGGACCCCGGCCGCGAGGCCGGGGTCCTTCTCTTTTCCGGCCCGGTTCCCGCCCCTAGCGGTGGACGCCCGCCGCCTCCCCCCCCGTGCTCGTCACGAACTCGCTGTACGACCCGTCGTAGACCAGGGGCGGCAGCGCCGGCTCGCCGGCGCCGTCGCCGGGCCTCAGCTCGAGGACCTTGGTGCTCAGGCCGCGCAGGAAGGTGCGGTCGTGGCTGACGAAGAGCATCGTGCCTTCGAAGTCCCGCAGGGCGGCGACGAGCATCTCCTTGGTCTCGAGGTC
>JAUSBL010000085.1 GCA_030658975.1 Candidatus Latescibacterota bacterium
GCGCGTCCCCTGTCACGACGGGGATGACACTCCCAGTTTCTTGACGAAGACGTATTTGTCGTCCCCGGGCCCGTAGAAGTCCGCGAACACCGCCCCCGTAGCGTAATCGCACCGCTCGTAGAACCTGCGCGTGCTGACGTACTGGGCCTTCCCGCTGGTCTCGGCGTATACGCCCGTGCCGCCGAGCGCGCGGATGCGGCGCTCGCATTCCTGCAGGAGGCGGCGGCCGAGGCCGGTGCCCTGGGTGTCGGGGTGCACGGCGATCCAGTAGAGGTCGTAGCTGGACAGGGTGCAGGGGATCAGGCCGTAGCAGGCGTAGCCGTCGAGGCGGCCGTCGCCGTCGGCGTAGAGGAACTCGTAGCCGCTGGCCGGGCCCTTCTGCAGGCGCTCCTCGACCAGCTCGGCGGCGATCGCCACCTCCGAGGTGGAGAAGTAGGCGGTGGCCGCGGCCAGGTCGCGCACGGCGGCGACGTCGTCGGGGCGGGTCTCGGTGCGGAATTCGGTGCGAAATTCGGTGCTGGGCGTCATCGCGATCACGCTCCGGGGACGGCCGCGAGGATGCGCGCGACCGCGTCGTCGAAGGAAAGGCCCGCGCGCGCGACGGCGGCCTGGAAGCCGGCGTCCGCGGACAGGCAGGGGTTGGCGTTCGCCTCGAGGATCCAGGGCTCCCCGGCGGCGTCCACGCGGAAGTCCACGCGCGCCCAGCCGCGCAGGTCGAACAGGTCCCAGCAGGCCAGGGCCTGTCCCCGCAGGCGCGCCAGCAGCGGCGCGTCGGCGGGCGCGAGGTCGAAGGTGCGCACGGTGTGCGAGTACTCGAAGGAGTCCGCGTCCCACTTCGCGGCGTAGCCCACGATGCGCGGCTTGTCCGGCGGGTAGTCGACGAAGGTCAGCTCGGCCGGCGGCAGCACCTGCGGGCCGTCGGGGCCGTCGAGCACCGAGAGGTTGAACTCGCGGCCGTCGACGAAGGCCTCGGCGAACCAAGGAGCGCCGGGACGACCAGGGGCGCCGGGGCGGCCGGCCCGCGCCGCCAGGGCCGCGCGCAGGCTCTCCGGATCGGCCGCCACCACCGCGTCGTCGTCCATGCCGAGGGAGGCGTCCTCCCACACCGACTTCACCAGGCAGCGCGCGGGCGTCCCGACTCCGCCGCCGGCGGCGACGAGCCGGTCGCGGCGCAGCTCGTACCAGGCGGGCGTGGGCAGACCGGCGCCGGCCAGCAGCTGTTTGGCGAGGATCTTGTGCGAGGTGGTGAACATGGCCTCCGACGGGCAGCCGGCGTAGCGCATGCCCAGCGCGTCCAGCAGGGCGGGCACGACGTGGATCAGGCGGCCCTCGCCGCCCAGGCTCTCCACGAGGTTGAACACGAGATCGGGGGCGGCGTCCTGGAGGCTGCGGCCGAGTTCGGGCAGGTCCAGGTCGCAGCCCAGGGCGGCGGGCTCGTGGCCCAGGCGCGCGAGCGACGCGGCGATCGCCGCGACCTGCTCGAGCACGTCGCGCTCGTCGGGCGCCGCGTTGGCGGCGACCGCGTTATGCAGGATCAGGATCCGCATGGAGCAGCTCCGCGCGCAGGGGGGGGATCTCGCCGCGGCGCCGCGCGGCCGACTCGACGATGATGCCGATGAGGTCGGCGTAGGGCAGGCCCCTGGCCGTGGCGATCATCGGCAGGTCCGAGTGTTCAGGATGCAGACCGGCCAGGGGGTTCAGCTCCATGATCTGGGGCTCGCCCCGCGCGTCGGCCCGCAGGTCGACCCGCCCGGCGTCGCGGCAGCCCAGCACGCGCCAGGCCGCGAGCGCGGTGCGCTCGGCCGTCGCCACCTGGGGATCGGCGGCGGCGTCCGGGAAGCGGTACTCGATCAGCTCCTCGCAGCGCTCCTTGTTGACGTAGGTGTAGGCGTCGGCCTCGGACTGCGGCAGCAGGACCACCTCCATGGTCCCCAGCGCGCGGGCGTCCTCGCCGGTGCCGACGATCCCGACGGTCAGCTCGCGCCCCGGCAGGAAGGTCTCGACCAGCACCGGCTGGCGGAACCGTTCCAGCAGCAGCGCGCAGCGGTCGGCCAGCTCCCGCGGCGTACGCAGCTTCGAGGCCCCGTCGATGCCCTTGCCCGTGCCCTCGGCGATCGGTTTGGCGAACAGCGGGTACGGCAGATCGACGCCGGCGAGGTCCTCGAGCCGCGCCACCTCGGCGAACGCGGGCGTCGGCAGGCCGGCGTCGCGCAGGACGCGCTTGGTCATGCCCTTGTGGAGGGTCAGGGACATCGTCAGGGGGTCGCCGAAGGTGTAGGCGATGCCGTAGAGTTCGAGCAGGACCGGCACCTGGGCCTCGCGCCCGATGCCGTGCAGCCCCTCGGCGATGTTGAAAACGAGATCCCAGCGCCGGCCGGTCGTCAGCAGCCGGGCCAGACGCGCCGCGTTGCCGATGCGCTCGGTGCGGTGGCCGCACGCGCGCAGGGCCCCCTCGAGCGCTTCGACCGTGGAGATGCGGTCGAACTCCGCGGTCTCCTCCTCGCCGTAGCCGGCGGCGAGGTAGTCGTCGCGCAGGTCGTAAGTCAGGCCGACGTGCATGCTCGCTCCCCCATGATCGCTCTGCCGGCTCCGCCGTCCGGGCTGCCGGGTCGTGGCCGCGCCCGGGAGGATCGCTCCCGGGCGCGGTGTCGTCAGGTCTGCCGGGTCAGGACCGCTCCGTCACGACTTGCGCCGGGGGCTGCGGCCCTTCTCCAGCTTGGCGGCGCCGCCGCGGCCGCGGGGATCGGGGTAGCGGTACTGCCGGCCCTCGAAGTTGCGCAGCACGACGTCGCCCCCCTCGCGGCCGACCAGGTAGTCCGGCTGCAGGGGGATCTTGCCGCCGCCGCCGGGGGCGTCGATGACGTAGGTCGGCACCCCGTACCCTGTGGTCCAGCCGCGCAGGCCCTGGATGATCTCCAGGCCCTTCTCGACCGTCGTGCGGAAGTGCGACGACCCCGAGATCGGGTCGCACTGGTACAGGTAGTACGGGCGCACGCGCATCATGAGCAGGTTCTGCATGAGGCGCTTCATGGTCGCGACGTCGTCGTTGACGCCCTTGAGCAGCACCGTCTGCGAGCCGAGCGGGATGCCGGCGTCGGCCAAGCGCGCGCAGGCGGTCGCCGACTCGGGCGTGCACTCGTCGGGGTGCAGGAAGTGGATGCTCATCAGCAGCGGGTGGTGCTTGCGCAGCATCTTCACCAGCTCGGGCGTGATGCGCTGCGGCATGACCGCGGGCGACTTGGTGCCGATGCGCACGATCTCCACGTGGGGGATCCGGCGCAGCTCCGTGAGGATCCAGTCCAGCTTGTCGTCGGCGATGCTCAGGGGCTCGCCGCCGGAAAGCAACACATCGCGGACCGCCGGCGTGCGGCGGATGTAGTCGATGCGCGCCTCGAGCTGCTCCTGCTTCGGCGAGTACTCGCCGTGGCCCACCAGGCGCGACCGCGTGCAGTAGCGGCAGTAGGTGGGGCAGAAGTCGTGCACCAGGAACAGGACGCGGTCCGGGTAGCGGTGCACGATGCCCTGCACCGGGCTGTGGCTGTCCTCGCCCAGGGGGTCGTCGGCCTCGCCGGGCATGCGCAGGTGTTCGGCCTGGGTCGGCACGACGGTCCGGCGCAGCGGCTGCTGCGGGTTGGCCGGGTCGAGCAGGCTCATGTAGTACGGGGTCACCGCCACCGGCAGCATGCTGCCGTCGCGCTGCAGCGCCAGCCGCTCGGCCGGCGACAGCGCGAGCATGCGGTCGAACTGCTCGAAGGTGCGGACGCGGTTGCGCAGCTGCCAGTGCCAGTCGTTCCACTCGGCGGCGGTCGCCTCGGGGAAGAAGGCGCGGCGAAACGCGCGCGTGCGCTCGCCGGTGCGCGCTCCCCGGTGGGGATAAAAAAATCCACCTGGCGCTCCAGGAGGAAGGGCGGTCGGTTCAGGGGTGAGCTGAACTTCGGCGGTGATGACGGATGGGGAAGGAGGCTCCTCGGAGCGCTCCTCCTCTCGCTCGACGGCCACGACGGCGTCGACGCTGTGGTCGCTGCGTGCGGACGTGGGGCAGCGGCGCATGTGGCATCCCTCCCTGGGCACGATCCCGGACCCGCGATCCCGGCGCCGCCAGTCCCGGCGACGCCCTCGCGAGTTGCGTCAAACTATATGCGTCTGTGGGAAAGTCAACAGCCTTTTCGGGAGTCGGGCGCGGATTTCTTCGGGGCGGGATCGGGACTGACGGGCCGGGGCGATCGCTGGTATCATGCCCATCGGTCGGGAGTCCCGACCCAACCCGGGAGGGTCGAGGCATGGAGTGGGTCCTGGATGTGCTGCGGGAGATCCGCGGCGGCATGGAATACTTCAGCCGGATGCGCGTGCTCGGCGTGCCGGTGGACTGGTTCTTTCATTTGGTCTTCGCGGCCGCGATCGCCTGGGGCGCCTCGCGCCTGCTGCCGCTGCGGCGCGTCGTGCTGCTGGCCGTCGCCCTGATCGTGGGCAAGGAGCTGTTCGACATCTTCGCCAAGACGCGCGTCGAGTACATCCGGCCACCCGGAGCCGACCTGGCCCTGGACATCACCGCCGGCCTGGCCGGCCTGGCCCTGGGCTGCTGGCTGGCCCGGCGCTTCCCTCTCCGCCGGCGCGGAGGGCCGGCGCAGGACCGCACTTCCGACCGCACTTCCGACCGTGAGGTGACGCCTTGAAGCGCGCCCTGCAGGCGGCGCCCGCCGCCCTCGTCGCTCTGCTCTGCCTTGGCCTGCTGGTCCACGCCCTGGCCGGTGCAGGCGCGTCCGTGGCGGGAAGGCTACCGCTGCTGCTGCTCGGCGTCGCCGCCCTGGTCTGGTTCGCGCAGCCGGCGCCGCGGTTGCCGGTCGCGGCGATCGTCCCGGTCGGGCCCGTGCTGGACTTCTTCTTCCTGACCCCCGGTCGCGAGATCTACGCCACCGAAGTCGTGCTGCTCGCGGCGGCGGCCTGGTGGCTGGCGCGCCGCGCGCTCGCGCCGCGTCCTCTGCACAGGCCCGCGCCGGCGATCCTGCTGTGGCTCGCCTTCGTCGCGGTCGGCCTGGTCGCCCTGGCGGCCGGACCGGGCGGCGGTCCCGCGGACGCGGCCTGGCTGCGGGGCGTCCGCCTGCTGGTGCTGGCGGCCTGCGTCCCGCTGCTGATCGTCGAGGAGGGAGCGGGGCGTCACCCCGGAACGCTGGTCTGGTGGACGGCCGCCACGCTGGGCGCGACGGCTCTGCTGGCGGTGGGCGGCGTCGCGGAATTCCTGCTGATGATCGCCGGCAGGTCGGACGAGGAGCCGGGCTCGTTCTACCGCGGGTCGGTGGGCCTGGCCGTGCACCTGGCGTTCTTCGCGCCGCTGGGTCTGGCCCTCTGGCTCGGCGATTCCGGCCGGCGCTGGCGTCTGGCCGGCGCGCTCGCCTGGCTCGCGTCCGCGGCCTGCCTGCCCCTGACCGCTTCGCGCGGCGCGATGGGCAGCCTGGCCGTGACCGCGGCGGCCCTCGTCGCGGCGGCGGTCCTCGCCGGCGGCCGACGGC
>JAUSBL010000003.1 GCA_030658975.1 Candidatus Latescibacterota bacterium
CACGACCCTATTTTGAGCGGGCGTGCCACGCAGCCAGAACCTCGGCCTCGCGCGCCGCTTCCAGCCCGCTGCGCAGCGCATCGGTCCGGTCCTGCGGCAGCGTCTTCCACCAGTCGAGGGTGTCGCGCACCGTCTCGGAGAGGGGGCGCAGGACCATGCCGTCGGACAGGGCGCGGTCGACGCGGATGGTGCCGACGCCGGCCTCCTCGTAGGTGGGGATCCAGCAGGGCAGGTCGCTCCAGGCCTGGACCTGGTTCTCGGCCAGGAAGTCGCGGCCGACCCAGGTGAAGGTGGCGTCGGAGCCGGAGACGGCGCGGCAGGTCTCGAGCAGCTCGCCCATCGTCAGCTCGCCCGGCGGCGAGACGGCGTTGTGCAGGCCGACGAGGCGCTTCTCCAGGCCCAGGACCAGGAAGTCGGCCAGGTCGCGCACGTCGATGATCTGCACGGCCTCGCCGGGGCCCTCCGGGGCGAGCACCTCGCCGCCGCGGGCCACGCGCACCGGCCAGTAGGTGAAGCGGTCGCTGCCGTCCAGCGGTCCGACGATCAGGCCGGGGCGGACGTTCCAGACGCGGCCGGGCATGGCGTCGGAGGCCGCCTGCTCGCAGAGGGCCTTGAGGGGGCCGTAGGTCTCGGCCGTGATCTCCTCGACCGTCGGGTCGGGCAGCGTGCCGACGGCCGACTTCTCGTTCAGGCCCACCTGGTTGAAGTCGCCGTAGACCGAGATGGTCGAGATGAAGACGTAGTGCTGGACGTGGTCGCGCAGCAGTTCCGCGGACATCTTCACGATGCGCGGGACGTAGCCGCTGGTGTCGATGACGGCGTCCCAGTCGCGGCCGCGCAGGGCGTCGAGCTTGCCGTCGCGGTCGCCCTCGAGCTTCTCGAGGTCGGGGAAGAGCGTCGGGTTCGACTTGCCGCGGTTGAAGAGCGTCACCTCGTGGCCGCGCGCCAGGGCGGCCTTGACGGTGTGCGGGCCCAGGAAGCGCGTGCCGCCCAGCACCAGGATGCGCAGGCGGCGGTCGCTGCGCATCTTCGTGAACGAGGCGCCCGCCGGCAGCGGGGCCAGCGAAGTGGCCGCCGCCAGGGCCCCGGCCGCCAGGGTGGTCCTCAGGAAATCGCGTCGGTCCATGCTCATGGTGAAGTCTCCTGTCGTTTCAGGGCCAGCCGCCGCTGCGCGGCGCCCAGGGCCAGGCCCAGGGCTCCCCACAGCACGGCGACCGGCACGGTCGCTACGGCGAGACCGGCCAGGCCGAGGCCCGCCCGTCCCAGGACAGTGTACAACGAGGCGCCCAGGGCGTCGCCGCCCCGGTAGACGAAGGTGTCGAGGAAGCTCTTGGACTTGAACCGCTGCTCCCGCGTCACCACGGTGAACAGCGTCTCGCGCGCCGGGTGCATCAGCGCGTAGTTGGACGCGCGGCGCAGGACCTGGAAAACCGCCAGGACGGTCAGGGTGGGCACGGCGCCCAGGACGGCGAAACCGGCGGCGGTCAGCGCCGGCACGATCAGCAGCGTGCCGCCGACGCCCAGCCGCGGGATCAGCCGGCCGGCCACGCCCAGCTGCAGCAGCAGGGTCAGCCCGTTGACCGCCGCGTCGATGCGGGCGAAGATCGCGGCGCGCGCCTCGCGGCCGACCGCGGCGGCTTCGACGATGTTCGCCTGGGCGAAGTAGAGGATCGTCGACGACACGGTGTAGAGCACCAGGTACAGCGCGACGCCCAGCAGGTAGGGGGAGCGCGCGATCGCGACGATCCCGCCCAGCGCGCCGGCGCGCCGCGGCGCGTCGCAGATCTCGCCTTCGGGCGCCTCGCCGTCCCCGCGCGCCGGCAGGCGCGACGGCAGCGCGCGCAGGCAGCGCACGGCCAGCTCCAGCATCGCCGCCGAGAGCAGCAGCAGGTCGGTGCGGCCCACGCTGCCGACCAGCAGGGCCGTCAGGCCGGCGCCGACCAGACCGCCGGCGCTGCCGCCCACGGCGATGAACCCGAACAGGCGCTTGCTGCGCTCCAGGTTCCAGCCGTCGGCCATCACCGCCCAGAACAGCGACACGACCCACATGTTGAAGACGCTGACCCAGACGTAGAAGACGCGGCCCAGGGCCAGGTCCGAACCGGCGGGCGACCAGCGCAGCAGCGCCCAGAACACCAGCAGGTTGGCGATGAAGAAACGGTAGGCGGCGGGCACGAAGACGCGCCGCGGGAAGCGGTTGACCAGCAACCCGAACACGGGCGCCGCCAGCAGCATGATGCCCAGGTTGACGATGTAGAGCCGGGGCAGGCCGTCCACGCCGCCGGCGATGCCCATCTCCTCGCGCAGCGGGCGCAGGATGTAGTAGCCGCACAGCACGCAGAAGAAGTAGGCGGCCGACAACAGGACGGCGGCCGACTCCTCCCGCCGCACGGGCGCGAGCCTGGTGAGCCAACGCGTGATCATGGCACGACCTTAACAGGGACCGGGCGGGGACGTCAGCGGGGAAGTACGGGAGTGGGCGGAAGATGTTCGCCGCCGTCCCGCGGCAAGGGCGGGACGGCGGCGACGGGGACGTGGTGTGTCAGGCCGGCCGCAAGGCGGCCGCATGCCATCGCGCAGCGATGCGGTGTTCGTCCAAACCCCGCCAGAACGCCTGCACCCCGTCGAGCATGTCGAGTCCGCCCTGAAGGAACTTCTCCTGGTCGAAACCCTCGGCGAAGAAGGCTTCCTCCAGCTCGTCCATGACGTGGCCGGCGTGCTGGTCCTCGATGCGGTCGTGCCAGGTGAAGAAGGCCAGCGGCAGGTCGGGCTGCTCGCGCCGTTTGAAAGCCTCGAGCCCGGCGATCAGTTCCTTCCAGAAGCCCGCGGCGGCCCAGTTCTCCACCGCGAAGCTGGCGCCTTCGGCGATGTTGGCGTCGGCGCTGCCGTAGATCTGGGCCAGGCGGTCGCAGAAGAACAGGGTGGCGGGCGTGCCGTGGCTGCGCTTGCCCATGTCGTTGAAGCCGAGTCCGAGCTTCTCGCCGATCTTGAGCAGCCACTCGAAGTGGGCGGCCCGGAAGCGGAACACGCCGCCGTCGACCGAGCCCTCGATCGAGACCAGCTCGGGATCGCCCTGCCGGTCGGCGTCCTCGCCGCCGGGGCGGCCGCCGGCGCTGTTGAAGATGACGCCGATCTCGTTGGCGAGGATCTCCTTCGAAGCGCGCATCCCCTCCAGCGACGAGGCGTTGATCGTCTTGAGCAGTTGGGCTACCAGGAAGAGGTTCGAGAAGACCGAGAACTGCACGATCATGTGCGTGACATCGGCGCGGCCGGCCTCGCCGGTCGCGAACCAGCGCGTGTAGGTGTTGTCGGTGATGACCGGGTGCCGCATCAGGCGGCGGTCGCAGGTCGCCACGAATGCTTCGAAACGGTCGGCGTCCGCACGGGACACCCGGCCGGCCGCGACACGGCCGCGGAACTCCTGGGATACGGTGAGTTGCATCGGCGACCTCCTGACTCCGGATGGATCTCGAACAGAGTGGACAGGATAACTCCGGGATACGCCGGCGCCACGTCGATGCCCGTGCTGGTCAAGCCCCCGGGGGTGTGTTAGCATGATTTCACAGGATGCCGTCGCAGGCGGGAGCTCGTCCCGCGTATCCTGTAATGAAAAAACAAGTTGCATGTTCGATAGATCGAGCCGACAAGGCGGGGAGCGCGGTATGGGATTCCGTTACGGGGAGGTCCTGGACCTCTGGCGACGGTGGACGGGGCTGGGGAAGCCGCGGCCTGAGAACCGTGCGGCCCGAGGACCCGTCAGCCCCGCGATCGTGCCCCGGATCCTCGAACAGGCCCTGCGCCAGGTCGAACTGCTGCGCGCCTCCGGGCGCGACCTGCAGGGCGCCACGGTGCTGGAGATCGGCACCGGCGCGGCGCCGGTCGTGCCGTTGATCTACGGCCTCGCCGGCAGCGACGACATCATCCTGGTGGACCATGTGCGCGCCCTCGACCAGGACCTCCTGGTCCGCACGGCCTTCAACCTGCGGGGACACTCGCGCGAGATCTCCGAACGGCTCGGCCTGCCCGAGCGCGACGTACTGCAGCGGCTACGCGTGGTCGACGACGAGACCGTCTTCGCGGTGCTGCGGCAGTTCCGGATGCAGTACCTAGCGCCCTACGATCTGCTCGAGGCCACGCTGCCCGACCACGGCGTCGACGTCGTCACCGGCAGCGACCTGATGCAGCAGTTCACGCCCCGCTACCTGCGCGCGATGATGCCGGTGATCGGCCGGCTGCTGCGGCCCGAAGGGCTCTTCTGCCACTGCGTCGACCGCGCCGACCGGCTCGCCGCGGTGGCCCTGCTGCGCGATTCGGGGTTCGGCATCGTGTCCGAGGAGACCGAACCCGTCCTGCGCGTGGTCACCGGCGACGAGCCGGCGACCACGCGCACCTCGCCTCCCGACTCCTTCCTGCTGGCCTCCTGGCGGGGAGGCGCCTCGCAGGCGGACGAACGCTGACCGTCCGAACGCGGAGGCTTCCCCCTTGCAGAATCTCGCTCTGGACATCCGGGATCGGGCCCGCGGCCGCGGTGCGCGCGTCGCGATGCGTCACAAGTCGGACGGCCGCTGGCTGGAGATCACCTACGCGGAACTGGACGCGACGGTCGAGCGCATCGCGGCGGGGCTGGTGCGCCTGGGCGTGACTCCGGGCGACCGCGTGGCGCTGTACGCGCCCAACATGCCCGCCTGGACGCTGTGCGACCTCGCCGTGCTGTCGGTCGGGGCGGTCACGGTCCCGGTCTACGCCACCAGCACCGCAGAACAGCTCGCTGCGATCGTCGAGGACTCCGGCGCGCGCGTGCTGGTCGCCGGCACGCCGCAGGAGGCGGTGACCGCGGCGGGCGTCGCCGCCGGCCGGACCCTGATCCTGTGCGAAGGCGAGGCGCCCGCGCAGGCGCCGGGCGCGATCGCCCTGGCCACGCTGGCCGCGGCCGCGATCGAGCCCGGGACCGCCGCCGAACTGCGCCGGCGCGAGGCCGCGGCGAGCGACGACGATCTCGCCTCGATCATCTACACCTCCGGCACGACCGGCGACCCCAAGGGCGTCCTGCTGACGCACGCCAACTTCCGGTGCCAGTTCGCGAGCCTCGACCGGCGGTTCGAGCTCGGACCCGACGACCACTCGCTCTGCTTCCTGCCCCTGAGCCACGTCTACGAGCGGGCCTGGTCCTACTACGTCTACTTCAAGGGAGCCCGCAACTCCTTCGTCGCCGATCCCAAGCAGGTCGTGGCCTACCTGGCGGAGGTCCGGCCGACGGCGATGGTGTCCGCGCCGCGCCTCTACGAGAAGGTGCACACCGCCGTGCACGAGAAGATCGCCCGCGCGCCGCGGCTGCGCCGGACCCTGTTCCACTGGGCCGTGCGCACCGGCGGGGCGTACCAGGCCGCAGACCGCGGCAGGCGCGCCGGCCCGGGGCTGAAGCTGCGCCACGCCGTCGCCGACCGCCTGGTGCTGCGGAAGATCCGCGACCTGATGGGCGGGCCCAAGAGCGTCCTGTCGGCGGGCGGGGCGCCCCTGTCGTCGGACATCGAGAACTTCTTCCTGGCGGCGGGCCTGCTGATCTGCCAGGGCTACGGGCTGACCGAGACGGCGCCCATGATCACCTGCAACGCGCCCGGCGCCTGGCGCTTCGGCACCGTGGGCAAGCCCATCGACGGCGTCGAGGTGCGCATCGCCGACGACGGGGAGATCCTCGTGCGCGGCCCCAACGTCACCGCCGGCTACCACAACCGGCCGGCGGAGACCGCCGCCGCCCTGCGCGACGGCTGGCTCCACACCGGCGACATCGGGCACCTCGACGCGGACGGCTACCTGGTGGTCACCGACCGCATCAAGGACCTGATCGTCACCTCGACCGGCAAGAAAGTCGCGCCGCAGCGCATCGAGATGCTCGTGGGCGGCGATCACTTCATCGACCAGCTGGCCGTCGTCGGCGACCGCCGCCAGTACGTCAGCGCCCTGGTCGTGCCCGCCTTCGAGGCGCTCAAGGCGTGGGCGCTGGAGAAGCGCATCGCCTTCCGCGACCACGAGGACCTGATCGGCAAGCCCGAGGTGGTGCAGCTCATGGAGGAGCGGATCCGCTCGCGCTCCCAGCAGCTCGCGCCCTTCGAGACGATCCGCAAGTTCACGCTGCTGGCCCGTCAGTTCACGCAGCAGACCGGGGAGATCACCCCGACGCTGAAGGTGCGGCGCAAGGTGATCGCTGAGAAGTACCGCCACCTCATCGACCGCATGTACAACTGAGGGACGATGTCCCGGACAGGCCCCTGTTACAGGGCCGGGTATACGCAACGGCGGCGCGGGTAGGGACCCCCGCCGCCGGTGCGTATACCCGGCCCGCGACCGGGAGGAGGTTTTCGTGAAAATGTAGGGGCCTTTGATGGCGCCCCAGACCTGCTGGCCGTCGTTGTCGTAGCCGCGGTCCCAGGATTTCATCCACATCGCGGTGACGGTCACTTCGGACGTAGCGTAGGAGGCGCCGTCGAGTTCGCTGGCGCATTTCTTGTCGGTGGTCGCGCCCTTGTAGGTGTAGGCGTCGACCTTGTCGAGGGTCACCCCGCAGCCCGGCTTCGGGGCGAGTTGTTCGGGGGTGAGGGCGGCGAAACGGGCCGGGTCGTTCCAGGCGCCGGCGAAGGACGCCTCGTCGGGCAGGGTGTAGACGTCGCTGACGTACCTGTCGGCGTCCTTGCGCGTGAGGCGGTACACGCGCTGGCGGTAGGGGGCCGGAGCGCCCGCGACGGTCTGCTCGACGTAGAGCCAGACGCCGTCGCTGCGGGCCGGCCAGATCTGGGACATCTCCAGGCGGATGTCGCGGAACTCGGGGTCCGCGGCCGCCTGCGGGGCGCTGCTGAAGGACCCGGTCATCAGCTTGGAGAACGCCAGCAGCTGCATGTCCGGAGGCGTGGGCGGCGTGTAGTCGTAGAACTTCTCGCCCAGGACGCCGCCGCAGCCCGTCAGGACCGCCGCCGCGCCGGCCAGGATCGTCAGGAAGGTCAGGGTCCGCACGGCCGTCGTCATCGTTCTCTCCTCTGTGGGAAACCGCCGGTTCGCACCGCCATGAATTTGCGCTTCCGGCGCCCATCTGTCCACCCCGGGATGCGTCCGGGCCGATTTCACCAAGATTTCACAGACGTGGAGGGCATGACTGCCTATCATGGGCCCCGGGAGGTGAGGGCATGGCCAAGGACACGATCCTGATCGTCGAGGACGAGGAGGACATCCAGGAGCTCGTCCGCTACACGCTGGAGCGCGAGGGCCACGTGGTGGTGGCCGCCGAGACCGGGGAGAAGGGGCTGGCCGCCGTCCTTGGGGCGCGACCGGCGCTGATCCTGCTGGATCTCATGCTTCCGGGTCTGGACGGCAAGGAGGTCTGCCGGCGGCTCAAGCAGCAGGAGGAGACCCGCTCCATCCCCGTGATCATGCTGACGGCCCGGGGCGAGGAGGCCGACATCGTGGCCGGCCTGGAGCTCGGCGCGGACGACTACATCACCAAGCCCTTCAGCACCAAGGTGCTCGCGGCGCGGGTCGGCGCGGTCCTGAGACGCACGGCGCGCACCGTGCCGGCGACGCAGGATGTGATCGAGATCGACGACCTGACGATCCACCCCGGCCGGCACGAGGTGACCGTGGCGGGGAGCAAGGTCGACCTGTCCACCACGGAGTTCGGTATCCTGCAGTTCCTGGCCCGGCGCCCGGGCTGGGTCTTCACGCGGCGGCAGATCGTGCGCGGCGTGCACGGCGAGGACCACCCGGTCCTGGACCGCTCCATCGACGTGCAGATCGCCACCCTGCGCCGCAAGCTCGGCGACCGGGGCGACCTGGTGGAGACCGTCCGCGGCGTCGGTTACCGGTTTGCCGAGTAGGAAGTCGACCATGGGCCGGCGTCGCCTGTTCTGGCAGCTCTTCCCCGCCTTCGTGGCGATCACCACCCTGTCGCTGATCGCCGTCTCCGCGCTGACCGCGCACGTCGTGCGCACCTCGTTCCGCGACCGCGCCGTCACGGACATGCGGCACGATGTCGGCGAGATCGGGATCGATTTCGAGGTCTGGTTCCCCGCCGCCGCGCCGTCGGCCGAGCGCGACGCGGCGTGCCGCGACCAGTCGCGACGACTGGGCGCCCGCCTCACGATCATCGCTCCCGACGGGACCGTGCTCGGCGACTCCGACGGGGACTCCGCCGCGCTGGAGAATCACGCCGACCGCGCGGAGGTGCAGGCGGCGCTCGCCGGCCGCTCCTCCACCGCGATCCGTGAAAGCCGCACCCTGGGGCACGATCTCATCTATTACGCAGAGCCCCTGGTCCGCGGCGGCGAGACGGTCGCCGTGCTGCGCCTGGCGGTCTCCGCCGTCTTCGTCGACGCCGAACTGGCTGCCATCCGGGAGCGGATCACCCTGAGCGCGCTGGCGGTGGCGCTGCTGGCGGCCGCGGTCAGTCTGTGGATCAGCCGCCGGCTGAGCCGGCCGCTCGAACAGCTGCGGCGCAGCGCGGAGCTCTACGCGGCCGGCGACCTGGAGCACCGCCTGCCGCCGGCGGAGACGAGCGAGATCGACCAGCTGGCCGAGGCCATGAACGCCATGGCGGCCCAGCTCGACGAGCGCATCCGAGCCGCGGAACGCCAGCGGGACGAGCTCGAGGCCGTGTTCGCGGGCATGGTCGAGGGGGTCCTGCTGATCGACGCCCGCCAGCGCATCGTCAGCCTGAACCAGGCCGGCGCCGACCTGCTGGGCGTGCCCCGCGAAGGCGCTGCGGGCCGCACCGTGCCCGAGGCGCTGCGGCACGCCGCGCTGCAGCGCTTCATCGAGCGCACGGCGGGTGAGGCGGCGGCCGCCGCCTGCGAGGCCGACCTGGAACTGCCCGGCACCGACGGCGGGACGGTCCACCTGCGCGTGCACGGGGTGCGGTTGGAGCGCCCGGGCGAGCCGCCGCGCACGCTGGTGGTCATGCACGACGTGACCCGCATGCGCAAGCTGGAGAACGTGCGCCAGGAGTTCGTGGCCAACGTGTCGCACGAGCTCAAGACACCCGTCACCTCGATCAAGGGCTTCGTCGAAACACTGCGCGACGGCGCACTCGACCACCCCGCAGACGCGCGGCGCTTCCTGGACATCGTCGCCCGCCAGGCCGACCGTCTGCAGGCGATCATCGAGGATCTGCTCTGCCTGTCGCGGCTGGAGCAGGGCACCGGCCAGACCAGCCGCGAAATGGGGGTCTACCCGGTAGCCGGCGTCCTGGCCGCAGCCGTGCAGACCTGCCAGCCCCACGCCGACGCGCGCGGCGCGCTGCTGGTGGTGACCTGCGAGCCGGGACTGCGCGCCCACCTCGACCCGCCGCTGCTGGAGCAGGCCCTGGTCAACCTCATCGAGAACGCCATCAAGTACAACGAAGAGGGCACGCGGGTCACCGTGTCGGCGCGCGAGGACGGGGACGTGGTGCGCATCGTCGTGGCCGACGACGGCCGCGGCATCGAGGCCCGGCACCTGCCGCGGCTCTTCGAGCGTTTCTACCGCGAGGACCGGGCCCGCAGCCGGCAGGAGGGCGGCACCGGCCTGGGCCTGGCCATCGTCAAGCACATCGCGCTGTTCCACGGCGGGGAGGTGGACGTGCGCTCCACGCCCGGCGGGGGCAGCGAGTTCACGCTGACGCTGCCGAGCCGGCCGGCCGCAGTCCGTCCGGGGTAGGGATCAGTTCCCGATGGTGGGTTCCCGGCCGCCGGCGATCCCGAAAGGGAGGCCCAGCATGCTCAGGTTGACGCCCATCGCGAAGCTGTCGTTGCGGTTGAGGTTGAAGGCGAGGCCCGGCCGCAGGCCGGCGACCTCGAACAGGCCCGGGTAGAGGTTCACGCGCAGCTTGTAATCCTTGGACCGCGCCCACAGCACCGAAGCGAGCAGCGAGTTGTGGCGGTCGTAGAAGACGCCGGCGGTCGCCGCCAGTTCGGCCCCCTTGTGGTACTGCGTGATGTCGATCAGCACGTCGGCCTTCATCCCGGCGCCGAACGAGAGGCTGCGGCCGTTGTCCCAGGTCCGCGACAGGCCGAGTTCGCCGTGCGTGCCGTAGTGGTAGAACAGGCTCCAGTGCTCCCATTTCGGCAGGTCCAGCTTCATGGCGAAGTTCTGCCCGTTGTTGACGAGCGTCTGGTGCCAGGGATCGATCATCGGCTGGTAGGACCAATCGCTCATGTGCAGGGTCTCGCCGAAGAATCGGCAGACCCCCTCGTTGCTGAACAGGATGATGCTCGCCGGGTCGAACAGCAGGATGTCGGCGACCGGATCGGTGGTCCAGCCGTCGTAGTCGTCGTTCTCGACCACCTCGTTCAGCAGGTGGTAGAGCATCAGCGTGCCGCCGCTCCAGACCGACGCGTGCTCGTAGCCGTGCGCGCGGTACCACTCCTGGGTCATGCGGTAACTCATCCCGCCGCCGAGCAGGTGCTGCGTGTAGTTCGGCCAGTAGTGGGCCTTGCCGCTGTTGAAGCTGACCGGGATGACCTCGCGTTGCAGGAAGTCCCACCAGCCCTCCGCCTGGATGGCGCCGCCGGGATCGGCCAGATTCTTCCAGACGTTCTTCCAGCCCTGCCGGTAGTCGACGTCCAGGGGATGGTTGTCGCGGCTCGACAGCTGCATGATCCCCCAACCGCCGTTGACGACCAGGCGCAGGGGATGGATGAGCGAATCGGTGCCGTACTCCAGCCCGTGATAGAAGTAGGCGCGCGGTTCCTCTTCGGCGCGGGCGGGGCCGGCCAGGGTGGCGACGAGCAGCAGGGCGAGCGAAGCGGCGAACAGGACTCTGTGCATGACCGTCCGTGTCCCGGGAATGAGGCGGAAAAAGCCGCCGGAGGCCGGCGTGGCGGGCCGAATATCCATCTGTCTTCCGCGGTCCGCAAGCTCCCATGTCGGCGGTGGATCCCCCTATTGACAGCAGGGTGATCGCAGGCCACTGTTGATCTCACAGATTCGAAACCGTTTCTCAAGACGCAGCCGGGAGTCACCGCCATGCCGATCCCGTCCCGCGCCGTCCGGCGTCCGCTGCTGCTGGTAGCACTGCCCTGGCTCCTGGTATCGCTCGCCGGCGCCGCCGCCGCCCAGACGATCGACGATTGCCTGGTCTGCCACGAGGACCAGACCCTGACCAAGAACCGCGGCGGCAACGTCGTTTCCCTGTACGTCGCCAAGAATGTCTTCGAGGGCTCGGTGCACGGCCGCGGGGGGCTGGCCTGCGTCGACTGCCACGCGGACCTGGCCGGCGTCGGGGGCGAGCACGAGTCCCGTCTCGCACCGGTGGATTGCGCCACGTGCCACGACGACGTCGCGACGATCTACGCGGGCAGCCTGCACGGGCGGCGGGTGGCTGCCGGGGATCCGAACGCGCCGAGCTGCGCGGACTGCCACGGCGCCCACGACATCCTGCCGCCCGAAGAGCCGACCTCCCGGGTGAACCGCTTCAACATCCCGCTGATGTGCGGCGGTTGCCACAAGGAGGGGACGCCGGTCACGCGGATGTACGACATCCCGCAGGACAGCATCCTGACCCACTACTCGCAGAGCATCCACGGAGAGGGCCTGTTCAAGCGCGGGCTGACCATCTCCGCGGTCTGCGTCGACTGCCACACCGCCCACGACGTGCGCCCCCACACCGACTCCAAGTCGTCGATCTCGCGCGACCGCGTGGCGGCCACCTGCCAGAAGTGCCACGGGCGCATCGAGCAGGTCCACCAGAAGGTGATCGAGGGCGCACTGTGGGAGAAGGAGCCCCACAAGGTCCCGGCCTGCGTCGAATGCCACCAGCCCCACCGCGTGCGCCGCGTCACTTACCAGGAGGGCGTCTCGGACGGCGAGTGCCTGGCCTGCCACGGCCGCCGGGACCTGTCGGTGGTGCGCGGCGACGAGACTGTCTCCCTCTTCGTCGACGCCGCCGAGGCCGGCGGCTCGGCGCACCGCAAGGTGACCTGCGCCCAGTGCCATACCGGCACGACGCCGAACCACCCCGAGCGGGCCTGCGCCACGGTCACCGGCCGGGTCGACTGCTCCATCTGCCACGCCGAGCAGGTGAACCTCTACGCCGAGAGCACCCACGGCACGCTGCTGGCGCGCGGCGACCCCGATGCGCCCCAGTGCCGCACCTGCCACGGCACGCACGGCGTCCGGTTGCACGTCGACCCCCGGTCGCCCACCTACGTCAGCAACGTCGCCGTGCTGTGCGCGGAGTGCCATGGGGCCGGCGGCAAGGCCGACGTCCGCTACACGGGCCGCGACAAGGGGATGGTGGAGAACTACGCGGAGAGCGTGCACGGCCGGGCCATCCAGCAGAGCGGCCTGGTCGTCTCGGCGACCTGCACCGACTGCCACACCGCCCACCACGTCCTGCCGCAGACCGACGTGCGCTCGTCCATCAACCGCAGCCGGATCGTGGGTACCTGCGCCCACTGCCACGAAGGCATTTTCGAAACCTTCCGCAACAGCATCCACTTCACGGGGGAGGAGCGCGACGGCGTCCAGCTGCCGATGTGCAACGACTGCCACTCCTCGCACGAGATCACCGAGACCGACGCCCGGGGCTTCATGCACGAGATCGTCACCACCTGCGGCCACTGCCACCAGGACGTCACGGACTCCTACTTCGAGACGTTCCACGGCAAGGTCGTCAAGCTGGGCTACACCGAGACGGCCAAGTGCCAGGACTGCCACGGCTCCCACGACATCCTGCCGCCCGGCGACCCGGCCTCGACGCTCTCGCGCGACAACATCGTGGCCACCTGCGCCCAGTGCCATCCCGAGTCGCACCGCCGCTTCGCGGGCTACCTGACGCACGCCACGCACCACGACAAGGACAAGTACCCGTTCATCCACTACACATGGCTGTTCATGACGTCGCTGCTGGTGGGCACCTTCGCCTTCTTCGGCATCCACACGCTGCTGTGGCTGCCGCGCTCGATCATGGCCCTGAAGCACTCGCGCCAGCTGCGCCGCGACCAGCAGCCGGGCGAGAAGCAGTTCCGCCGCTTCCAGCGCCTGCCGCGCTACCTGCACATCCTGGTGATCGTCAGCTTCCTGGGCCTGGCGGTCACCGGCATGACCCTGAAGTTCGCCTACTTCGGGTGGGCGCAGTGGATCTCCCACGCCCTGGGCGGCTTCCAGGGCACCGGCGTGATCCACCGTCTCTGCGCCCTGATCACGTTCTTCTACTTCACGCGCCACATCATCGACATCTTCTGGCGCAAGAAGCAGTCCGGCCTGGGCTGGGTGGGATTCCTGACCGGCCCCAACTCGATGATGCCCAAGAAGCGCGACGGCGTGGAGTTCGTGCAGACGATCCGCTGGTTCGTCGGCCTGGGCCCGCGGCCCGAGTACGGCCGCTGGACCTACTGGGAGAAGTTCGACTACTTCGCGGTGTTCTGGGGCGTGGGCATGATCGGCCTGTCGGGCCTCATCCTGTGGTTCCCCGAGGTGTTCACCCGCGTGCTGCCGGGCTGGTTCGTCAACGTGGCGACCATCATCCACTCGGACGAGGCGCTGCTGGCGACCGGGTTCATCTTCACGGTGCACTTCTTCAACACGCACTTCCGGCCCGACCGCTTCCCCATGGACCCGGTCATCTTCACCGGCCGGATGTCCCTGGAGGAGTTCAAGGCCGACCGGCCCCGCGAGTACCGCGAGCTGGTCGAGTCCGGGGAACTGGAGAAGCACCTGGTCGACCCCCTGTCGCCGAACATGGTCCGGGCGCTCAAGGTGTTCGGATTCACGGCGCTGGGGATCGGGTTGAGCCTGATCGTCCTGATCATCTGGGCCGAAATTTTCGGTTACCGATGATGCTGCCAAACCATAGGGCGTGATCACCCTCGTGACAGGGGACGCGCGCCGGGCACCTCGTGTGCTCGGCGCGCTTGGCCTTCCGGCCCTTTCGCCATCCTGGCTTCAGGGTCTCCAGGACACCCCTGTCACGAGAGTGATCACGCCCTATGGGTTGGCGGCATCGCGGTAACCTTAAGGACAGGGTCCCGAGAGACATATGGTGGCGCGTGGGACGGAATTGGGGTATTCATATTGGCCTCGGCAAGCTGGGCTTCGGGGAATACTGAGGCTCAAGTTCAAACCCCCGCCTGCCGATAATTGATATTAGGTCTGATTTAGTGTAGAATTGTGCGACGCTGCCCGGGCGGTCCCGCGGGTGCGGTGGTCGTCCAACGTCGGTCTGTCAGTGGAAAGGACATCCACGATGTTCAAGTTGCCGAAGTCCGCGCCCCACACCGGGGTCATCTCCCTACTGTCACTGCTGCTCGCCTTCGCCGCCGGCCCAGCCGCGGCGCAATGGTCGGACGCAACCACGCCCGCCCTGGCGGATGCTACTCCCAGCCACGGCGTGTCCTGGGCCGACTTCGACCTGGACGGCGACCTGGACATCTACCTGGCGAACAACGGCGTCAACAAGCTGTTCCGCAACGGCGGCGCGGACCCGGGCAACCCCGGCCAGTGGCTGTGGACGAACGTGGCGCCCACCAACGGGACGGGCATCGGCAGCAGCCAGGTTTCGAGCGTGGGTGTCTGGGGCGACTACGACAACGACGGCGACCCCGACCTCTACCTCTCGAACACGCAGGGCGCGAACCACCTCTTCCGCAATGACCCGGTCAACCCCGGTTTCCCGGAAGATCCCAACCGCGTCTTCGTGGACGTCACCAACTCGCTGGTGCTCGGCTCGACCCGGGCCAGCCACTCCGCGGCCTGGGTCGACTACGACAACGACGGCGACCTCGACCTCTACATCTGCGACGCGATCAGCAACTACCTGCTGCGCAACGACGGCGCCGACCCCCAGGCCCCCGGTTTCACCACGTTCACCGACGTGACGGCCGCCACCGGCGCCACGAGCACCTTCGACAGCCAGGGTCTGGCCTGGGCCGACTACGACCGGGACGGCGACCAGGATCTCTTCATCGCCAACTACAACGGCCCGAGCCAGATGCTGCGCAACGACCCCCAGACCCCCAGCGATCCCGACGATCCCGACCGCGTCTTCGTGAACGTGACCGCGGCCGCCGGCCTGACGCACACCGGACCCAGCCGCGGCGCGGCCTGGGGCGACTTCGACAACGACGGCGACCTGGACCTCTACCTCACCAACTACGGCACCGCGAACCGCCTGTACCGCAACAACGGCGGCATCTTCCAGTCGATCGGCGTCGCGGCGGGCGTCGCGGACGCCGGCAACGGGCGCCACTGCAGCTGGGTCGACTACGACAACGACGCCGACCTGGATCTCTGGGTCACCAACTACGACAACGGGATCGTGACGCAGAACAGCCGCCTGTACCGCAACGACGGGCCCGACGGGCTGAACCCCAACGGCTGGCTGTTCGTGGACGCCGCCGATGTCCTGCTCGCCAACGACCTCGGCCTGGGCTCCGCGGCCGGCTGGGCCGACTACGACGCCGATGGCGACACAGACATGTACTTCGTCAACTGGAACGCGGACCGCCCCAACAAGCTCGTCCGCAACGACCTGGCCAGCGGCGCCGACTACCTGCACCTCGACCTCGTCGGCCGTCTCTCGAACGCCTCGGCCATCGGCGCCCGCGTGCGCGTGGTCACCGGCACCCACTCGCAGGTCCGCGAGATCAACGGCGGCGAGGGCTACCACGGCCAGAACAGCCTGCGGGCGGAGTTCGGCCTCGGTATGAGCGCCGTGATCGACTCGTTGATCGTGCGCTGGCCCTCGGGCGTCGTCCAGCAACTCGGTTCGGTCGGAGCGAGCCAGTTGCTCGAGGTCGTGGAACCCGGCCCGGACTCCCCGGTCATGGCCGCCGAGCCGGCCTACACCTCCGGCACGACCAACACCGTGTCCTGGAGCGACGAGTCCGGCAGCGGCGCCGTCGCGTACCGCGTGCAGGCCGCGCTGGACACCGGATTCGCCACGCTGGTGGGCGACTCGGGCTGGATCGCCGGCCTCTCGCACGAGTTCACTGGACTGTCCGACGGCCAGCTCGTCCGCTACCGGGTTCGCGCGCGCGACGCGCTCGGCATCGCCTCGCGCTGGTCGGGCGCCGTGGGCTCGCTCCAGGACGACGCGCCCCCCGTCTCGTCGCTCAACGCCATCGCGAGCCCGCAGCAGGACGTGCCGTTCAGCGTCGCGTACCTGGCCACGGACACCGGCAGCGGCGTGGCCTCGGTCGGCCTCTACTACCGCGTGGCCCCGGCCCCCTGGACGCTCTTCGGCACCCGGTCCGACGGGCAGCCCTTCGTCTTCACCAGCCCCCAGGGTCCGGCCACCTACGAGCTGTACTCGATCGCCACCGACAACATCGGCAACGTGGAAGCGGCGCCGCCGATGCCCGACGTCACGGTCGTCGTCGAGCCGTCGCACTGGGTCAACGTCGCCCCGGCCGACGGCTCGGGCGTCGGCAACAACGGCAACGGCCGCGGCGCCGCCTGGGGCGACTACGACGGCGACGGCCTCTACGACCTGTTCATCACCAACCGGCCCGTCTGGTTCCTGCCGAACGACGACACCGACCACCTCTTCCACAACCTGGGCCCCGACCTGGGCAACCCCGACTCCTGGCTCTTCCAGGACATCACCACCGGCGCCATGGCCGACCCGGCCTACGGGCAGGGCATCTCCTGGGGCGACTTCGACGGCGACGGCGACCTGGACGTGTACCAGTCCAACATGGCCGTGGGCGGGCCGGCGCCCAACCACCTCTGGCGCAACAACGGCAACGGCTCGTTCACGGACATCGCGCCGCAGACCGGCACGACCGACCCCGCCGGCAGCGGCCGCGCCGCGACCTGGGTCGACTTCGACCTCGACGGCGACCTCGACCTGTACCTCTGCAACGACGGCCCCAACTACCTGTGGCGCAACGACGGGGAAGACCCGATGAATCCGGGGCAGTGGCTGTTCGTCAACGTCGCGCCGACCGACGGCACGGGCGTCGGCGACGACATGTACACCATGGGCTGTTCGTGGATCGACTACGACAACGACGGCGACCCCGACCTCCACCTCGCCAACTACGACAACGGTCCCAACCGGCTCTTCCGTAACGACGGCGAAAATCCCCTGAACCCCGGCCAGTGGGTCTTCACGAACGTGGCGGCGCTGATGGGCATCGAGGACACGGGCAACGGGATGAACGCCAGCTGGGGCGACTACGACAACGACGGCTGGCTCGACTTCTACCTGGCCAACGACGGCGCCAACCGCCTCTACCACCGCGTGCCGGGCGTCAACCGCTTCGAGGACGTCACGGCAGTCAGCGGCGCCGGCCTCGGCGATCCCGCCTACACGACCGGCACCGGCTGGGCCGACTACGACAACGACGGCGACCTGGACCTCTACGTCGGCAACCACTGGACCGACGCCACGGGCGACTGGGTCCCCAACCACCTGTTCCGCAACGACGGCGAGGACCCGCTGAACCCCGGACGCTGGGTCTTCACCGACGTGGCGCCGGCCAACGGCGCCGGCATCGGCGCCGGCGAGAACACCACGGCCACCGCCTGGGCCGACTACGACAACGACGGCGACCTGGACATCTACCTGTGCAACATGTCCGGCACGCCGAACTTCCTGTTCCGCAACGACGTGCCCGACGCGCAGACCAACAACTGGCTGCAGCTGGACCTCGTGTCGATGTCCGCGAACACGTCGGCGATCGGGGCGCGCGTGCGCTGCGTGGTCGGCGGGACGTCGATGCTCCGCGAGGTCGAGGGCATCACCGGCTTCCTGTCCCAGAACTCCCTCACCGTGGAGTTCGGCCTGGGCGCCGCGACCGCGGCCGACTCGATCCTGATCCGCTGGCCCTCCGGGATCGAGCAGAACCTCACCAACGTGCCGGCCGGCCAGCGGCTCGAGGTGATCGAGAGCGGGCCGGGCCGCCCGCTGCTGGCCGCACTGCCGGAGATCACCACCGGGGGCTCGCTCGTGCTGGTGTGGGATCCCGTTTCCGGCAACGCCCCTGTGACCTATGAAGCCGAACTGGCCGCCGACCCCGCTTTCGCGCAGGTGCTGGCCACCAGCGGCTGGATCACCGAAACCTCGTACGCCTTCACGGGTCTGGTCGACGGCTTCACCGGCTACTACCGGGTCCGCGCCCGCGACGCCGACCTGCTGATCTCGCTGTGGTCCAACACGGTCTCCTCGATGCAGGACGCCAGCCCGCCGGCGTCGGCGGTCGATCCCGTGGTCGTCGCCTTCCAGGGCCTGCCCTTCGACGTGACCGTCACGGCCACCGACGCCGTGAGCGGCGTCGCGCGCGTCGACCTCTGGTACCGTCACGGCGACGACCAGGGCCCGTTCACGCTGTTCGGCTCGTCGACCGACGGCTCGACGTTCCGCTTCGACCTGCCCGAAGGCCTCGGCGCGTACTTCTTCTACTCGACGTCCGCCGACAGCGCGGGCAACGAGGAGCCCGCGCCCGCCGGCTGGGACCAGTCCGTGTTGGTCACCAAACCGCAGTGGGTGCTGGTCTCGCCCGAGGACGGCAGCGGCGTGGGCAACGACGGCAACGGCCGCGGCGTGGCCTGGGGCGACTACGACAACGACGGCGACCACGACCTCTACATCACCAACCGCATCGTCTACCAGAACACGGCCGACGATACGAGCCACCTGTTCCGCAACGACGGCGCCGACCCCGGCGAGCACGACAGCTGGCTGTTCGCCGACGTCTCGGTGCCCCCGATGACCAACTCCGGTTACGGCCAGGGCGTGGCCTGGGGCGACTTCGACGGCGACGGCGACCTGGACCTCTACCAGACCTACATGCAGGTCAGCGAAGGCTCGCCGGCGCCCAACCGCCTGTACCGCAACGACGGCGCCGGCGTCTTCACCGAGATCGGCCTGGAGTCCGGCGTCGCCGACGGAGGCAGCGGCCGCAGCTGCGCCTGGGCCGACTACGACCAGGACGGCGACCTGGACCTCTACCTCTGCAACAACGGCGCGAACCGCCTCTACCGGAACGACGGGTTCGACCCCGAGACCCGCGCCCTCTGGGTGTTCACCGACGTGGCGCCCGCGGACAGCACCGGCATCGGCGACGGCAGCTACACCATGGGCTGCGCGTGGGGCGACGTCGACAACGACGGCGACCCGGATCTTTACCTCGCCAACTACGACAGCCAGCCCGACCGGCTCTTCCGCAACGACGGGGAGGACCCGCAGAATCCCGGCGAATGGCTGTTCACCGACATCGCCGCCGAAGTCGGCATGACCGACACCGGCAGCGGCCTGGGCTGCACCTGGGGCGACTTCGACAACGACGGCCTGCTGGACCTCTACGTCAGCAACGACGGACCCAACTTCCTGTACCACAACGTCTCGACGGGCGTGACGACGGGCAAGCTGGGCCGCCGCACGCAGGACGCCGGCGACAACGCCGACGGGAAGGCCGCGCCGGCGATCCAGTTCACGAACATCGCGCCGCTGTACGACGTCGGCCTCGACGACGGCCTCTACGGCTCCGGCATCGGCTGGGCCGACTACGACAACGACGGCGACCTGGACCTCTTCATGGGCAACCACTGGAACGCCAACGGCGATCCGGCGCCCAACCGCCTGTTCCGCAACGACGGTCCGGACGCGGAGAACCCGGTGGGCTGGCTCTTCAGCAACGCGGCTCCCACGCACCTGGGCCTGAACATCGCCGACGACTCGAGCACCAACGGCGCCGCCTGGGCCGACTACGACGGCGACGGCGACCTCGACCTCTACATGGCGAGCATGATGGGCGTGACCAACAAGCTGTTCCGCAACGACGTGGCGGACTCCACGGGCAACCACTGGCTGCAGTTGGACCTGTCCGCTCCGTACATGAACACCCGCGCCATCGGCGCGCGCGTGCGCGTCGTGGCGGGGGGCATGAGCATGATCCGCGAGGTCGACGGCGGCTCGGGCTTCATTTCCCAGGGCTCATTGACCCTCGAGTTCGGACTCGGGGCGGCGGCTTCGGCCGACTCCGTCGAGATCCTGTGGCCCGACGGCTACCACCACCTGATGCTGAACGTGCCCGGCGACCAGCGCCTGCTGGTCACTCAGGCCGTGACCGCCATCGGCGACGACGGACCGGCGCCGACGCCGCTGGCCTTCCGCGTCTACGACAACTTCCCGAACCCGTTCAACCCGTCCACGACGATCCGGCTGGACCTGCCGGCCCCGTCGCGGGTGCGGCTGGGGATCTACGCGGTGGACGGTGCGCTCGTGCGCACCCTGTTCGACGAGGAACTGCCGGCCGGCACGCACCAGGCGGTGTGGGACGGGCGCAACCGCAGCGGCGGCCGCGTGGCTTCCGGGGTGTACTTCTACCGGGTGGAGACGCCCGGGGATGTGGTGACTCGGAAGATGTTGCTGGTCAAATAGATCGAGCGGTCGGCGATGATCAGGGAATGGCCCCGGGCGGGAGCTCGGGGCCATTTCTTATGGTGGGGTCCGGATGCGACGGGGCGGTGGAGGGCATCGGAATTGCGTTGCCATCCTGATCGGTTGTATGCCAATAACATCGAGGTCGTGTGTACTATAGGAGCGTGGAGGCCCTTATGGAACCGACCGATCCCACGACATATAACGCGCTGACGCTATGGCGCCGTCTGCTGGTGCGCGCATTGCGGCGTGGCGTACCCTATGCCGACGCCCAGGATTTGGCCGGACACGCCATTTTGAACGCCCTGGAAGCGTTTGCGCCGGAGCGCGGGGACTTTGTGCCGTTCTGCGGAACGATCCACTCCAATCTGCTGCGGAATTGGTGGCGGGACCGCAAGCCGACCGAGCCGTGGGAAGAAGATCGGCATGACGGGCCGGGCGACGACGATCCCAGCACGGAGTCGGAACGAAGGGAGTTGCAGGCCATGCACACGCAGATCGCCGATCTCATCCTCGCCGAACTCGACCCCGAAGAGGCCGCCTTGTTCCTGACGCTGGGTGATCAGTGCCGCAAAGCTGAACGGGCCGCTGTCTCTTCTGCTGCGCGACAACTGGGGATCGAGCCTCTCGCGGCCTGGAACGTATTTCGTCGGATCCAGCGCAAGGCCCGGCCATTTCTGGCGCGTTTCCTGGCTCTGGAGGCCAACGATGTGGAACCGTCCGCGTACGATGTCGGTGTTGCTGAATCAAGGAAGTCGAGTATTTTGCCCGAGCGCGATATGGAAATCCAACACCTCGAAAGAGACTCGGATGCTGTGTTCCGCTCGTGTTCCACGTCTTGGATTCCTTCCCCTCTAGCCTACATTGCCGCGGGTGGTGACGCGGGGTTCGGCTCGTTCGCCGAGCAGCTCACCGCCGAGCAGCGCGGCCGTCTGTTTGCCTGCCTGTCCTGACCGGTCATTGACTTTCCTGTGTCGCGCCAAATCCCCCGTCTCCGCGTGTATGTAGAGTTGGGCCGGGCATGTTGCCAGGCGCCAGTTCCGGGGTGTTTGGTAAAGGAGCCAGTCATGATGCGGGTTACGATCGATGGGGATACCGTGCGGTTCGGATCGCGGCTGGGGGTCACGTTCATGCGTACGCTGCGCATCCCTGACGATGGGAAGCAGTACCCCCTGCCTCCGGGACTCGGCAGCTTTCCCCTGCGTCGGGTCCGCGACTGTGGGTCGCGTGCGCCCGTTGCGTGGCGAGAGCGTGGCGGCCTCATTCTGCCGATGTACCAGCGCGAGGCGATGTGGCTCATGTTCAACGCTCCTCACTGGCGGCCGTGTGCAGTGAAGATCGGCATCGGCAAGATCAACGCGATTTCCGGCGAACCCTGGGACGAGCGCATCGAGCCGGGCCGCCAGGACTACATCGTCTGCCCGACGCAGCCCTGGCTCGATGGCATCAAGGCCGGCGAGGGGTTCATCCGCCAGTTCGTCGCCATGCCGCTGGGGATGGGTTACACGGTCGAGGGACAAGTCTCCGGCAAAGAGGAGTTCGGCGGTGTGCAGATCGTGGTGTATGCGCCGAAACCGGGGCGTTTCCCCGCACGTCCTCCGCAGCGGGCGAGGTGGATGTTCACTGATGATCTGTGCATGAGCAAGTGCTGCGTATGCGATGTCGGTGTTGGGTACGATATGGGACTCGGTGCCGGCGGTTGCATGCGCCAGAGCATTTACCCCGACCCGTACGGCGCTGACACCTGGGACCAGTCCAACACCCGCCGGCTCTTCGTCCACATCGCCAATAGCCTCGCCTGGCGCGAGATCACGGGGGAGGAGCCGCCCACCACGCCGGTATCTGCGCGCAGCTACAGCGCGTCCGGGCTGCCCTGGTTCGATCTCTATGATGAACAGGCTGGGGACATCGTGGCAACGCCGGTGCTTGCCGGAGTGAAGTCGGTCAAACAGCTGGACGCGGACAAGGGCTTCGCGCCCCAGCAGGACGACGCACCCGTAGCGCTCGATCCCGATCAGGTCGTGGTATTGGGCGCGCCGGATGCGGTCGAGGTATCGGACGGTGTTTGGTAGTGCCACTCAGTGATTGCATCTGACAACATGTGGATCTCGAAATGTGACGATGCCTCGATCCATGGACACAACGCCCGGCTCACAAGCCGGGCGTTGCTGTGCCGAGCACGGGAGCCGCCGCAGCGGCCCCAGGGGAGGATGGTGGCGACCGCTGGTGGCGGACGCACCCAATCGCGACGATGCTGGGAGCGTGACCCTCAGCAGGCCTCCACCAGAATCGACGGCGATGTCCATCCTGCCCCGGCTTCTCCTGCTCGCCGCCTTGCTGACCATCGGCATGGCGTTCCTCCTCAATAACCTGCGGCAGAAGCAGCGCACGGGACGCACGACGATGCGCTGGCCGGACCCGCGCCACCCGGGCGTGGTCCTGACCGATCTGCTCTTCTGGCTGTCCGTGGCGGGCTGGGTCGCGGTCTCCGGTGCCTGGGTCGTGTGGCCGCAGAGCCGGGATTTTCTCGGCCCGCTCATCGCATCGCCGGCCGGGCCGGTGCAGATCCTGGGAGCCGTCATCCTGCTCTGCGGCGTGTCGGCCATCCTGTGGGGGTTCATCAGCCTCGGGGGATCCTTCCGCACCAGCATCGACTACGGGGAACACACCAGCCTCGTGACGCGGGGCATCTACCGTTTCAGCCGCAATCCGATGGCCGCCGGGCTGATGCTGGTGGGCTGGGGGACGGCGCTCCTGCACCAGGCGATGTCCTCGCTGGCGGTCGCGGCGGGCTTGACCCTGGCCAACCGGCTACGGGTCGCGCACGAGGAAAAGCAGCTGCGACGGATCCTCGGCGGCGACTACCTGAAGTACGCGCAACGCGTGCCGCGATTCCTCGGCTTCGCAGGCCGGAAGAACCCGTGAGGGATGATGGTCGCAGGTTCACGGAGCGGTTCGGCCCGGAGGCGAGAGCTTTCGGGCTTTTCGTGGATCACCAGGGCTGGTAGATGACTGAGCGGTCCCCTGGAGTCTGGAGTGTCCATGCCGAGCCATCCTGATCTTGCGACCGCCTACCAGCGCCCGGGCGAAGCGGTGCTGCTCGAGTTGGGCAGCGATGCTGTACGCGGTCTCACCACAGAGGAGGCACGACGCCGCGGCGCCGAGCAGGGCGCCAACGAGATCGCTCCCGAAGCGCCGACTCCGGCCTGGCGGTTGTTCCTGGCCCAGTTTCAGAGTGTGCTGATCATGCTGCTGCTGATCGCCGCGGCGATCTCGCTGGCGCTCTGGTTCCTTGAACGGGATGCGGCCTGGCCCTACGACGCGATCGTGATCTTCGCGATCGTGCTGTTCAACGGCATCCTGGGCTACCTCCAGGAGGCGCGGGCGGAGCGTTCGGTTGCGGCGCTGCGGGCGATGGCGGCTGCAGAGGCGACCGTTCTGCGCGATGGCCAGGCACGGCGTGTTCCCGCGGCCGACCTCGTTCCCGGCGATGTCATCCTGATCGAGTCGGGCGACACGATTCCCGCCGATGGGCGCCTGATCGCTGCGGTGGCGCTGCATGTCGCCGAAGCTTCGCTCACCGGCGAGAGTCAGCCGGTCAAGAAGGGCACCGCCCCGCTTCCGGCGGATATCGAGATCGGCGACCGCACGAACAGCGTCTTCAGCGGCACGGCAGCCAGCTATGGCCGGGGACGTGCCGTGGTGACGATGACAGGCATGCAGACCGAGATGGGCAAGATCGCCGGTTTGTTGCGCCATACGAAGAAGGATTTGACGCCGCTGCAGATGGAGTTGGATCGCACCGGCAAGATGCTGGGGTACGCTGTCGTGATCATCGCCACGATCATGGTCGTGACGATCATCCTGGTCGACGGGATTCGCGATATCGGCGGGCTCGTCGATGTGCTCATCATGGGCGTGGCGCTGGCGGTGGCGGCCGTGCCGGAAGGGCTGCCGGCCGTCGTGACGGCCGTGCTGTCGATGGGCGTCATGCGGATGGCCAAACGCAACGCGATTGTCCGCAAGATGCCGGCCGTGGAGACGCTCGGCTCGGCCGATGTGATCGCCTCCGACAAGACCGGCACCATGACCAGGAATGAGATGACCGTACGCACGATCGTGACGGCCGGCGGGCGTGTGGATGTGAACGGTGCCGGTTACGATCCGGCCGGTGAACTCCGTCAGGGCGACGGGATCCTGCTCGACGAGGCGCTGCGGGCGGAAGTCCTGGAGGCATTGCGGGCAGCGGATCGCGCCAGCAACGCCAGTTTGCAGGAGCAGGCAGGGATCTGGACGATTCAGGGTGATCCGACCGAAGGAGCCCTGATCGTGGCCGCGCGCAAGGCCGGCCTCTCCGAGGCGGATCTGGACGTCCGGTTCGAGCGGGTCGGAGAGGTCCCGTTCTCGTCGGAGCGCAAGCTGATGAGTACGCTGCAGACGGACTCCGAGCGCCCGAACAGCCGGGTCCTCTTCACCAAGGGCGCGCCCGACATCCTGCTGGGCCGGTGTCGTGAAGAATGGGTCGCCGGCGAGGCCCGCCCACTCACTGCGGAGCGCCGCGCGCAGATCCAGGCCATCAACGAACAGTTGACCGGCGAAGCCGTGCGCATGCTCGGCGTGGCATTGCGCATCCTGCCGGCCGGGGCTTCGGTCGAAGCCGACGCGATCGACGAACAGCTGGAACAGGAGATGGTCTTCCTGGGGTTGGTCGGCATGATCGACCCGCCGCGGGCCGAGGTCAAAGACGCGATCGCGGTGGCGCAGAAGGCCGGCATCCGCACGATCATGATCACGGGCGATCATCCGAGTACGGCGACGGCGATCGCCAGGGAGTTGGATCTGCCCGTGACGGCTCCCGCGATCACGGGCGCAGCCCTGGAGAAACTTTCGGACGAAGCGCTTCGCGACGTGGTGCGCGAATCCTCGGTCTATGCACGCGTCAACCCGGAACACAAGCTGCGGATCGTCAAGGCCCTGCAGCACGATGGTGCCGTTGTCGCGATGACCGGCGACGGCGTCAACGATGCGCCCGCGCTCAAGGCCGCCAACATCGGGGTCGCCATGGGCATCAGCGGCACGGATGTCTCGAAAGAGGCCGCCGACATGATCCTGACCGACGACAACTACGCGACGATCGTGAACGCCGTGAGCGAAGGACGGGCGATCTTCGCCAACATCCAGAAGTTCCTGCGCTTCCTGCTTTCAAGCAACATCGGCGAAGTCCTGACCATGTTCGGGGGCGTGGTCCTGGCGAAGCAGCTCGGACTGACGGCCACCGGCGGGGAGGCGATCATCGCGCCCCTGCTGGCAACCCAGATCCTGTGGATCAACCTGATCACCGACGGCGCGCCGGCCTTCGCGCTGGGCCTGGATCCCGCCGATCGCGACGTGATGAAGCAGCAACCGCGCCCCGTGGGGAGCGGCGTGATCACGCACACGATGTGGGGCGGCATCGCCTTCGTCGGCGTGGTGATGGCCGCCGGAACGCTGCTGGTGCTCGACGCGTCCTTGCCGGGGGGGCTGATCGCGGGGGCGGGCAGCATGGGGTACGGCCGCACCATGGCCTTCACCACGCTGGTGCTGTTCCAGATGTTCAACGCTTTCAACGCGCGGTCCGATACCGGCAGCGCGTTCAGCCGGATCTTCAGCAACGTGTGGCTGATCGGGGCGATCGCGCTCTCGCTGGCGTTGCAGGTGGCGGTGGTCTATGTGCCGTTCCTGCAGACGGCGTTCGTGACGGTGCCGCTGAGCGCCGGAGATTGGCTGGTCTGCGCGTCGGTGGCGAGCAGCGTGTTGTGGCTGCGGGAGCTGGGCAAGCTGGTCATGAGGGCCGTCCGGGCTCGCTGACCCGACCGCCCGGAACGGAGCCGGGACGACGCGGCCGATGTCGCGCCGTCCCGGCCTGGCACTTCACGAACAAGAGACCTCAGCGAGCGGCGAAGAGCTCGCTCTTCCTGTGTTCGATGCGCTCGCCGAGCTCCTGGAGCTTCTTCAGGCCGAGGGTCTCATCGGCGTCCGGAAACATCTCTTCCTCTTCCTCGCCCACGTGGTGCTCCACGGACTCGATCACGACCGCCACCTTCGCGTCGAAGGTCTCGTCGCCCGGCTTCATCTTCGCGAGCTGGGCGAGGAGGGTCTTCACGACCCCGTGCTCTTCGTGAGCTTCGAGGAGTTTGTCGACTCCGTCCTGATCGCTCTCCTTTTTCAGAGCGGGGTAGAGAATCTCCTCTTCGACCTTCATGTGCACGTCCAGCTCCGCGGCGATCTGGTCGAAGATGGCCTTCTTCTGGGCGGTGGCATCGGACTTATCGGCCTTTTCGTAGGCGCGAAAGAGCTTCTTGACCACCGCATGGTCCTTCTTCAGAAGAGTCGTGGCTTTCATGATGATTCCTCCTGAGACGTATCCAGGGTCCTGGTTGCTGCTGCGTAACCGCAGTACTGCGGCACGGGAACGCATTGCAGGGGGTGTGCCATGGCGATGAATGCCGCGAAGTGCAGGAGAGACAGGCGAATCCGTCCCGGTGCGGCGACCGGGACAGGGCCGTGGCCGATCAGAATGATCTTCAGTTCATCATATTGAAAGAGCGCGGATATGGGATGGCAGAGGGCCTGCGCATGCGTAGCCGCCGCCGAAACACATGCCTATATTGCCGTAACCGAATCGGATGCACGACCATTCAAGGAGTGATGCCATGGCCAAGAAACCGACCGCCAGGTCGACCGCCAACAACAAGACCGCCAAACGTGTCCGCCCCGGCGGCGCCGTCCGGAAGGGCGCCGGCGGTGAGTTGCACCAGCGCGCTGGCGGCGAACATCCGGCGCTCACCACGAACCAGGGCCTCGCGGTATCCGACAACCAGAACTCGCTGCGGTCGCATCCCGCCGGCCCCACCCTGCTCGAAGATTTCGTGTTGCGCGAGAAGATCATGCACTTCGATCACGAGCGCATCCCCGAGCGCATCGTGCACGCGCGGGCGACGGGCGCGCATGGATACTTCGAGTTGACCTCATCCCTGAAGAAATATACGACGGCCCGGGTGCTCGCCGCGGTCGGCGAACGGACACCCGTGTTCACGCGCATTTCGACCGTCGCCGGCGGCGCCGGCTCGGTGGATACCCCGCGCGACGTGCGCGGCTTCGCCGTCAAGTTCTACACGCAGGAAGGCAACTGGGATCTGGTCGGCAACAACGTCCCGGTCTTCTTCATCCAGGATGCCATCAAGTTTCCCGATCTCATCCATGCCGTGAAGATGGAGCCGGACCGGGGCTTCCCGCAGGCGGCGTCGGCCCATGACACGTTCTGGGACTTCATCTCGCTGACTCCCGAGTCGATGCACATGGTGATGTGGATCATGTCCGATCGTACCCTGCCGCGGTCGCTGCGCATGATCGAAGGCTTCGGCGTGCACAGTTTCCGGCTGATCAACGCCGCGGGAGAATCGACCTTCGTCAAGTTCCACTGGCGCCCCAAGCTCGGCCTGCAAGCCACCATCTGGGACGAGACGGTCAAGATCAGCGGCGCCGACCCCGACTACCACCGCCGCGACATGTTCGAGGCCATCTCCGCGGGGAATTATCCCGAGTGGGATCTGGCCGTCCAGCTCTTCACGCAAAAGCAGGCAGAAAGCTTCCCGTTCGACCATCTGGATCCGACCAAGCTGATTCCCGAGGAACTGGTGCCCCTGAAGGTGATCGGCCGCATGGTGCTGGACCGTTGGCCGGACAATTTCTTCGCCGAAACCGAGCAGGTGGCCTACTGCCCCGCCAACATCGTGCCGGGGATCGATTTCTCAAACGACCCCTTGCTGCAGGGCCGGCTCTTCTCCTACCTCGACACACAACTCTCCCGCCTGGGTTCGGTCAATTTCCACCAGATCCCGATCAACGCGCCGAAGTGCCCGTTCGGCAATCACCAGCGCGATGGGCACATGCAGATGGCTCAGCCGGTCGGCCGCGTCGCGTATGAACCCAACTCCCTGTCCGGAGATTCCCCGCGCGAGACGCCGACGGCGGGCTTCCGCAGCGCAGCCGTGACGGAGGCCGGAGAGAAAGGCCGGCTCCGTGCCGAGAGCTTCGCCGACCATTACAGCCAGGCGCAACAGTTCTACATGAGCCAGACCGCGTACGAGCAGGCCCACATCGCCTCGGCCCTGGTGTTCGAACTCTCGAAGGTCGAGCACGTCCACATCCGAGAAGCGATGGTCGGCCATCTGCGCAACATCGACGCAGATCTCGCCAGGCGCGTGTCCACGGGACTAGGTATGGACAAGCTGCCCGCGGCGCCCCCGCCCGCGGTCCCCCCGCGGAGAATGGCGCCCTCGCCGGCGTTGCAGATCATCGGCAAGATGAAGAACACCCTCGCGGGGCGCGCGGTGGGCATCCTGATCGCCGACGGCTCGGACGGCGCCGCCATCAAGAAGATCGCCAAGGCCGTGACGGACGAAGGCGCGACCGTGAAGATCATTGCGCCGAAGGTGGGCAAGGTGAAGCTCGCCGGCGGCTCGATGCTGGCGGTCGACGGACAGCTCGCAGGCACCCCCTCGGTGTTGTTCGACGCGGTCGCCGTCCTGCTCTCGGACCAGGGCGCCAAGTCCCTGGCGACGGAGAGCGCCGCGATCGACTTCGTGCGCGACGCCTTCGGCCACCTCAAGGCGATCGCCGTCGACAAAGGCGGCCAGGCGCTCCTGGACGCCGCGAACGTCGGCCGGGACGCGGGTGTCGTGATCGCCAGTGACCGCACCGCGTTCATCGCCGCGGCGAAGACGCGCCAGTGGGACCGGGAAAAGACCCTGCGGACCCTGGCCTGACCAGGGGTGGTTGCCGGATCGCCGCCCGCCAATCCGACGGCGGCGGCGGTCCGGGCAAATACAAGCCGGCGACAGCTCCAGAACGCTGAAAGCGCTCAAACCCTCGTTTACGTCCCTTTTGCGGGCGTTATGCGGGTCATCCCACGCTCCAGAATCGAATACGAAAATTCAATGCGCTAAAGTATGGGCCAAATCTCCCGAATCCTGGCGACAGTAGGATACGGACCCTCCGGTTTGTTGTGGGAGGCTGTCGCCGGTGAAGGTGAGGATCATCATTCTGGTGTGTCTGCTCGCGGCGGCTGTCTCCGCGCGAGCCGAGGTCACGTCCGGCACGTACGTCGGCAATGGCGCGGGGCCGAGGCAGATCTCGGGCGTGGGCTTCCGACCCGAGGTGGTCATCGTCAAGGGGGACCTCACCGATCCCGCCGTGATCCGCACCGCGACCCTGCCGGCCGGTCGGTCCAAGCTGCTTGCCGGGGACCACCCGCTGGAGCCCAATCGCATCCGCGATCTCACTGCAGACGGCTTCGAGATCGGCAGCGACAAGGACGTAAACTCCTCCGGCGTCGTGTATGCCTGGGTCGCGTTCTCGAGCAGTCCCGGCGAACTCAAGCTGGGCACCTACACCGGCAACGGCAGCGTCCTGCAGAACGTGAACGGCGTCGGGTTCCAGCCCGAGCTGGTCTTCGTGCTGCCGGGCCATGGTTCGCGACCGTGCTGGCGCAGCAGCGTCATGCCGGCCTCGCAGTCGATGCCGTTCGACCGGAGCCTGCGCACCGGACTCATCAGCGGCTTCGCCGCCGATGGCTTCCAGGTGGGTTGGGACAACGACGTCAACCAGTTCGGGGTGGTCTACCACTACGTCGCCTGGAACATGACGCCGGGATCGCTGGCTGTCGGCACCTACGCGGGTGACGGCGGGTCGTCGCAGGACATCACCGGGCTCGCCTTCAAGCCCGAGTGGGTGCTGGTCAAGATCGGCGATAACGACCTGCCGGCCGTGCAGAAGCCGCGAGCACTCGGGGGCCAGGATTCCGGTTTCGTCACGCCGGAGGTCTTCACCACCGAGGGCATCCAGGACGTGCATGGCTTCGGCTTCCGGGTCGGCGCGGACAATGCGGTCAACAACGACGGTCACGCGTATTACTACGCCGCCTTCGATGACAACCCTGGCGATGACGCCGATCTCGCGGTGACCATCGCCGCCGATCTGGATGCGCCGATCGTGGGCCAGGACGTCGTCTACACCATCACCCTGCGCAACGACGGCCCCGACGCCGCCACCACCGTGGCGGCCAGCATCGTATTGCCCATAGAGCTCACCTACACGAGCCATGTCGCCGGTCTGGGCACCTACAACAGCGTGTCGGGGATCTGGACGGTCGGCAACCTGAACGCCGGCGCCTCGTCGGTGCTGACCGTGACGGCGCGGCTCGACGCTGGCGTCGCCGGTCAGGTCCTGACCACCACCGCGGACATCAGTGCCGGCGACCAGTCCGATCCGAACCCGGCGAACAACACGGCGGCGGCGACCGTCACCGTGGCGTCCCCGGATGCCGACCTGGCCGTGGGCCTCGCCGTCGATGACGACACGCCGGACGAACTGCAGCCGCTGGTCTGCAGCGTCACCGTCACCAACCACGGTCCCCGCGACGCCACGGGCGTGCGCCTGCAACTCGCGTCGCCCGCCGGTGTGCAACTCGACCAGATGGCGTGGGACGTCGGCTCTCTCACGGCCGGCGCCAGTGACACGCTCGACGTGCCGGCGCAGGTGCTGGCCGGGACGGCGGGTCAGGCGCTGGCGGTGACCGCGGCGATCGCCGCCTCCGGCGAGCCCGATCCCGTGCCCGCGAACGACACGGCGACCGTCGAGGTGCTCGTCGCGAGCAGCGACCTCGTGCTCGCGCTGGCGGCCTCGGACCCCACTCCTGACGAGGGCCAGTTGGTGACGCTCACCGTCACCCTCACCAACGCCGGACCGGACCCGAACGCGAACATCCTGGTGAGCCTGGCCTGGCCGGCCGGACTCATGGTCCAGGGGCACACGGCCGACGCGGGCACCTACGACGACGCCGCGGCGGCGTGGTCCCTCGCCGATCTCGTCGCCGGCGCGACGGTCACGCTGCAGGTGCAGGCGGTGGTCGGCGCGGGGACGGGCGGCACCTCGCTGACGACTTCGGCGACCATCGACGCAGCCGACCGCGGCGATCCCGTCGTCGCCAACAATGCGGCGATCGCGACCGTGCTGGTGACCAGCGCCGACCTCGCGATCAGCCTGACCGCCGACGACGCCACTCCGAACCAGGGCGACCCGGTCACCTTCACCGTCACGCTCGTGAACCACGGACCGGACGACGCGAGCGGGATCGCCGTCGCGACCGTGCTGCCGGCGGAGCTGGCCTTCGTGAGCAGTACGCCGGCGATCGGCAGTTACGACGACGCGACTGGCGTGTGGACCATTGCCGACCTGTCTGTCGCTGCCACGACGACCCTGCAGATCCTGACCACCGTGGACGCTCTGGGCGGCATGAACCTGATCACGTCCGCGACTGTCACGTCGGCCGACCAGAGCGATCCCGTGACCGCGAACAACTCGTCCGGCATAGCCATCGGCGTGCTCAGCGCCGATCTGGCTCTGGCGCTGTCCGTCTCCGACACGGTTCCGGACGAGGACCAGTTGCTCGTTTACACGCTGATCCTGACGAATCTCGGACCCGACGGCGCAAGCGGCGTCACCATCGCGGCGGCCTTGCCGACGGGCGTGACTCATACCGCCAGCAGCCCCGATCTCGGCACCTACGATCATGAGGGTGGGGCCTGGAACGTGGGTGGTCTGGCCGCCGGAGCATCGGCGACGTTGACCATCAGCGGCACCGTCGATGTCGGGACGGGAGGGTCGACTCTGCCGATGCTCGCGAGCGTCACCGCTGCCGACCAGGCCGACGTCGACCCCGCCAACAACACGGCGCAGCAGACAGTCACTGTCACCAGCGTGGATCTGGGCCTGGCCGCGACGGCCAGCGACGATACGCCGGACGAGGGCCAGTCCGTGATCCTGGTCCTGACGCTCGAGAACTATGGACCGAACGACGCGAGTGGCATCGTGGCCGCGGTCGACGTGCCGGCCGGGCTGGACTTCGTCGGCAGCGACGGCAGCTTCGACGACGCCACCGGCGCCTGGACCGTGGGCAGCCTCGCGGCCGGCGCCTCGGCCGAGCTGCAGATCACGGTGACCGTCGGCGACGGCACCGGCGGGACCACGCTGAACACCTCAGCGGCGGTGTCGGCGGCGGACCAGAGCGATCCGGTGACTGCCAATAACGCGGTCGTCG
>JAUSBL010000005.1 GCA_030658975.1 Candidatus Latescibacterota bacterium
CGGGTCAGCGTACGGGAGCTATTGGAGCGGCGGTTGTTCGTGAGTCGCATCGGGTTGCCGGCGCGCTGGGCCGAGTACTACTGGCGCGAGATCAACACACGGGTGCTGCCGCGGCAGCGGCGGCACGAGTTGAGCTACGCGGTGTGATGGGCTGAAAGAGCGCCGGCCGTGCCTGTCGGGGCACGGCCGGACACAATCTCGACGGCACAACTTTTGTCTACGCCGTTAGATTTAGAAGTAATAGAAGACGCCGACCTGGGGGAAGAGCATCAGGGTGTCCTTGTTGCCCCTGTCGATGAACGTAGCCTCCGCCTGCACGCTCATGCGTTCGCCGAACAGCCGCTCGAGGCCGACCCCGAAGCCCACGTTGAAGTGGTCCTTGGTACGCCCCGATTCCTGATGGTAGAAGTGGGCGGCGCCGAGCCCGCAGTAGAGCTTGTCGCGCCCGCTCTGGCGCAGGATGTACTGCAGTTCCAGGCCGAGGTTGTGCCGCTTGTCGTTCTTGTTGTTCCAGACGCCGCCGGTGGCCTGGGCGTACAACCACCACTGCACCGGGTACTTGTAGGACAGCCCGACGCCGCTGCCGAGACCCAGATTCAGCCCGAGCGCCTCGTACATGGGATCGTCGAGCCGGTTCCAGTCGAGCGTCTGCGCCCGCGCCGGCGCGGGCAGCGCGTACGAGACAGCCAGCATCAGCAGTGCGAGCGATAGTATCCGCGTGGCGGGGCGCATGGACGACCTCCGTGTCGGACGAACAGCACGAGCATCAAGCCGGATAACCCCGCCGAGCAACGACGTGTTCCCGAATCGACACCATAGCACGCCCCCCCCTGCGACAGCATCACTTTCCGCCCAACGCCCCGCCCCTCCCTTGTCCAGGGCCGTCCACACGACCCGCCGGGGGCGTCTGCCGGGTCCCGCAGCCAGGAGGGCGGAGGGACCCGGCAGTCGAGCGCGCCGGACACAGGATGTGTCCGGCGCGCGCCCCCCGACGGATCGTGTGGACTGCCCTTATTAGGAGCAGCCGCTCGTTGCGGCGCAGTTCAGGCACTTGTAGCAGGCCCCGTTGCGCACCATGATCATCCCGCACTCCGGGCACGGCGGCGCGTCCATCTCCTTCTCGAAGACGGAGCCCTGCCCATCCTCCATGGTGATCCGGATGGAGGGCTCCACGGCGTACGCGGGGTCCGGGCCGAGGCCCGTGTCGTACTCGGGGGCGTCGGCCGCCGGGCGCCGGCTCTTGCCGAACTTCAGGTCCATCCAGCGGAACAGGTAGTCCATGATGGACTTGGCCATGGGGATCTCGGGATTGGTGGTGAAGCCGCTCGGTTCGAACCGCGAATGGCTGAACTTGGTGATCAGCACGTCCAGCGGCACGCCGTACTGCAGCATGATGGAACAGGCGGTCGCGAAGGAATCCATGAGACCGGAGACGACCGAGCCCTCCTTGGCCATCGCGATGAACATCTCGCCGGGCTGCCCGTTGGGGTAGAGCCCCACCGTGATGTATCCCTCGTGACCGCCGATGCTGAACTTGTGGGTGACGGCCGTGCGCTCGTCCGGCAGGCGGATGCGGTGCGGGGCGGGCGGCGCCTGGCGGGTCTCCTCGGGCGTGGGGACCCGGGCGGCCGCGACCGGGCTCTCCGGCTTCTTGTCGCCGGTGTTCAGGGGCTGGGTCCGCTTCGAGCCGTCGCGGTAGATGGCGACGGCCTTCAGGCCCAGCTTCCAGGCCTCGAGGTAGGCCTCGGCGATCTCCTCGACCGTCGCCGACTGCGGCATGTTGACCGTCTTGCTGATCGCGCCGGAGAGGAAGGGCTGAACCGCGGCCATCATCCTGATGTGGCCCTTGTAGTGGATCGAGCGCTTGCCCTGCGTCGGCCGGAAGGCGCAGTCGAAGACGGGCAGGTGCTCCTCCTTGAGGCCGGGCGCCCCCTCGATCGTCTCCTGCTCCTCGAGGTGGGCCAGGATCGCGCGGCGCTCGTCGTCGCTGTAGCCGAGGCGTTCGAGCGCCTCGGGCACCGTGTTGTTGACGATCTTCAGGACGCCGCCGCCGACGAGCTTCTTGTACTTGATCAGGGCGATGTCCGGCTCGACGCCGGTGGTGTCGCAGTCCAGCATGAAGCCGATGGTGCCGGTCGGCGCCAGGACCGTGACCTGGGCGTTGCGGTAGCCGTAGTCGTAGCCGACGGTGTAGGCCTCGCTCCAGACCTCGCGCACGGCGGCCAGCAGGTCCTCGGGCACGCGGTGGGCGTTGATGCCGTTGATGTGGGAGCGGTGCTTCTGGATCACGCGCAGCATCGGCTCGCGGTTGGCGGCGTAGCCCTCGAAGGCGCCGAAGCGCTCGGCCATGCGGGCCGACGTGAGGTAGGCCTGGCCGCACATCAGCGAGGTCAGCGCGGCGGCGTAGTCGCGGCCCGCGTCGCTGTCGTAGGGCAGGCTGCGCGACATCAGCAGCGCGCCGAGGTTGGCGAAGCCCAGGCCCAGGGGCCGGAAGCGCCGGGAGTTCTCGGCGATGCTGGCGCGCGGGTAGCTGCTGCCGTCGACGAGGATCTCCATGGCGGTCAGCAGCGTGTCCACGGCGTGGCGGAAGCCCTCGATGTCGAACTCGCCGTCCTGGCGGCGGAACTTCATCAGGTTCAGCGACGCCAGGTTGCACGCGGAGTCGTTCAGGAACATGTACTCAGAGCACGGATTCGAGCCGTGGATGCGGTCGGTGGCCGGGCAGGTGTGCCAGTCGTTGATCGTGGTGTCGAATTGCAGGCCCGGATCGCCGCAGACGTGCGTGCCTTCGGCGATCATGCGCATCAGCTCGCGGGCGCGGTAGGTCTGCATGGGCCGGCCGTCCTTGACGGCCTTGGTGGTCCAGGTCCGGTCGTCGACGATCGCCTGCATGAACTCGTCGCTCGCGCGGACCGAGTTGTTGGAGTTCTGGAAGAAGACCGAGCCGTAGGCCACGCCGTTGAACGAGCCGTCGTAGCCGGCGTCGATCAGGGCCCAGGCCTTGCGCTCCTCCTCCACCTTGCAGTTGATGAAGTCCACGATGTCGGGGTGGTCGGAGTTGAGCATGACCATCTTCGCCGCGCGGCGGGTCTTGCCGCCGGACTTGATCACGCCGGCGAAGGCGTCGTAGCCCTTCATGAAGGACACCGGGCCCGAGGCCTCGCCGCCGGTGCTGAGCTTCTCCTTGCTGGAGCGCAGCGGCGACAGGTTGGTGCCCGTCCCGCTGCCGTACTTGAAGAGCAACCCTTCGGTCTTGGCCAGGTCGAGGATCGACTCCATCGAGTCGGTCACCGAGTTGATGAAGCACGCCGAGCACTGCGGCGTCTCCTCCACCCCGACGTTGAACCAGACCGGCGAGTTGAAGGCGGCGTGCTGGTGCACCAGCAGCCAGCTCAGCTCGGCGCGGAAGGTCTCGGCGTCCTCAGGCGAGGCGAAGGCGCCCTGGTCGCGGCCCCAGCCGGCGATGGTGTCGGCCACGCGCGACACCAGCTGGCGCACCGAGGTCTCGCGCTGCGGCGTGCCCACCCCGCCGCGGAAGTACTTCTGGACCACGACGTTGGTGGCCATCTGCGACCAGTTGCGCGGCACCTCGACGTCCTTCTGCTCGAAGATCGTCTTGCCGCCCGAGTCCTGCAGCGACGCGATCCGCAGCTCCCACTTGACCTCGTCCAGGGGATCGACACCGGGCCGGGTGCGGCGCCGCGCGAAGGCGAGGCCGCGGCGCTCGACGGCCGGGCGGGCGGTCACGATCAGTTCCTCGGTCAGGGAGGTCAGAGCCTCGAGGTCGAGTTCGGACGTCGCCTCGGCGGCGGTCCGGGCTTCCAGCCCGGAATCGGCGCCGGCGGCCGCCTCCAGTTTTCTCTCCGTGCGATCCTTCATAGGAGAACCTCTCTTGGCACGCTTGCGTTTGGGCACGCTTGCGGGTGACGGGGGTCGTACCTGGGACTATTTCCGCTTCCGGACGGGCAGCCCCGCCGCGATGCCGGTGCAAGGGCGCCGCGGCCTGGCTTTCCGGTTCATCTGACGTGATCTGGACGAGTTCGTGATGCCGGGATGTCTTGGAAGTGCTGTTACCAAGCCTGGTTCCGCTCTTGGACATCCGTGTGGCGGACCCCCAATATCTTGGGGGAGGCCCCACCTTAGGGCACTACCGGTGGCCCCGCCAAACAGGAATTTTCCTCAATCCCCCCTCCCGAATTCCGAGCATGGGGTACCCCATTTCCGGCGGGCACAGCAGGGCCGGATTCGCGCCTTTCCGGTCGACGGACACCCCGGCAGGCCGCTGGCCACTGTGTGAAAAAAAGATGAAGACGGCGCCACGGTCGGCCCTCCGGGAAGGCTGGGCCTTCTTGACCGCGCCGCGTCGAATGATGCAACCGCTGGTTCGTAATGGTGTTGTGGGGCCGGGCGCCACAGGGCGAAAGCGGGCGGGGTCAGGTGGGGGGTCAGTCGCCGCCCAGTGCGGTCCTCGCTTCCAGGACGATGCCGCGGATCTCGTCGCGGGCCCGGCCGAATGCGGCGCGCAGTTCTTCGTCGTCGCCCTGCAGGCCCATCGGGTCGACGATCGGCCGGCGCCAGTGCCGCTCGGGTCGGGCCAGTCGGGGCAGGAACCGGCCGGACTCGCGGCTCAGCGTGACCACGAGATCGAAATCGTCCAGATCGAAGCCGTCGAACGGCTTGCTGAACTGCCCGTCCATGGTCACTCCCGCCTCGGCCATCGCCGCGAGGGTGCGGTCGGTGATGGGATAGGTGACCAGTCCGGCGCTGGCGGCTTCCCAGCCCGCGGGGAAGAGCCGTCGGGCCCAGGCCTCGGCCATCTGGCTGCGGCAGGAGTTGGCGGTGCACATGAACAGGACCTTCACGGGCGGACCTCCGTCTTGGCGAGGGCGGCGGCGTCCCGCAGCTCGATCAGCATCACAGCGCCCAGGATGAGCGCGGCGCCCGCCAGGCTCCAACCCGTCAGACGCTCTCCCAGCAGGACCCAGGAGAAAGCCACGGCGAAGACGGGCTCCGCCGAGAAGATCAGCGCCGCGCGGGTGGCCGTGGTACGGCCCTGAAAACGATTCTGAAGATAGAGCGCCAACAGCGTCGACAGCAGGGTCGTGACCGCCAGGGCCGCCAACAGGTGCGGGTGCCAGTCCCAGACCCGCGCCTCGACCGTCGCGGCCAGCAGCGCGTTCCACAAGGCGCAGACGGCCAGGGTCCAGAAGAGCAGGGGCAGGTAGGGCACGCGCTTCAGCGCCGCACTCAACCGTTCCAGGTAGATGGCGTAGGCGACCGCTGTGCCCAGCGTCCAGAGGTCCCCCGTGACGGCGCGGCCCAGGTCCGGACGGGTCAGCAACGCCAGACCCAGCAGCGCCAGCCCCAGCCCGGCCAGGACCGGCCGGCTGGGTTTCTCGCCGTGGACCAGGAACACCAGCACCGGCACCAGCACCACGCTCAGGGCCGTCAGGAAGGCGCTGTTGTCGGCGCTGGTGGTGGTCAGCCCGATGGTCTGGGTCGTGTAGCCGACGGCGATGAGGGATCCCATCAGGAATCCCCAGCGCAGGGTCGTGGGGTCGCCCAGGCTGCGGTAGCTGCGCCGACGCACTTCCGGTATCTCGCCGCGCAGCAGCCAGGGCCAAACGGCCAGCAGCAACAGCGTCGCCGCCGTGAAGCGCACGGCGACGAACAGCACGGGCGAGGCGTGGTGCGTCGCCGTCTTGATTGCGGCGAACGAGACGCCCCAGCAGACGGTCACCGCCAGCAGCATCAGGTCAGCGAAACGGGTGGGCGAGCGCGCGTAGAACACCTCAGGCACACCGCGGTGCGGGTGTCGGTGCGGCGTCCAGGGCGAGCCTGGCCGCCGCGGCCCCCTGCTCGATGGTCTCGTGGAGGAGCCGGAAGTCCTCGATGTTGACCTCGGGCATCGGCGGGGCGATCAGCAGGTCCGGCGGCTGGTCGGCCAGTTGCCGGCGGCAGACCTCGGTCTGCAGGATGTCGACCGCCTTGAGCAGGATGTCCGCGGCCAGGTAACGGCGGCGGAAGGTGAGCGCCTCCCAGAAGCGGCTCCAGTCGAGGGTGTTGGTCGTCTGGCTGGGCACCACGGGCCGGTTCAGCGGCGGCTGGAAATCGCAGGCCACCACGTAGTCCGCCACGCCGGCCGGCAGGCAGCTCACCGGTACGGTGCACTTCAGGCCGCCGTCCACCAGGTGCCGCCCGTCCCGCTCCACCGGGACGAAGGCGCCCGGGAAAGCGCAGGTGGCCCGCACCGCCGACACGAGGTCGCCGCTGTCGAGTCGGACCAGCTCGCCGGTGTCGATGTCGGTGGCCGTGCAGACCAGAGGGAAATCAAGGTCTTCGAAGCGGGCCGGCAGGTGGTCCGTCAGCCAACGCTGGAAGCGCTGGCCCCGCAGGATGCCGCCGGGCCCCGCGAAGTCCACGACTTCGCGCCATCGCGTGCCCGTGGCCAGGGCCTTCAGCTCGTCCACGGTGAAGCCCGCCGCCCAGAAGGCGCCGATCAGCGCGCCCATCGAGGTGCCGGCCACCGCGACGGGCTTCAGGCCCGCCCCGACCAGCACGTCCAGGATGCCGATGGCGGCCACGCCGCGGGCGCCGCCGCCGCCCAGCACGACGCCGATGCGCAGATCATCGGGAAAGCGCTCCATCTCGGCCTCACTCCCCTTCGTCGGGCTCCTGGTCGGGATCGAGGTCCAGCAGGGGATCACCCATCGCCAGGATGCGGCCGGCATCGACGTGGATGCGCGCGACGCGCCCGCCGCAGGGCGCCGCGACCTCGGTCTCCATCTTCATCGCCTCGAGGATGACCAGCGGCTGCCCCGCCGTCACGACATCGCCCTCGGCCACCAGCAACTTGACGACCTTGCCCGGCAACTGCGCCCGCAGGTGCGGGCCCGCGTCGGTCGGATCCTCCGTGGGATCGTCGCGATCCTCGTCGGCCAGCCGCAGCACCAGGACCCGGCCGTCGACGGCGACATGGCGTTCGGCGCCGTTGACCGCGACGTGCGCGCGGCGCTGCACGCCGTCGAGCGCGAAGCCGACGACGCCGTCGCGGACGCTCACCGCCGCGACGTCCAGTTCGCGTCCGTCCACCGCGACGCGCCAGACGCCCCCGTTCTCCCGGACCGTGATCTCGCGGCGTCCCTGCGGCGTGCGGAATTCCAGGTGCATGTTCAGTCCAGTCCCTTCAGCCGGAAGCGGCCGATCGCGGGCACGGTCGGTGCGGCGCGGGGCGCGACCTCCGCGGCAGCCCCGCGGACCGCCTCGTTGAGCGCGGCGGCGACCAGAGCGGCCGTCTCGTCGGCTGCGTCGCCGGATACGGCCTCGCCCGGCAGATGTTGCTGCAGGAATCCCGTGTGCGTGTCTCCCGCGGCGAACGCCGGGTGGGCCAGCACCGCATCGAGATAGGCCGCGTTGGTCGTGATTCCCAGCACGACGTAGTCGCGCAGGGCCGTGCGCATGCGCGCGATCGCCGCGGCGCGGTCCTCGGCGTGGACCGAGAGCTTCGCGATCATCGGGTCGTAGTGCAGCGTGATCTCGTCGCCCTCGGCGACGCCCGCATCCACGCGCACGCCCGGGCCCGCAGGCTCGCGGTAGCGCAGCAGTCGCCCGAGCGACGGCAGGAAGCCGCGCTGGGGGTCCTCGGCGTAGAGACGGCACTCCAGCGCGTGCCCGCGCGGCGCCAGGTCGGCGTCCGACCAGGGCAGCGGCTCACCCGCGGCCACCAGGATCTGCGCCCTCACCAGGTCCAGCCCCGTCACCCATTCGGTCACCGGGTGCTCGACCTGCAGGCGCGTGTTCATCTCCAGGAAGTAGAATTCCCCGGCAGGGGTCAGCAGGAACTCCACGGTGCCGGCGCCGACGTAGCCGGCGGCGCGGGCTGCCGCCACCGCGGCCTCGCCCATGCGCCGGCGCAGCCCCTCGTCCAGGGCCGTCGAAGGCGTCTCTTCCACGATCTTCTGGTGACGCCGCTGGATCGAGCACTCGCGCTCGCCCAGGTGCACGACGCGGCCGTGGCCGTCGGCGAAGATCTGGAACTCGACGTGGCGGGGCCGCTGCAGGCAGCGCTCGAGGTAGACCGTGCCGTCGCCGAAGGCGCCGGACGCCTCGCGCACGGCGGCTTCGGCGGCCGCCACGGGATCCTGGCCGGCTTCGACCAGACGCATGCCCTTGCCGCCGCCGCCGAACGCGGCCTTGACCAGCAGCGGGTAACCCACCGCGTCCGCCGCCTTGCGCACCGCGGCGGCGTCGAGGGCGCCGCCGGTTCCGGGCGGCGGCAGCGACGCTCCCGGCACGACGGGCACGCCGGCCGCGGCCATGATGCGGCGCGCCGCCGTCTTTTCGCCCATCGAGGCGATGACTTCCGGCGGAGGGCCGATGAACACCAGCCCCGCCTGCGCACAGGCGCGGGCAAAGGCGGCGTTCTCGGCCAGGAACCCGTAGCCCGGATGGACCGCCTCGGCGCCGGTGGCCAGGGCCGCCGCGATGATCAGGTCCTGGCGCAGGTAGGAGGCGTCCGGCGGCGGCGGACCGAGGAGCACGGTCCGGTCGGCCAGGCGGGCGTGCGGCGCCGCGAGGTCCGCCTCGCTTGCGACGGCGACCGTCGCGATGCCCATCTCGCGGCAGGTGCGGATGACCCGGCACGCGATCTCGCCGCGGTTGGCGACGAGGATCTTCCCGAAGGTCGCGCTCACGGCTGCCGGCCCTCACGGTCGCGGGTCCAGTCCTCGAGGTCGTGCGCCCACGGCGACGGCTCCTTCGCGAAGAAGGCGTCGAGGGCCGCCAGCGCCTGCGGCGTGGTGCGGGCCTCGGCGATCATCCGCGCCGTGAACTCCAGGCTGTCGGCGAAGGGCAATGCGGCCGCGCCCTCGACGAGCTCCTTGATCCGGCCCAGGGCCTCGGGGCCGCCCTGCAGCAGCGAACGCACCGCGCCCGCCACGGCATCGTCGAGACCGCCGTCCCCGGCCAGCACATCCACCAGACCGATGCGATGCGCCTCGCGGGCGTCGATTCTCTCGCCCAGCAGGCAGTGCAGGCGCGCGCGGGCCGGCCCGAGCCGGCCGATGACCAGGGGCGAGATGACGCCGGCGACCAGCCCGAGCCGGGCCTCGGTCAACGCGAAAAAAGCCTCGGGCCCGGCGACCACGATGTCGCAGGCGCAGACCAGGCCCACGCCCCCGCCGAAGGCGCCGCCCTGGACGCGCGCGATCACCGGCGCCGGGCACAGCCGCACCGCGCGGAACATCTCTCCCAGCTCGCGGGCCGCGGCGAGGTTCTCATCGCGCCCCGCACGACCGAGCCGCCGCATGTCGTTCAGATCGCCGCCCGCGCAGAAAGTCGCGCCCGCGGCCTGCAGCAGCACGGCGCGCGGGCGATCTTCCGCGGTCCCGGCGCCGGCGAAGACGTCGCGCAGGGCGACCACCATGTCGTGATCGAAGGCGTTGCGCGCCTCCGGCCGGTTCAGGGTCACCGCGAGCACCGGGCCCTGGCGCTCGATCAGGATCTTGGACACGTCACAACCTCGGGGAGTTCGAGTCGACGGCGGAACGACCGGGCGGCGGGCGGACCCGCAGCCGCGGCAACCCATGATAGGCCACGGGCAGCGACCGATCCAGCGGGCAAATCAGGTCGTGCCCGCCGTGCAGCCCGCCCGCTCGCGCAGCCCGTCCAAGAATCCCCCCGCCACCTGCACGTCGACGCGGTATTTCGTCAGGATCGCCAGCGCGCGGTCGTAACAGGCCAGGCCGTGGCGCAGTTCCTCCCCGTCCAGCGCGGCGAGGGGCCGGACGTTCTCCGCGCCGGGCAGGTCGGGATACTTCATGAGGTCCCAGAAGGTGACGATGTGGACCGACATCGCGACCGCCAGGGCCGCGAACTCCTCCAGCCGGACGATGCTCTTGTCGTAGAGGCCGCAACTGAAGGAGAAGACGGGAAGGCGCCGGCCGTCCCGCAGGGAGCGGGCACGGATCAGCGCCATGTTGGTCAGGATGCGGCCGAGTTCCACTTTGCGCCGGATCCGGCGCAGCAGGTCCTCGTCGGCCGTGTCGATGCTCACCTGGATGACCCGGAATCGGGACAACGTTGCGATCTCGGCCTCGTCGTACACGCGTCCCAGGTTGGTGATGATGGACAGGGGCGCGCCGCCGTCGAGCAACCTTTCGCAGAACTCCCGCCAACGCGGATGGTGTGTCGCCTCGCCGTGGCCGTTGATGGCGGCGTCGCCGATCCCGGGGTGCTCGAGGATGAAGCGCCCGACCCGCTCGAGAACCGACTCCGCCATGTGCGCGCCGGCCGGCGCTCCCTCGACGCTCAGGGCGCAGTAGACGCACCGCAGGTTGCACTTCTGAGTCACGTCGACCCGGACGCGGTCGAGTTTGCCGCTGTCGAGCAGGTGTTTGTTTCCGGGCAACCGCGGATAGAGCGCCTCGACGAACTTCTGGGCCGGCACGGTCGGCCTGATGTGGCACCGCGCGCACTGCGGGCCGAGGTCGCCGGTCAGCAGACGGTGCCGCAGGTCCCGGAAGAACGGGGCGTCACGGACGGCGTCCATGCCTTGGCCGTCACCGGTCGGAACGCCGTGCAGGAAGATGCAGCAGGGCTTCAGGGAGCCGTCCAGGGTGAATTCGGCGTTCTCCCACGGGTCGAAGCAGAGTTTCGTGGATGCGGCCGGTTCGCGGTCGAAGCCGCCGCCACGCCGGCCCTCGAAGCGCCCCATCAGGAGGTAGTGGTGGTAGCCGTCGCGAACGATTCCCTGCGCGACCGCGGCCTTCACGTCAGGGTTGGCGTCCAGATAGGAGTCCTCGCGCCAACCGTGATCTTCTCGAACAGCCATACCGGCACCGCCCATTCTGTCTGGGGATTCGACCACGCTCCAGGAATGGTCCAGACCCGACCAGGGAACTGTCGGTCATGGACCACTGCGGATGCCGCATACGCGGCTGCCGGCCGAACCTCCATTGTAATAATAATAATTACAACGAGTTACGGTGTCATTGCGCAGGCGGAATACGATGATGCCCGCGCCCGGGCGAGACATCGCAAATCCCGCGCCCCGCGCCGGGCGATGCCGTCGGCAGGACGACCGCCAACCAGTCCGCGAATGAATATGCACAATCAATCAAAAACTGTCCCGATTGTGACCGAGTTGGGTTATAGTGTTCCGGTGACAAACCGCCCACGGACCCCACAACGCCCCGAGAGGTGCACCATGAAGGCTACGTTATCGGTCCTGCTTCTTCTCTTACTGGTTTCCATTCCCGTGATCGCACTGGCCGATCCCGTCGCGGGACTCTACAACTCCACCGACCTCGGCGGACAGTTGCTGACCGGCCGCGCCTCGACGTGGCGGTCCGGCATCAACTCCGGCTTCCCGCACGTCCTGCACGCCCAGTCGTGGAACGGCGCCGCCCTGGGCACGCAGTGGGAGATCAGCTGCCCCACTTCGGCGAGCATGGCCGTCCAGGACAACCGCGTCAGCGGCGTGGGCACGATCGTCTACACTTCCAACTACAGCGGCGGCACGTTCGACTTCTTCGCCGGCGGCTACCCGTGGGGCGACGGCTCCGGGACGCTGGCCACGATGACCGTCATCACGACGGTCCAGTACATCATGATCAGCGGCGTCAGCACCCCGGTGGCCGCGGTCGTCAACGGCAACACGACCGGCACCTTCGACAACGGCTGCACGCTGGTCTTCGCCATCGGCAACGGCATCGGCGCGGGCGAGACCACCAGCCTCAACCCGGCGATCACCAAGCCCGCCGACTACCCGACGTTCCTGGACGGCAGCTGCGCCGTGGCCTCCGCCGGCCAGCAGTTCGGGACCTGGGGCTCGGTCATCACGCTGACGCTGCAGATCGACTGCGCGGTGGCGAACGAGGCCGGGAGCTGGAGCAGCATCAAGGCTACTTACCGCTAAGCCTCCGCGACACCGGTCGCCGGACACGCGAACCCCCGCCCCCTTCGGGAGGCGGGGGTTCTCTCGTCGGTGCAGCTACATCCGGAAGACGCCGTAGGTCGCCGGCGGGATCGGGGCGCAGAGGCTCATGGCGATGGCCAGGCCCAGGGCGTCGCGCGTCTGCAGGGGATCGACGACGCCGTCGTCCCACAGCCGGGCGCTGCTGTAGTAGGCGTGGCCTTCGGTCTCGTACTTGGCGCGGATCGGCTCGACGATGGCCGCCTCGCCGGCGGCGTCGAGGGCCCCGCCCTGGCGTGCGAGCTGGTCCTGCTTGACCTGCAGCAGCACGCCGGCCGCCTGCTCCCCGCCCATCACCGAGATCTTGGCCTGCGGCCACATCAGCAGCAGGCGCGGCTGGAAGGCGCGGCCGCACATGCCGTAATTGCCGGCGCCGTAGCTGCCGCCGATGATCACGGTGAACTTCGGCACCGTGCTGTTGCTCACCGCGTTGACGAGCTTGGCGCCGTCCTTGGCGATGCCGCCGTGTTCGTACGCCTTGCCCACCATGAAGCCGGTGATGTTCTGCAGGAAGACCAGCGGCACGCGCCGCGCGTTGCACAGCTCGATGAAGTGGGTGCCCTTCAGGGCCGACTCGCTGAACAGGATGCCGTTGTTTGCGAGGATGCCCACCGTGTAGCCGTGGAGGCGCGCGAAGCCGCAGACGAGCGTCGCGCCGTAACGCGGCTTGAACTCGTGCAGGCGGCTGCCGTCGACCAGGCGGGCGATCACCTCGCGCGCGTCGAAGGCCTGGCGCGGATCGGCCGAAGCGACGCCGTAGAGTTCTGCGGGGTCCTCGTGCGGCGGTTCGGCCGGCGCGGTCGGCACCGCGGCCGTCTCGACCGGCCCGAGGTTCTCCACGATGTCGCGCACCAGGCGCAGGGCGTGCGCGTCGTCCTGGGCGAGGTGGTCCGCGACGCCCGAGATGCGCGTGTGCACGTCGCCGCCGCCCAGATCCTCGGCGGAGACCTCCTCGCCGGTCGCCGCCTTGACCAGCGGCGGCCCGCCCAGGAAGATCGTGCCCTGCTCGCGCACGATCACCACCTCGTCGCTCATCGCCGGCACATAGGCGCCGCCCGCGGTGCAGCTGCCGAGCACCGCCGCGATCTGAGGAATGCCCAGCGCCGACATGCGGGCCTGGTTGTAGAAGATCCGCCCGAAGTGGTCGCGGTCGGGGAAGACCTCGGCCTGCAGCGGCAGGAACGCGCCGCCGGAGTCCACCAGGTAGACGCAGGGCAGGCGGTTCTCCAGGGCGATCTCCTGGGCGCGCAGATGCTTCTTCACCGTCAGCGGGTAGTAGGTGCCTCCCTTGACCGTGGCGTCGTTCGCCACGACCATCACCGGCCGGCCGTGGACCGTGCCGATGCCGGTGACCAGCCCTGCGGCAGGCACGTCATCGTCGTAGACGCCGTAGGCCGCCAGCGGCGACAGTTCCAGGAAGGGTGCGCCGGGGTCCAGCAGCCGCTCGATCCGCTCGCGCACCAGCAACTTGCCCTGCCCGGTGTGGCGTTCGCGCGCCGACGCCGGCCCGCCTGCGCCGATGCGCCCCAGCAACGCCGCCAGGTCCGCGGCCGCGGCCCGGTTGCGCCGGTCGTTCTCGGCGAAGTTCTTGTCGTGCTTGTCGATCTTCGAGACGATCCGCTTCATGGCCCTCCCGGCGGGATCGGGTTGCGGCGTGCTGCCGGCCAGTATAGGGGCCGCGGGCGGGCCGGTCCACTCCCGTCGGCCATCGTGGCGCTATGCAGGCGCCGGATGATCTTGTGGACGGGTCCGCCACCGCCTACTGTTCCCCCATGACCGCACACGAATTCCACCTGCGCAACGCCACGGTGATGACCGGCCACGGTCCCCACGCCGCCGACGTGCACGTCCGCGACGGGCTGATCGTCGACCTGCACGAGCGCCGCGCCCGTTCGGCCGTGGCGGCCGGCGACGTCGACGCCGACGGCCTGTGGCTGCTGCCCGGCGGCGTCGACCCGCACGTGCACTTCGGCATGCCGCTGCGCGACGGCCTGTCCAGCCGTGGCTGGCGCGAGAGCAGCGCCGCCGCCCTGCTCGGCGGCACCACCACGGTCATCGACTTCGCCAACCCGTCGCGCGGCGAGCCGATCGCCGACGCCGTCCTGCGCTGGCAGGCGGCGGCCGACGGCGCCTGCCTCTGCGACTGGGGACTTCACGCGACGGTCTGCGACATCGCGCCGGAGCGCCTGGCCGAACTCGAAGGCCTGGTGCACGCCGGGGTGCCGACCTTCAAGGCCTTCCTCGCCTACAAGGGCCGACTGATGCTCGCCGCCGCCGAACTGCGCCTGCTCATGCGCCAGGTCAAGGACGTCGGCGGCCACCTGCTGCTGCACGCCGAGGACGGCGAGATGAACGCCGCCGCCGAGGCCATCCTCGCGGCAACCGGTCGTACGGGGCCCGAATGGCACCCGGCGGCGCACGGTCCCGAGTCCGAGGTCGAAGCCATCCGCCAGGCCATGCTGCTGGCCGAGGAGACCGGCTGCCCGCTGACCGTCGTGCACCTTTCGACCGCCGCCGGCCTGGACCTGATCCGCGGCGCCCGCGCCGTGGGCGTGGACCTGCGCGCGGAGACGTGCCCGCAGTACCTGTTCCGCGACGAGTCCCGCTACGCGCGCGGCGACGACGACGCCCTGACCGCCCTGATGTCCCCCCCCTTGCGCACGCCGGCCGACGCCGCCGCGCTGCTGTCCGGACTCGCCGGGAACGACATCACCTGGCTCGCCACCGACCACTGCGCCTTCCCCCTGGACCTCAAGCGGCGCGAGGCCGCCCGCGGCTTTGCTGCCGTGCCCAACGGCGCGGCCGGCGTCGGCGAGCGCCTGCTGGCCGCCTACACCCTGGGCGTCTGCCGCGGCCTGCTGACTCCGGAACGCTGGGTGCAGGTCTGCTGCGAGGCCCCCGCCGGGAGTCTCGGCCTGGCCGGGCGCAAAGGGCGCGTGGCCGCCGGCTTCGACGCCGACCTGGTGCTGTTCGACCCCGAGGCATGCGGCACCCACCTGCCCGTCGACGGGCATCCCGACCCCTCGCTGTGGACGGGGGACGACTGGCGCGGCCGGGTCGTCGACGTCTGGCGGCGGGGGGAGCAAGTCGTCGACGATGGTCGCTTGGTCGACGGGGCTTCCTGCGGCGTCTTCCTGCCTCGTCATCTGTCTGGCTGAGGTTTCCCCGATCTCATCGGCTGGCGACCATTCAACCCATTGAAAAAAAAAGAGATCGTTGGAATCCCAGCGGAGTGGCTGCCTATATTTATAGATATAATGATATAAAATTTGATATAATAATATATCAAGAGAACCCCAGCAGAGGATGTCGTCCATGCGTCGTCGCCATGCTTGTCTGCTCCTCGCGGTCCTGCCGTTCGCGGCTGCTGCAGCCGCGGCCTCTGCGCCGACCGTCCGAACCTTGCCGGTACGTCAGCTCGGAGTGGAGACGGCGGCTAGGAGCGACGATCCCCGGGTGCCGGCTGCGGGAACGGCGGTACGCAGCGAGAGCAGGACGGCGGCCTCGCAGCTGGGGGCGGAACAGCGGGTGAGCCTTCCCGACGTCGATCTGACGGCGGACGAACGGGGCGGCGCCGTGGTGCGGCCGGTTCTGGCGGGCAGGTCCCTGCTGCCGGCCGGCCTATCGACGGACGCGCTGCGCGGGTTGCGGGCGGGGCGCCCCCTGAAACTGGCGGGCGGCGGCGCGCGGTGCGGCGACAAGGACGCGCCCTGGTCGGCCGACCGCAAGCTGGCCAATCCGACCAGCATGGACGACGGCTACGTCTCGCTGGCCGTCAGCCCGGTCACTGGCTGGCTCTACGCCGTGTTCGAGGCCAGGGATCTCGGCGGCACCGACCGCGACATCCACATCGCGCGCAGCCAGGACAACGGCCAGACCTGGACCGTCTGGGACCTGCCCTCGTTCAGCCAGGACGAGGCGATGCCCGAGCTCGCCATCGACGGCGCCGGCTTCCTGCACGTGGTCTGGCTGCGGCTCGACGGTTACATCGTGCGCGTGCGCTCGAGCGCGGGCGACAACCCCGCCGCCTGGTCGGCGGTGCGCGGCCTGTTCACCGACTCGACCAACGCCACGCCGAGCGTCGCGGTCAGCGGCGCCGGCGACTTCGCCACCCTGTTCATCGCGGCCAGCTACCAGGAGATCAACTGGGATCTCTACCAGTGGGAGTGGACGCTCATCTGGATGTACTCCACCAACGCCGGCACCACGGTCACCTACGACTATCTGGTGCCCGACGGCTACCCCGACCTGTGGCCGGACTGTGCGCTGGACGACGGGCTGGTCCACCTGGTCAATGCCGAAGTCGACCTGGACACGGGCCTGCCGCGCATTTTGATCAGCAGCGACGCCGTCAGCGGCGGGTTCAACGACATCACCGACCTGTCGGCGTGGACCGCGAACGGCTGCGGCTTCCCGCAAATCGCCTGCCAGGGCGATGACGTTTTCGTGGTCTACCAGCACGACTACGACGACGGTCTGGGCAACCTCGACGGCGATGTCGTCTACAACTTCTCCTGGGACGCCGGCGCCACCTTCTACGGCCCCTACGAAATCGTCGCCGACGAGTACGAGAGCGTCGGCCCGACCGTGTACGCGCGCGACGGCGTCGTGGGCGCGCTGTGGCTGGACGCACCTGCCGGCGGCGACGAGTTCGACGTCGCGGCGCGCCAGGCCGGCGGCCGCGGCCACCCCGACAACTGGGGCGACATCGAGACCGTCAGCGACCAGAACCACGCCGAGCCCCAGTTCCACTTCCTGTCGGGCGCCGCGGGCGCGGGCCGCCTGCACGCCGCCTGGATCGACCGCCGCGACTACCCCACCCAGGGACTCAACGTCTACACCGCCGATCGCGCGGTGCGGCCCGACCTCGCCGGTTTCACGCCCCCGTCCTGGGACGGGCCTCTGGTGGGCGGCATGTTCCCCGGCGAGCGCGCTGTCGGCTGGTTCGCCGCCGACCGGCCGGCCTACGTGAGCTTCGCGGTGACCAACTCCGGGCTGGCCGACGCCACCGCGGACGTTCTGGTGCGGTTGCTCGTGGACGGCGCCGTCGCAGCCGCCTGGCAGATCGAGGGCGGCCTGCCCGCCGCCACGTACGCCACGGTCGAAGACCATGCGTTGACGCTCGGGGCCGGCCCCCACGACGTCGCGGTGTTGCTGGACCCCCTGAACGCGGTGCCCGAGGACGACGAGGCCGACAACACCGTGCTGCGGACCTGGACCTGGCTCGAGGGCGACCCGGTCCTGCGCGCCGCACCCGACCGCATCCGGCACGACGCGGCCGAACCGCTGGCGGCGGCGGCGCGCGTCCTGGCCGAGGCGCCGCCGGTGCGCCTGCGCCACCACCTGCCGGTGCTGGACGCACGTCTCGCGGAGCCGGTCAAGGCGGCGCCCGACGGAACGGTCTGCGTCATCGTGACGCCCGTGCGCCAGGTCGACGCCGCCGCCCTCGGCGCGGCCCTCGAGGGCGCCGGCAAGACCCTGCGGCGCGGCACCGTGGGCGCCGCCCTGCGCGCGAACCTGGCGCGGTCCCGCGCCGAGTTCGCGCCCCTGCTCCAGGAACTGAAGGAGTCCGGCCTGGCCGGCGATGCGGCCGACCTCTGGCTCGCCGGCTCGCTGGCCCTGCGCGCGACGCCCGAGGCGGCCCGACGTTTGGCGGAGCACCCCGCGGTGGGGCGCGTCTGGCTCGACGACCGGCCGAGCGAAGCGTTCGGCGGCGGGGCCGGCGGCACAGACGAGGGCGTGTCGCGACAGGCGCTCGCCTGGCACCTGAGCCGCATCGGCGCCGACGCCGCCTGGGCCGCGGGCTACGACGGCGCCGGCGTGCTGGTGGGCCACGTGGACACCGGCGTCGGTTACGCGCATCCCGACCTGGCGGCGCACATGTGGGACGGCGGCGCCGCCTGGCCGCACCACGGCTGGGACGCGGTGGACGACGACGACGACCCGGTCGAGGGCGACGCGACCATCAACCACGGCACCCACACCGCGGGCCTGGTCGTCGGCGACGGCGCCCTGGGCACCCGCACCGGCGCCGCGCCGGGCGCGACGCTCATGGCGCTGCGCGCGGTGCCCGGCACCTACGCCGACCTGATCGAGGCCATGCAGTTCGGCCTGGACCACGGGCCGGTCGACCTGTTCACGATGAGCGCCGGCTGGAGCGACCCCCCCGCCGACCTGAAGGAGGCCAACCGGGCCAACGCCGAGTTCCTGTTGGCGATGGGCATCCCCTGGTTCTGCGCCGCGGGCAACGGCGACAACTACGGCGGCCACTACGCGGCGCCGCAGGACATCAGCTCGCCGGGCGACTGCCCCGACCCCTGGTACGGCGCGGGCGGGCACTCCGCCGTGATCACCGTCGGCGCGACGACGGCGTCCGACGCGACGTGGGCCTATTCCAGCCTCGGGCCCACGGTCTGGGACCTC
>JAUSBL010000050.1 GCA_030658975.1 Candidatus Latescibacterota bacterium
CGCGCCCGGACCGCGGCGGCCCTCGTCGCGGCGGCGGCGGCCGCTCCTGCCGGCGGCAGGCGGCGGCTGCGCGCGCCGCGGCTCGCGCTGGCGGCGCTGGGCGCCGTCGCGGTCGCGCTGCTGCTGCGACCGGAACTGGCCGGCGAATCCTTCGCCTACAAGCTGCGGGCCTCGCTGGCCGGGGACTACTTCTCCACGCGCCTGCCCGCCTGGCGCGAAGCCCTCGACGCGATCGCGGCGCACCCCCTGACCGGCGAAGGCCCTGCGGCCATCGCGCCGAGCATCCCCCTGGAACTGGCGCGCCGGCTGGGCCTGCCCGCGGCGCTGCTCGCGATCGCGGCCCTGCTGTCCGCGCTGGTCGCCGCCGCCCGCTCATCGCGACGCCTCGCGACAGGCGCTCGCCCCCACCAATGCGGCCTGTCCCCGTCGTCCGTCGCCCTGGGTGTCGCCGCCGGACTCGCCGGCCTGCTCCTGGTCGGCCTGGCCGAAACCGGCCTGGGCAACCGCACCACTCCCCTGATCGCCGCCGCCCTGGCCGTCGCGGCCCTGCTGAGCACGACGAGGCCCGACCGCGAATCCTAGCTTCGCACCTGCGGGTCCGTGACCGCGGGAACCCGCGGTCATGGAACCGCGATCACGTCCTTGGGGAGGGTGTTGTCCGGCGGGGGCTTCAGTTCCACGACCCACTGGTAGGGCGCTTCCAGCGCCACCGCCGTCAGGTTGTCGATCTGGTAGATGTCGGGGCGGAAGACGACCGTCCCCTGCCGGTCGACCCACGCCGTCCAGTAGAGCAGGTGGATCGGGATCGGCGCGGGCACGCGCACGGCCTGCTCGCGGCCGGAGCCCATGGCCTCGGCGATGCGCCACCGCGGCCAGCGCTCGTCGCCGGTCAGCAGGTAGGCCGCGAACTCCTCGGGCTTCTGGATGCGGACGCAGCCGGCGCTGAAGGCCCGCTTCGCCCGCGCGAAGAGGCCGCGGTTCGGCGTGTCGTGCAGGTACACGTTGAAGCGGTTCGGCAGGTTGAACTTCACCAGCCCGAGCGCGTTGAGCGGGCCGGGCATCTGGCGCAGGCGGTAGGGGAAGCTGCCGGCCGGCACGTTCTCCCAGGCCACGTCCCGGGGATCGACCACCTTCGCCTTCTCGCCCCACCCCGCGATCACCTCGAAGCCGAACTCCTGGAGGTAGCCGGGGTCCTGCTGGATCAGCGGGAGCTTGTCCTCGATGGCGAGCTTGGGCGGGACTTCCCAGTCGGGGCTGAACACCAGCGAGTTCAGCTTTGCGCTGAAGACCGGCGTGCGGCGCGTCGGCAGGCCCACGATGACGGGCATGGCGAGCACCACGGTGTCGCCGTGGAACACTTCCAGGCGGTAGTCGGGGATGTTGACCTGGACGCGGCGGTGGCCGAGGTTCGCCGGCAGCCAGCGCCAGCGCTCGAGGTTCACCCGGATCTGCCGGATGCGGTCCTCGACCGACGCGCCGAGCTCGGCCTGGGTCGCCTGACCGATCACGCCGTCCCGGTCCAGACCGAAGCGGGCCTGGAAGCGCCGGACCGCGGCCGCGAGGCCCTGGTCGTAGTACTCCGGGTCGAGGCCCAGGGCGTCGCCCGGCCCGAGGTCGCCCGTGGCTGCGAGATGGGCCCGCAGCAGGGGCACGCGGGCGTCGCGGTCGCCGGGCTCGAGCTTGTCGCCGGCCGGCACCGTCGGCCAGGCGCCCAGCGTGGCGAGGGCGCGGTACTGCGCGAAGGCGTGCCGCAGTCGGGCGTAGTCGGGGTAGGCGGGCAGCAGCCGCTGCAGCGAGCCGCCGATCTCCCCGGCGGCGAGGGCGCCCGACAGCACCGCGACCACGTCGGCGGTGCGGCGCTCCGCGATCCAGTCGGGGTCGAAGGCGCGCGGGTCCAGGCGGCCGCCCAGGCACTGGCTCGCGGCGAGCAGGTAGGCGTCGGTGGCCAGCAGGTCGAATTCGGCGAGGTCGTCCGGGTCGGGGCGGGTCCGCCACCAGCGCCGGTCGTTCAGGCGGGCGAGGCCCTGCGCGAGCGCGTCGGGATGGTAGTCGCGGGTCTGCAGGCCGTCGGCGCCGAGCCCGGCGAGGGCCGCCGTCAGCGAGTCGGCCAGGGCCAGCGGGCCGCGGTCCCCGCTCCAGGCCGGCGCGTAGTCGCGTCCCTGGTAGAAGCGCACGACGAGATCCCCGCGGTGCAGGGGTTCGCCGAGCGCCGACAGGGCCGGCTGGGCCGACTCCGGCGGGATCGCCTCCAGCCGTTGCCGCAGACGGGCGGCGATGCGGCCGCCCCCCGCCTCGTCCTCGGCGCAGAGGACGGACGCGGACGCCAGCGTCGCAAGCAACACCAACAGGTTCGTCTTGCGGGCCATGAGTACTTCCGGGTATGTCGCGCCGCATTCGGGCGCCGACCGGTTGCGCGCCAACCGGCTGCGACCGGTGCGGGTGCGCGCGGGCGGGAAGCTAGCACATTTGCCCGGCTTCGTACAGGGCGGGAGTCCGGGCGTGCAGGAGCGGGGGCCGGCGGCGGTCAACCGGCCGCGGGAGTCCCCGGGGCCGCGCCGCTCCCCGGCACGCGGAACTCCTCGACGTGGTGCCGCACGACCCTCCCCTCGGACATGTAGATGACGTCCTCGGCGATGTTCGTCGCGTGGTCGGCGATCCGCTCGAGATGACGGGAGATGGAGAGCTGCTGGAGGTAGAAGTCGGTGTGCCGCGGGTGCTCGCGGATCCCCGCCTGCACCTGCCCGTACATCCCGCGGTTGGCGGCGTCGACCTCGTCGTCCATGGCGCACACGTCGCGCGCGCGCAACGGATCCGTGTTGACCAGGGCATCGAGCGCGGTGTGCAGCATCTCCTGGGTGCGGGTCGCCATGCCCACGAAGTCGAAGGTCGTCGGCGCCTCCTCGCGGTTCGCCAGGTGGATGGCGCGCTCCGCGATGTTCACGGCGAGGTCGCCGATGCGCTCGAGGTCGTTGGTGATCTTCAGGACCGTCACCAGGAAACGCAGGTCGCCGGCCACGGGCTGGTGCAGCGCCAGGATCTTCAGGCACTCCTCCTCGATCCGCACCTCGCGCTCGTCGACGTCGCGGTCCCCCGCGATCACGCTGCGGGCCAGGGCCGTGTCGTGCTCCTGCACGGCGCGCACGGCCAGCCAGACGGCCTCCTCGACCGTCGCGCTGAGGGCCAGCGTCTGCTCCTTCAGCTGCTCGATCGCGCGCCTGAGATGAACCGACATGCCCTCCCCTTCCATGTCATCCGAAGCGGCCCGTGATGTAGTCCTCGGTCTGCCGGTGCACGGGCTTCGTGAAGATCTGCCGCGTGGCGCCGAACTCCACGATGCGCCCCTCGAAGAAGAACACCGTGTAGTCCGAGATGCGCGCCGCCTGCTGCATGTTGTGCGTCACGATGACGATCGTGAACTCGCGCTTCAGCTCCTCGATCAGGTCCTCGATCTTGGCCGTGGCGACCGGGTCGATGGCCGAAGTGGGCTCGTCCATCAGCAGCACCTCGGGCCGCACCGCGATCGCGCGCGCGATGCAGAGCCGTTGCTGCTGGCCGCCCGAGAGGGCCGTGCCGGGCCGGTCGAGCGCGTCCTTGACCTCGCCCCAGAGCGCGGCGCTGCGCAGGGCCCGCTCGACGGCTTCGGCGAGTTCGCCCTTCGACAGACGGTAGTGCAGTTTCAGCCCGTACGCCACGTTTTCGTAGACGCTCATGGGGAAGGGCGTCGGCTTCTGGAAGATCATGCCGACCTTGCGCCGCAGCTCGATCAGGTCGGTCGTCGGCGACAGCAGGTTCTCGCCGTCGAGCAGGACCTCCCCTTGCGCGCGCTGGTCGCGGTAGAGCTGGTAGATGCGGTTGTAAACGCGCAGGTGCGTCGACTTGCCGCAGCCCGAAGGACCGATGACCGCGGTCACGCGGCGCTCCGCGATGTCGAGGTCGTTGCCGAAGAGCGCCTGCTGTTTCCCGTAGAAGAAGTCCAGGCCGCGGACCGAGATCTTGGGCGGTGCAGAGGTGTCCGCGTCGTCGGGGCGGTCCGCGACGCGGGGACGCGGCGCGGCGGGCGGCGGCGACAGCGGGGACTTCGGGCTCGTGGCGTTCATCGGACTCTCTCCCGGGCGAAGGTGCGCGCCAGCAGCGAGGTGGTCAGCACGGCGGCCATGATCAGCAGCGACGCGCCCCAGGCCTTGGCCTGCCAGTCGGCATACGGCGACATGGCGTACTGGAAGATGGTGACCGTCAGGTTGGAGACGGGCTCGGACATCGAGCGGGGCCAGAACGGGCTGTTCAGGGCCGTGAACAGCAGCGGCGCCGTCTCGCCGCTGACGCGGGCCACGGCCAACAGCACGCCGGTGATCAGGCCGCCGCGGGCGGCCCTGAAGGCGATCAGGGTGGCGCGCCAGCGCGGCGTGCCCACGGCCAGGGCGCCCTCCCGCAGGGCGTGCGGCACCAGGGACAGCATGTCTTCGGTGGTGCGGGCGACCACCGGCAGCATGATCAGCGCCAGCGCAACGGCCCCCGCGTGGCCGGAGAAGCCGCGGAAGGGGACCACCAGCACGGTCCAGACGAACAGGCCCACGATGATCGAGGGCAACCCCATCAGCACGTTGACGCAGAAGCGCACCGCCGCGCCCAGCCGGGTGTCGCGCCCGAACTCCGACAGGTAGACGCCGGCGAGCATCCCCAGGGGCACGCCGACCAGGGTCGCCGCGAACGTGAGCGCCAGGGTGCCCAGGATGGCGTTGGCCAGGCCGCCGCCCGCCACGCCGGGCGGGCCGGGCAGGGCGGTGAAGAAGGCGGGATCCAGGGCGGGCAGACCGCGGCGGGCCACCTCGAAGAGGATCAGCACGAGCGCCGAGATGCCGAGCAGCGCCGCGAGGCTCGCGGCCGCGCGCACGGCCAGGTCGGCGAGTTTCCGGCCCCGGGCGGGACGGCGTCTCATCAGAGCCCCCTCCCCGCGCTGCGCTCCAGATGCCGGATCCAGACGTGGGTGAGCCCCTGGATGGCGAAGGTCATCAGGAAGAGCACCAGTCCCAGCTCGACCAGCGCCGACAGGTACAGGGGGTCGGCCGCCTCGGCGAACTCGTTGGCCAGGGCCGAGGCGATGGAGTTCCCGGCGTCGAAGAGCGACGTGCCCACGCGGTGGTTGTTGCCGATCACGAAGGTCACGGCCATCGTCTCGCCCACCGCGCGCCCCAGGCCCAGCAGGCAGGCGCCGACCATGCCCCGCACGCCGTAGCGCACGGTGACCTTGCGGGCCACCTCCCAGACGGTGCTGCCCATGCCGTAGCCGGCCTCCTTCACCACCGGCGGGACCATGCGCAGGACGTCGCGCATCACCGAGGTGATGAACGGCAGGATCATCAGGGCCAGGATGATGCCCGCGGTGAGCAGCCCGATGCCCATGGGCGGCCCCTTGAACAGGGGCAGGAATCCCAGGTGTGCCGACAGGAAGGGCTGGACGTGGTCGGACATGAACGGCACGAACACGAACAGGCCCCACATGCCGTAGATGATACTGGGTACGGCAGCCAGCAGCTCGATGGCCGCGCCCACCGGCTTCGACACCGCGGGCGGCGCCAGCTCGACCAGGAACAGCGCGATGACCAGCGACATCGGCACGGCCAGCGCCATCGCGATCGCCGTGGTGATGAGCGTGCCGGCGATCGAGGAGAGCGCGCCGAAATCCCCGGTCACCGGGTTCCAGGCCGAGCTCCACAGGAAGGACGGGCCGAACTTCGCCAGCGAGAGGGTCGAACCGTTCACCAGCTCCAGGAGGATCGCCGCGGCCAGCGCCAGGAACAGGACCGCCGCCGCCGCCGTCAGGCCGCGGAAGAGGGGGTCCCCCCACGGCCGCGGCCGGCGGCGGTCGGGTTCAGCCGCGTGCGCGTGTCGGGTCGTCATCGGGAGCGCTCCCGCGAACGGATCACTTCCAGATCGCCGCGCCGGCGGACTTCACCTCGGCGCCCCAGACGGATTCGACCAGCGCGACCACGTCGTCGGGCATGGGCACGTAGTCGAGGTGGCTGGCCGCGGCGTCGCCGTCGGCGAAGCACCAGGCGAAGAAGTCGAGCAGGGACTTCGCGCGGGCGGCGTCCTGCTGCTCGCGGTGGATCAGCACGAACGAGGCGCCCGTGATCGGCCAGCTGGCGTCGCCGGGCTGGTCGGTGAGCACCACGTAGAGCCCGGGCGCCGCGCTCCAGTCGGCGCCGGCGGCGGCGGCCTGGAAGGTCGCCTGGGTGGGAGCCACGAACACCCCGGCGCGGTTCTGCAGCAGGATGTGGGTCAGCTTGTTCTGCAGCGCATAGGCGTACTCGACGTAGCCGACGGAGCCCTTGATGCGCTGGACGTAGGCGGCGACGCCCTCGTTGCCCTTGCCGCCCACGCCGGCGGGCCAGGCGACCTCCTTGCCGCAGCCGACCTTGCCGTGCCACGCGGGCGAGACCTTGTCGAGGTAGTTCGTGAAGATCCAGGTCGTGCCCGAGCCGTCGGCGCGGTGGACCACGGTGATGTCGCGCGTGGGCAGGGCCAGGCCGGGATTGAGGGCGGCGATGGCGGGATCGTTCCACTTCTTCACGACGCCGAGGTAGATGTCGGCCAGCACCGCCGGCGACAGCTTCAGCGCGCCGGGCGCGATGCCCTCGAGGTTCACCACCGGCACCACGCCCCCGACGATCATCGGGAACTGCACCAGGCCGGCCGCGTCGAGCTCCGCCTTGGTCAGCGGCGCGTCCGAGGCGCCGAAATCGACGGTCCGCGCCTTGATCTGCGCGATGCCGCCGCCGGAGCCGATCGACTGGTAGTTCAGGCCCACGCCGGTCAGCTTCTTGTAGGAATCGGCCCACTGGGCGTAAAGGGGGTAGGGGAACGTGGCGCCGGCGCCCGTCAGGTCGGCGGCGGCGGCCAGGGCGGCGAACGTCAGGCACGCCATCAGCACGGCGATGAACTTGTTCAATTTCTACCTCCGCGTCGGGTGGGCCCCGGGCCTTGGTGCCGGGGACTGCACGCACAGGATAAGCTCCCGGACGTGAAGACGCGGTTCGCATCGTGTGAAAATTCGATGAAACGCAGGAAGGTCAGCCGTCGATGGCTTTGCGCACGCGCCGCAGCAGGTCGTCCGGCTCGTAGGGTTTTGACAAAATGTCGGCGCCCCGCACGTCGTCGAGCCGGCCATGGATCGTGTCCGGATCGTATCCGGTCGCGAACAGGATGCGCACGTTCGGTGCCTGTTCCAGGATGCGGGCCCGCGCCTCGCGCCCCCCCAGCCTGGGCATCACGACGTCGAGGATCACCAGGGCGATCTCGCCGCGGCGCTCGGCGTGCAGCCGCACCGCCTCTTCGCCGTCGCGCGCCGTGATGACCTTGTAGCCGCCGTGCACCAGCACCCGGGTGGCCAGTTCCCGCACGGCCTCGTCGTCCTCGGCCACCAGGACCGTTTCGCGCCCCCGCGGCACCTCCCCGGGATCGACCCGGTCGGGACGCGGCGCGGCCTTCCCGCCCGCCGGCAGCCAGATGGAGAACGTCGAACCCTGCCCCGGCTTGCTCTCGACCCGCACCAGCCCGTCGTGCTGGCGCACGATGCCGTAGACCGTGGCCAGGCCGAGGCCCGTGCCGTGGCCCATCTTCTTGGTCGTGAAGAAGGGGTCGAAGATGCGGCGCTGCGTCTCGGGGTCCATGCCGCGGCCGTCGTCCCGGACCGTCAGCTCGACCCAGCGGCCGGGGCGGGCCCAGCTGTTCGCCTCGCAGAAGGCGGCGTCGACGTCGCGGTTCGCGGTGGAGATCGTGATGGAGCCGGCGCCGTCGATGGCGTCGCGCGCGTTCACGCAGAGGTTCAGCAGGATCTGTTCGATCTGCCCCAGGTCGGCGTGGACGCTGCGCAGCTCGGGATCAGGGCGGAAGGCCAGGACGACGTCCTCGCCGATGACCCGGCCGATCAGCTTCAGCATGTCGGTCACGGCGTGGTTGAGATCGAGGTCCTCGGTGTGCAGGACCTGCTGGCGGCTGAACGCGAGCAGTTGGCGGGTCAGGGTCGCCGCGCGCTGGATGCTGCGCTCGATCTGGTGCACGTCGTCCTTCTCCGAAGTGCCCGCGGCGAACGCCTCGTCGACGAAGTGCAGGTGGCTGCGCATGGCCTGCAGGATGTTGTTGAAGTCGTGGGCGATGCCGCCGGCCAGCTGGCCGACCGCCTGCATCTTCTGCGACAGCGCCAGCTGCTCCTCGAGTTCGCGGCGCCGCGTGATGTCGCGGCCCACGGCCACGATCTCCTTCACGCGGCCGTCGTCGCCGAGCACCGCCGAGTTCGACCAGCCGATCCAGCGCCAGCCGTCGCGGGTGAGCGCCCGCTGTTCGTGGGTGCTGGTGTGGGGGGGCTCGTGGAGGCGCTCCAGGGCGCGCGACGTCGATTCGCGGTCGTCCTCGTGGACCAGGGGCATGATCTCCTGCCCGATCAATTCCTTTTCCTGCATCCCGAACATCCGGCAGTAGGACGGGCTGACGTAGAGGAAGCGGCCCGACGTGTCGACCTTCACGAGCAGGTCCGACAGGTTGTCCACGAGCAGCTGGTAGGCCGACCGGCTCGCCTGCAGCGCCGCGTGCCGCAGCAGCAGCGCGCGCAGGGTCAGGGCGAGCACCAGCGCCAGCAGCAGACCGCCAGCGGCCATGGCGTACTGGGCCGTCGAGATCGTGTTCTGCGCGAACTGCGGCAGCGGCGCCAGGGTCAGCATCCAATCGCGATTGACGATGTGGACGATCCCGTTGCTGGCGTAGCGCCACTCCCGCGGGTCGTTCTGCCCGGCGTCGCGGTAGGCGACGCCGCCGCGGTCGTCCGTCAGGTCCAGACGGAAACGGGAGCGCAGGTTCGGCTCCGCCAGGCAGGCGTCCACCAGGACGTCGATCTTGAACACGCCGTTGACGTAGCCCATCAGGCGGCCGCCGTCGCTGAAGATCGGGTGGTAGGTCGCGAAGCCCCTGCCGCCCTGCAGCAGGTCGATGACCGGCGTGCAGGTGGAGGCGCGGGTCGCCTCGGCCATCAGGATGGCCGCCTGCACCCCCGGCGAGGGATGGTGATCGAGGTCGACGCCCAGGGCGGACCGGTTCGCCGCGTCGGGCACGACGATGCGGATGACGTGGCCGGTGTCGATGAAGTTGACGGCCTGCATGCCGTCGCCGAGGTCGTAGATCCGCGAGGCGAATTCGACGAAGCGGGTGCTGTCCTGGGGCGCTTCCATGGCGATCAGGTCCGCGACGCCGCGGGTGAGGTTGGCCCGGGTGTCGATCCAGGCCGCGAGGCGCAGCCGCACCTGCTCGGCCGTCACCTGGGTCTCGAGGGAGAGCCGGCGCTGCTCGACGGCCTGCTGCTCGCGCCAGAGCACGAGCATGCCGGTGGAGACGGCGAGGAACAGCAGGACGGGCAGCCAGGTCGCCGACCGACCCGAGGCGCGGATCCCGTCCGCGGTCCGATTGTCCGTCATCGCGCCCCTCTCCCGTTCCCGCGGTCCGCTCCCCCGCAACCTCTTGCATAGTAAGATCTACCACCGCCCGGGTCCAGCCCGACGGTGCCGTTGCGCGGCGCACCGCTCCCGTCAGTAGCGCGGGGACGCGCCCGACGCGCCGTCCACCACGTCGCCGGGACGGGGCGGGTGGCGCGCCTGGCGCAAGACGGCCCAGACCGGGAAATGGTCGGAGGGCCAGCGATCACCCTGCCGGAAGCGCGCGATGCCGGCGTCGGCGGCGCGGAGCGCGGCCCCGGCCAGGATCCAGTCGATGCGGTCGCGGCCGGGCGTGCCGGTGAAACCGTGGAAGGTGCCGGCGGGCCGGGCGCGCTCGGCGGCCGACGCGGCGTGCCAGGCGTCGTGCAGGGCGACGCCGTCGCGCCAGCCCTCCAGCGCCAGGATCCGGTAGGGCGGGCTGCCGGGATCGGCCGGCGCGTTGAAGTCGCCCATCAGCAGAACCGCGTGCCGGCCGGCGATCCCGCCCATGCGCTCGCGCAGCAGCAGGGCGCCCTGTTCGCGGGCCCGCTCGCCCCGGTGGTCGAGGTGGGTGTTGAACACGTAGAGGGTGTCGGGATCGCAGAGGCGGTCGTAGAGCTTCACCCAGGTCACGAGGCGGGGGCAGGCGGCGTCCCAGCCCACGCTGCCCGGCGTCTGCGGCGTCTCGCTCAGCCAGAAGTTGCCCTGGTCCAGCAGGCGGTAGCGGTCGCGGCGCGTGAAGATCAGGCACATCTCCCCGGCGCGCTCGCCGTCGTCGCGCCCCACCCCCGTGATCCGGTACTCCGAGAAGGCGCGCTCCAGTTCGACGCCCTGGTCCCAGAGGCATTCCTGGACGCCGAAGATCGCCGGCTGACGCTCGCGGATCGCCAGCCGCACGAGGTAGCGCCGGTGCTCCCAGGCGTCCTGGCCGTCGTCCGCGGCCGCGGTGCGGATGTTGAAGGACATCACGGTCGTGGGCACGGCGTCGCCCGCCGGCGGCGAGGCGGCCGTCGCGGCGAGCAGCAGGCAGATCAGGAGCAGGAAACGCGCGGGTCCCAAGGCACCTTCCCGGCCGGGGTTCAGACCGCCGGAGGCATTGTCGCACCGGCGGACGCCGGCTGGCAACTCCGATCGCGGCGCAGGCCGCCGAGGTCCGCGAGCACGGCGCGGAAGGCCGCGGCGTAGCGGTGGGCCAGCAGGTAATAGGTGGGCAGCACGATCAGGGTCAGCAGCGTGCTCGAGGTCAGCCCGCCGATGATGGCGCGCGCCATCGGGTAGTACTGGGCGTCGCCGACGTGCGCGCCCCCGGCCAGGGACAGCGGCAGCAGACCCAGCACGGTCGTGCCCGCGGTCATCAGGATGGGGCGCAGGCGGTCGGCGCACGCCGCCATGAGCGCGTCCTCGAGCGGCTGGCCGCCGCGCCGGTGGTTGTTGACGTGGTCCACCAGCACGATGCCGTTGTTCACCACGACGCCGATCAGGATCACCATGCCGATCATCGCCATCAGGTTGAACGGCGTGCCGGTCAGCATGAAGAGCCAGAAGACGCCCAGCGAGGCGAACGGGACGCAGCACATCACCACCAGCGGCTGCAGCAGCGACTCGAATAGGCTGGCCATGACGAAGAAGACGCAGATCAGCGCGAGAAGCATGTTCAGGCCCATCTCGGAGTTCTGCTGGCGGGCGCGCCGGATCTCGGAGCCGAAGTCCCAGCCGTAGCCGATCGGCATCTCCAGGTTGTCCAGGAGCTTGCGCATGCGCTCGAGGCCCGCGTCCAGGTTCTTGCCGTCGTAGGTGCCGCGGATCGTCACGCCCGACTTCTGGTTGTCGCGGAAGATGCGCCGCGGGCTCTCGTCGATCCGGAAATCGGCCACCTGGCCGAGGGGCACGGGCCGGCCCTCGTGGGCGCCCACGGTCAGGATCGCGAGGTTCTCGATGCTCTCGCGGTCGTCCGGGTCGAGCACCACCATCATGTCGATTTCCTTGTCGCCGGTGTTCAGGCGCGGCAGCAGGACCCCGCGGTAGGTCAGCCCCATGACCTGCGCGACGTCGCGGGCGGAGACCCCGTAGCGGGCGGCGGCCTCGCCGTCCACGTCGACCAGGATCTCCTGGCTGCCGGACTCGGCGTCGCTGCGCAGGTCGCCGACGCCGTCGAGCGTCGAGAGCAGGCGCTTCGCCTCGTGCGCCAGCTCCTGGAGCGTCTCGGTCTCCTGGCCGTAGAGGGTGACGGCGAAGGTCTTGGCGCCGGTGCCCTGGCCCTCCTCGTCGCCGAAGCGGTAGGCCACGCCGGCCTGGACGGGCAGGTGCTCCTTGAGGTCCTCGCGCGTGCGGCGGAAGAAGCGGTCGGAGACGACGCCGTCGGCGAAGAAGAGCGAGATCCCGGCCTGGTCGGCCGTGAAGTAGGAGTAGATGTCGCGCAGTCCGAGGTCCTCACGGCGCGTCTCGAGGTACCGCTCGGCGGCGGCCACGGCGTCGCTGGCGCGGTCCTTGTCCACCGCGTCGCTGAACTCCATCCCGACGTAGAGGCTCTCGCGGCGCACGCCCTCGTCGCCGAAGGCCTCGGGCTTGAAGCGGGTGGCCGCCATCAGGCCCCCGGTCAGCGCGAGCGTGGCCGGCACGATGACCAGGCCCGTCATCAGAGGGTGCCGCAGCGCGGTCCAGCCCAGCAGGCGCAGGTAGCGCGCCCGCAGCCGCACCAGCCAGCCGGCGTCCGGGGCGGTCGGCCGGTCGCGCCCGGTCCGCACCGAGAAGGCGGGGATCACCGTCAGGCTGACCAGCAGCGACAGCGCCAGGGTCACGCCGATCGTGCGGCCGACCTCGCCCAGCCAGACCGCCATCTCGTCGGCCCGGCTGACGATCACCGGCGCGAAGACGATGATGGTGGTCAGCGTCGAGGCGGTGATGGCGCGCGCGACCTCGCGCGTGCCCCGCATCGCGGCGGCCACCGGCGCCGCGCCGGCGTGCTGGCGGCGGTGGATCGACTCGAGCACCACGACCGCGTTGTCCACCAGCATGCCGACCCCGAGCATCAGCCCCATCATCGACAGCACGTTCAGCGAGCCGCCGCTCAGGTACATGAACACGGCCGTCCCCAGCAGCGACAGCGGGATCGCCAGCGAGACCAGCAGCGTCATGCTCCAGCGCCGCAGGAACAGGTAGAGGATGGCGACCGCCAGCAGCGAGCCCGCGAAACCGGCCTGCAGGAGGCTGTCGAGGCCGTCGGTGATCTGGCCGGCCTGGTTGAAGAAGGGCACGCTGCTGACGCCCTGCAGCGTGGGGTCCTGGTTGATCCGGGCCAGCTCGCGGTCGATCGCCTCGCACACCTCGACGGTGTTGTACCCCGAGGCCTTCTGGATCCAGAAGGCGATGGCGGGCTCGCCGTTCAGCCGCCGGCCGTAGCTCATCGCCGGCGCCCCGTAGACGACGTCCGCCACGTCCTGCAGGCGCAGTCCCCGCTCGTCGATCGGCAGCTCGCGCAGGCCCTCCACGCCGCGGATGCCGCTGACGGTGCGCACGTCGTAGCGCATCCCCTGCTCGGTGACCGTGCCGACGGTCAGCTCCACGTTGGCCGATTCCAGCTCCCGGAACAGCCGCGTCACGTCCACGCCGTGCTCGAGCACGCGGTCGAAGTCGAGGTACACCGAGACCTGGGTGGGCAGGATGCCGTCGATGTTCACGCGCCCCACGCCGGGGATGCGCTGCAGCGGCCCGATGATCTTCTGGTCCAGCAGGTCCCAGCTCTCGGACAGGTCGCGCCCCTTGGCGGAGATGCGCCCCTCGATGATCGGGATGTCGCTGGTGTTGAAGGTCAACAGCAGGATCTGGCGGACGTCCGCCGGCAGCTCGCCGCGGATCTGGTCGATCTTCTCCTTCACCTCCAGGCGCAGCAGGTTGACGTCGCGGCCCCAGTCGAACTGGACGCCCACCCAGGCCTGGTCGGGGTCGGAGTAGCTGTTGATCTCGCGTACGCCGCCGAGCGTGGCGAGGATCTCCTCGATGGGCGCGACGATCTCCCGCTCGGTCTCGCCGGGGATCCCGTTCGGGTAGGGCACCATCACGCCGATGAAGGGCATCTCGACGCGGGGCAGGAAGTCGAGCTTCAGGCGCCAGAGCGAGACGCCGCCCAGGACGACCACGGTGGCCAGGGCCATGGCCAGGGCCACCGGACGGCGCAGCGAGAGGCGGGTCAGCCACATCTCAGGCCCCTTCCCGGACGGGAAGGACGGCGCCGGTCCGGACCGCGCCGGCGGCTGCCGCCGCCGCGACGCGCTCCCGCTCCGTGCGCCCCGGGGTGATCAGGGCGTAGGCGGCAGGCACCACGACCAGCGTCAGCAGGGTCGCCAGCGTCAGGCCCCAGATCACCGTGATCGCGAGCGGCGCGCGCAGCTCCGCGCCCTCGCCCAGGCCCAGCGCCATGGGCAGCAGGCCCAGCACGGTGGTCGCGGTGGTCATCAGGATGGGGCGCAGCCGCTCGCGTCCGGCCAGTCGCACGGCGTTCTCGAGGTCGTGGTCGCGGCGCAGCTGGTTGATGCGGTCCACCAGCACGATGCCGTTGTTCACGACGATGCCCGCCAGCATGATCGCGCCGATCACCGCGATCACGCTGATCGGCGTGCCGGTCAGGGCCAGGCCGTACACGGCGCCGGTCAGGGCCAGCGGCACCGTGAACATGATGATCAGGGGGTGCAGGAAGGACTCGAACTGCGCCGCCATCACCAGGTAGACCAGGAACACCGCCAGCAGGGCCGCCAGCCACAGCGAACGGAACGAGGCCCGCATCTCCTCGTTCTGGCCGCCCATGGCGACCGTGACGCCGGCGGGCAGGGACAGCGCCCGCAACCGGCCCTCGACGTCCCGCGTCACGGAACCCAGGTCGCGCCCGGCCAGGTTGGCCGAGACGATGACCGCGCGCTTGCGGCCGAGCCGGTGGATCTCCGACGGGCCCTGCTCCACCGACATCGAGGCGACGGCCGCCAGCGGGATCGGCACGCCGTCGCGCTCCGCGACGATGAGGTCGCGCACGGCCTGCAGGGTGTTGCGTTGCTCCTCGCCGTTCATCACGCGGATGTCGATGTGACGCTCGCGCTCGCGGATGCGGCCGGCCACGCTGCCGCGCACCTTGTCGCGCACCAATTGCGAGACCTGGCCCAGGCTCAGCCCGTGGCGGTTCAGCTTGTCGCGGTCGAAGGCGACGCGCACCTCCGGCGAACCCGGCACCATGCTCAGCCGGACGTCCCGCAGGCCCTCGACCTCCGCCAGCGACGCGGCCACCGCGTCGGCCGAGCGCTGCAGGTCCTCCAGGTTGTAGCCGTAGACGTCGACCTCCACCGGCGCGCTGAAGCTGAACAGGGACTGCCGCCGCACCTTCATGGACACGTCGGGGTAGCCCGCCAGCACCCGGCGCGCGCCGGCCAGCACTTCGGCCTCGCGGGCCTGGTCGGCCCGGTCCAGCCGGACGTGGATCTCGGCGCGGTTCTCCTTGCGGCGCGAGGCCGAGGTGTCGCCCTCGCGGCTGACGCCGACGTCCGAAGCCGTCCGCACGATCCCGTCGATCCCCGCCAGGCCGCGCTCGATGGCGGCCACGCGCGCGTCGGTCCGGCTCAGCGGCGTGCCCTCGGGCAGTTCCAGGCCCAGCGTGAACTCGCCCTGGGCCATGGGCGGGATCAGTTCGACGCCCAGGCGGGGGGCCAGCACGGCCGCGCCGGCGGCCAACGCGAGCGCGAACCCCAGCACCAGTCCGCGTCGCCGCAGGGCGACGCCGAGCAGACGCTCGTAGCCGGACGATAGGCGCGGGTAGGTCGCGTTGAACAGGGCGATCAGCGGCGAGAGCAGCCACAGCAAGGCCGCGCGCAGCGCGCCGCCGAGCCGGACCAGGGCCGCGACCAGCAGCGCCGGCAGGAACAGCACCGCCGCCAGCAGCGTCGTGCGCAGCCGCCGCGACGCCGGCCGGCCGCCGCCGGCGTAGCGGGTCCAGGTCTTCAGTCGCGAGCCCGCCACAGGCAGGGCGCCCCCCGCGACGGCGCTTGCCGCCCCCCCGCCGCCGCCCCGCCCGAAGGCGACGGCCATGGGCGTGAAGGTCAGCGCGACGGCGAGCGAGACCAGCAGCGAGAAGGTCACCGTCAGCGCCTGGTCGCGGAAGATCTGGCCCGCGACGCCCACCACCACGAAGACGATGGGCACGAACACCGCGACGGTGGTCAGGGTCGAGGCCACGACCGCGCCGCTGACCTCGGCGGCGCCGCGCGCGGCGGCGGCGGCCGGGGACAGGCCCGGATCGGCTTCGCGCCTGCGGTGGATGGCCTCCAGCACCACGATCGAGTTGTCCACGAGCATGCCCACGCCCAGCGCCAGCCCGCCCAGCGACATCACGTTGAGCGACACGCCGCGGCCGTACATCAGGATGAAGGTGGCGATGATCGAGATGGGGATCGCCACGCCGATGATCAGCGTGCTGCGCAGCTCGCGCAGGAAGACGTACAGCACCAGCACGGCCAGCAGTCCGCCCAGCAGGGCGTTGTTGCGCACCTCGGCCACGGCCTTGGCGATGAACACGGACTGGTCGAACAGGACGGCGACCTCCATGCCCTCGGGCAGGCGCTCGCTCACCTTGTCCAGGTGACGCCGCACCGACGCCGCCATGTCGACGATGTTGTCGTCGCCTTCCTTGTAGACGGCGATCTCGACGCTCTCGCGCCCGTCGACGTGGGTGATGGTCGTGCGCTCGCGGTGGGTGCGCGTGATCGCGGCCACGTCGCGCAGCTTCACGGCCCGGCCCCCGGCCCCCCCGACGCTCACCTCGCCGATGTCGTCCACGGAGGCGAAGCGGCTCAGCGTGCGCACCACGTACTCGGCGTTGCGGTCGCGCAGCCGCCCGCCCGAGGCGTTGACGTTCTCCTGGGCCAGCGCGTCGGCCACCGCGGCGATGGGCACGCCCAGGGCCGACAGGCGGTCCTCGTCGACCTCGACGCGGATCTCCTCCTCGAGGCCGCCGGAGACCTTGGCCGCGGCCACGCCCTGCAGCGACTCGATCTCGCGCTTGAGCACCTCGTCGGCGATCGCGCGCAGGCGCGCGAGCGGGGCGTCCCCCCACAGCCCGATGCGCAGCACCGGGTCCTGGGCGGGGTCGTACTTCAGCAGCACGGGCGGCAGCGCCTCGGCGGGCAGCTGGATCAGGTCGACCTTCTCGCGCACGTCCAGCGAGGCGTAGTCCATGTCGGTGCCCCAGCCGAATTCCAGCGTGATCTGTGACAGGCCGCTCTGGCTGATGGAGTGGACGCGGCGCAGGCCCGGCACGACGCCGACGGCCTCCTCCAGCGGGCGGGTCACGAGGTTCTCCACGTCCGCGGGCGCAGTGTTGGGGAACTCGGTCTGCAGCGTGACGCTGGGGTAGCGGATCGCGGGCAGCAGGCGCATGTCGAGCCGCCCGAGCGCCACCACGCCGAAGACGACGGCGGCGATGGTCGCCATCCAGATCGTGACCGGATGCGAAACGGCGAAGCGGATGATCTTCACGTCGCCCCCCCCGCGCCTAGCGGCCGGCCGCGTCGGCGACGACGGTCCCGCCGTAGCCCGCCGCCGCCGCGTTCAGGGCCTCGATGCGCGAGCCGTGGCGCAGGCCGCCCTGCCCGGCCGTCACGACGAAGGCGCCCTCCTCGACGCCGTCGAGCACCTCGACGAACTCCTCGTCGTAGAGGCCGGCGTTGATCTCCACCTTGCGCACCGTGTCGGCCTCGGCCACGAACAGGCTGCGCAGCCCGCCCTCCTCGACGAGGGCCGTCTTGGGCACCGCCAGGGCGTCGGTGTGGGTGTCGGTGGTGATGCGCACCTTGACGAAACCGCCGGCGCGCACCGGCGCGCCCCCCTCTTGCAGCAGCAGCGTCAGCCGCACCGTGCTGGTGGCGGGATCGACGACCGGCGCGATGCGCTCGACGACCGCCTCGAGGTCGGCCCCCTCGGTGTCTGGCGTGACCAGCACGCGCTGCCCCGCCGCGACCTTGCGCGCCACCGCCTCGGGCAGGTGGACGCGCACGCGCAGGGGCGAGAAGTCGGCCAGCGTGACCATCGCCTCCCCGGCGGCGACCTGCTGCCCCGCAACGACGCGGCGCTGCGTGATCTGGCCGGCGAAGGGCGCGCGCAGGCGCGTCTCCTCCAGGGCGATGCCGGCCAGGTCGCGCTCGGTCTCGGCCAGTTCGTAGGCGCCGCTCACGGCGTCGAACTCCTGGTCGCTGATCAGCTTCTGATCCATCATGGCGCGGTTGCGCTCCAGCTGGCGGCGCTGGTCCTCGAGCTTCAACTCGGCCTGGCGCAGCTGCACCTTCTCGCGCTCGTTCTCCAGCTCGGCCAGCACGGCGCCCTGGGCGACCCAGTCGCCCTCCTCGGCGGACAGCGAGCTGACGCGGCCGCCGACCCGCGTGACGAGCTCCACCAGGCGGTCCGCCTCCACGGTCGAGGCCGATCGGTAGTAGGCCGCGATGGCGCGCCGCCCGGCGGCGGCCAGTTCCACGGGCACCGCCACGTCCCCGGGATCATCCGCCCCGGTCCGCGTGGAGTCGGCGCCGGCCACGGCCTGCTGCGCGCCGAAGGGCAGCTTCCCGCTGCGCCACAGGAACGTGCCCGCGACCGCGAGGATCACCAGGGCCGACAGGCCGATCACCATCCGCTTGCGCTTCATCGCCGTGCCTTTCGTCGGGGAGCGCGGCCCGACCGGCCGCCCGTATCGGTCCAAGACGCACGCCGGCGCGGGACGGTTGCATGCCATCGCGCGGCTGGACGCAGATCGCCCGTTCCCCTATGGTTCCGGGGGCCCGACGATGAAAGGACTCCCCCATGGCCAGGCCGCGCCTGCCCGTTCCGCTGCGCCCGCTCGATCTGCTGCCCGCCCTGGTCCTGCTCGCCGGGGCCGCCTGGCTGCTGGGCGGCGGACCGCACGCGCGCACCGGCTTCCCGCTGGACGACGCCTGGATCCACCGCGTCTACGCCCGCTCCTTCGCGCACCTGCAGGGCTTCGCCTACAACCCCGGCCAGCAGGAGACCGGCGCCACGAGCCCGCTGTGGGCGATCGTCAGCGCGCCGGCCCACGCGCTGCAGTTCGCGGGCGACGACGCCGTCGTGCTGGCCGTCAAGGCGATCGGCCTGCTGGCGGCGCTGGCCGCCCTGTTCGCGCTGGCGGCGCTGACGCGGCGCTTGAGCGGTTCGCGCGCCGCGGGGATCGTCGCGGCCTGCGTGCTGGCGGCGGACCCGCGGCTGGCCTTCGCCGCCCTGTCGGGGATGGAGACGCCGCTGGCGCTCGCGCTGTGGCTGGGCGGCACGGCGGCGCTGGTCGCCGGTCGCCGCGCGGCGGGGCTGCTGCTGCTGGGGCTGGGCGTGACGGCGCGGCCCGAGATGGCGCTCGTGGCGGCGCTGACCGCCCTGCCGACGCTGGTGATGGGTTGGCTGGAAAGCGGCGGCCGGCGGCGGCTGGCGCGCGACGCCGGCGTGGCCCTGCTGCCGGCCGCGCTGTGGGCGCTCTTCTGCCTGTCCGCGACGGGACGGCCCCTGCCGGCCACCTTCTACGTGAAGTCCGTCGGCTTCGATCTGGGCTGGGACAGGTTGCGGCTGGCGTGGGACCTGCTCGCGCAGAACGGGCCGCTGACCGCCTCGACGCTGCTGATCGGGGCCGCGGCCCTGGCCGTCCTGCTGCTGCGGCGGCGCGACCACGCGACAGACTCGGCGGGCCTCTCGCTGCTGCTGGCTCCGGTCGTCTACCTGCTGGCCGTGGTCGCGAGCCGGCAGATCGGCCTGTCCGGCTACTACTGGACGCGCTGGGCCGACCCGCCGGCCCTGGCCCTGACCGCGGCGGCGGGCGCGGGCTTCGGCGCCGCGATCGCGCGCACGGGCGGCCTGCTGCCCGACCGGCGCCGCACCCCGGGCCGCGTCCTGGGCAGCGTGCTGCTGTTCGCCTCGCTGGGCGGCTGCCTGGCCGGCTGCCTGGGCGCCTGGGGCGAGCGCCGCTCCCGCCTGGAATCCGACGGCGCGGCGATCGCGCGCATGAACGTCCAGCCCGCGTTGTGGCTGCGCAGCGCCACGCCCGCCGGCGCGGTCGTCGGCGTGAACGACGCCGGCGCGCTGCGCTACTTCTCGGACCGCCGCGTCCTGGACCTGATCGGCCTGAACCTGCACGACCGCGCCTTCGGCCGCGCCACGCTCAACGATCTCTACCAGCGGATGGACTGGATCGCCGTCTTCCCGGCGACGTGGTCGTCGACGAACCTGATGGACGGCTTCGAGGAGCGGCGTGTGTACACCATCCCGCTGGCCGAGTACACGGTGTGCGATTGCCCCAACCAGACGACGCTGGTCATCGGCGAGAAGCGGCGGGCGCGCTAGAGAGGTTGCCCCGTCCGGCCCTCCGGCTCCACGTGGATGAGCACCTGGCCGATCCCCGCCACCTGCGAGCGCAGGCAGACCTCGGCCGCGTGCGCCAGCTGGTGGGCCTCGCCCACCGTCAGGTGCGGGTCGGCCCGGCAGGTCAGCACGGCATCGATACCGCCGGGCCCCGCGTGGAGGCGGTCGACGCGGCAGCGCCCGGGGCCGAAGACCCCGGCGGCCGCCGCGCCGATCCGCGCCGCGAGGTCGGACTCCGCGGCGGCGGTCAGGGACGCGGGCTCGTCCACCGGGACCGCGAACGGCTCCAGGTGGCTGCGGATGTCCTGGACGTGGGGCAGCTCGGCGCGCACGGCCGCCTCGAAGCGGTCGACCGCGGCGTGGGCCTCGGCCAGGGTGTGGTGCTCGGGCATCTCGACGTGCAGGTCCAGGTAGTAGCGGCCGCGCACCTCGTGGGAGTGCACTCCGTGCGTGCGCAGGCCGAGCCGCGCGGCCACGGCCGACACGGTGCGCGGCAGGCTCTCGTCGCGGTTCTTCACGGGATCGACGTGGACCACCACGTCGCAGCGCGGCGCCACGGTCCGCACCCGCTCCTCGACCGCGACGGCGACGGCGTGCGCCTCCTCGAGCGAGGCGCTGCGCGCGACGTCCACGGTCAGGTCGACGAAGGTCGCGGCCCCGCTCACGCGCACGCGCACCGGCCCGACCGACTGTACGCCCGGCACGTCCGCGACCGCGGCGGCGACCGCAGTCGTCAACCCCGGCGGCGCCTCGTCCAGCAGGGCCGCCACGGCGCGCCGGCCCAGCCGCACGCTGACCCCGACCACGATGACCGCCACGCCCAGCGCCGCCACGGCGTCGGCCTGCGCCAGCCAGCCCCACTCGGGACCCAGGCGTCCGCCGAGCCATACCAGGCCCAGGCCGACGAGCACCACGGACGAGCTCCACACGTCGGTCGCGAAGTGCAGCGCGTCGGCCTCGAGCGCCTGGCTGCCGTGCTTGCGGGCCACGCGGTTCAGCATGCGCGAGCGGTTCACGTCCACGACGATCGACAACAGCATCACGCCGAAGGCCCACCAGGAAGCCTCGATCTCCACCTTCGTGTGGAACAGCCGCTGCACGGCCTCGTGGACGATCCAGACGCAGGTCCCCATCAGCAGCAGGGTCTCGAACAGGGCGGCGAGGTTCTCGACCTTGCCGTGCCCGTAGTGGTGTTCGCGGTCGGCGGGCCGGTCCGAAACGCGCACCGCGAAGAAGGTCACCACCGCGGCCACGAGGTCCAGGGCCGAGTGCAGGGCCTCGGCGAGGATGCCGAGGCTGCCGGTCATCAGGCCGACGACGAGCTTCAGACCGGTGAGCGCCACCGCCGCGGCCACCGACTTGCCGGCGGCGTCCGTTTTCTCGCGGACCGCCTCGTCCCCGACGCGCGTCTCCATGGCTCCTCCTCGCCTGCGTCGCCTCAATTCAGCCCGCGGAACGCTGCCATGACGCGGTGCCGGGCCAGGGCGTGGTCGACGATCGGATCCGGGTAGCCGCAGTGCCGGCGGACGGCGGGCGGCGGGTCGTGGACGTCTCGGGCGCCCACGGCGGCCAGCTCCGGCACCCAGCGGCGCACGTACACCCCGTCGGGATCGTGGCGGCGCCCCTGGATCGCGGGGTTGAACACGCGGAAATAAGGCGAGGCGTCGGTGCCCGTCGAAGCGCACCACTGCCAGCCGCCGTTGTTGCTGGCCAGGTCGACGTCGACCAGCGATTGCGCGAACCACCGCTCGCCCTCGCGCCAGTCGTGCAGCAGGTGCTTGGTCAGGAACATCGCCGTGATCATGCGCAGGCGGTTGTGCATCCAGCCTTCGGCTGCGAGCTGCCGCATGCCGGCGTCGACGTAGGGGTAGCCCGTGCGTCCCTGCTGCCAGGCCGCCAGCTCTTCGTCGTCGTAGCGCCACGCCAACCGTTCGGTCGCGACCTTGAAGGCGCGGCCGCGGCCGACGCGGGGGTAGCCCGCCAGGACGTGACGGTAGAACTCGCGCCAGACCAGCTCCTTCACCCAAACGGCCGATCCCATGCCCAGCGTGTCCAGCACGCCGCCGTCGCGCTTCAGGACCGCAGCCAGGCACTGCCGCGCCGAGATCGCGCCCACCGCCAGGTACGGCGACATCTCGCTGGTGCCGCCGGCGAGGTCGGCCTGGTTGCGCCGCTCATGGTAGGCGTCGATCGGGCCCGCGAGGAAGGCGTCCAGCCGCCGCCGCGCCGCAAGCTCGCCCGCCGGCCAGCGCGGCGCGGGCACGTCGGGCCCGGCGAACGCGCCCCAGTCCTGTGGTCCGGGCTCGGACTCCACGGCGCGCGCCGGGCGGCGTCGCGGCGCGGGTGCCGGTCCGGGCACGCCCGACTTGAGCAGGCACGCGCGCCAGTTGTTCCAGAAAGGCGTGAACACGGTGTAGGCGCCGCCCTGGCGGGTGGCGAGCGAGGACGGGGGCAGCACGGTCTGGTCGTCGTGGAGGTGCCAGGCGAGGTCGGCGTCGGCGCAGGCCTGCGCGGCGGCGAGGTCGCGCTGCCGTTCGTTCCACTCGGGTTCCGCGTTGCAGAAGACGGCGTCGCAGCCCGCGTGGCGTGCGGCTGCGACCACGGCCGCGGGCGCCTCGTCGAAGTCGCCGACGGCGCGCACCAGCAGGGGGATGTCCAGCGCCGCAAGGTCGGCGCCCAGCTGCGCCAGGTTGCGGCGCGCGAATTCCACGCGCGGCCGGCCCCAGTCGTGCTCGCGCCACTGGTCGGCGCAGACCAGGAACAGGGCCGTGACCGGCCCCTCCGCGGCGGCGCAGGCGGTGTGCAGGGCGGAATTGTCGGTGGTCCGCAGATCGCTGCGGAACCAGATCAGGGGGCGCATCGCAACGGCCTCCTCGTGGAATCGCCGGGTTCAGACACGGCCGGCGCCGCCGATCAATCGCTGCCAGACCGCGTCGAGGTCGTCGCCCAGCCTGCTCCAGGCGTGGTGTTCCTCGACGTACCGCCTCCCACTGCGGATATAGCGTTCGCGACGCGCCCCGTCCAGCAGCAGATCGCGGACCGCCGCCGCGAACGGCGCGCCCGGCGCCGCGAGATCGAGGTGGACCCCGTCCCGGACGGCGAGCCCCTCGGCGCCGACCGGCGTCGACACCACGGGGCGCCCCATGGCGAACGCTTCGAGGATCTTGAGCCGGCTGCCGCTGCCCACCCGCAGCGGCACGACCACCAGGTCGGCCTGCTCGAAGTAGGGGGTCATCGACGGCACGTCGGCATGGCATTCCACGTCCGTCGTCTTCGCGCACAGGTCGTGCAACCACCGCGGCGGGCCCTTGCCGACCAGCAGGCAGCGCACCCCCGGACACGCGAGCCGCAGTTCGGGCATCACCTCGGCGACCAGGTGCTGCGCGGCATCCTGGCCGGGCCGCCAGTTCAGGGAGCCCGGGAACAGGATCACGGGCGCGCCCCCGCGGCGGGGCGGAAGCACCGGCTCGTCCAGGCAGGCGCCGTTGGCGATGACGTCGATGGGGCCGTCCCGGTAGCCCCGGCGCATGCTGTCGCGGTCCGCATCGCTCACGCAGACGACGTGGTCGAAGCGCGGCAGGACGCCGCGCTCGAAAGCGGCCATCTTCGCGGCCTGGCTGGAGAACACCAGCCGGCGCACGCGGCCCGACACCGCCGCCAGACGCTGCCAGATGACGGATTCGACGTTGTGCGCATCCAGGACGGCCGGCACGCCGCAGCCGAAGGGGACTGCCCAGCTCATCTGGGTGATCTCGCAGTGGATCAGGTCGTAGCTGCGGTCTGCGAGCTGACGGGACACCGCGTCCAGGAAGGCCCGGCTCCGGTAGGCGGCGACGCTGGCCGGCTCCCGCCGGCCGAGCACCTTCAGCGCCGTGAGCGTCTGCATCGCCCCCTTCTTGTAGACCCGGGGGCGACGGACGGTCACCACCTCGACGCCGAGCGGCTCGTAGAAATCCCGCGCCTCCCGTTCCTCGGCGTCGTCGCCGACGAAGGCGAGGTAGGTCACGCGGTACCGCGGAAAGCGCCCGCGCAGCAGGTGCAGCGTCCGCTGCCGCTTGCCGGTATCGGGGCGGACGGCGAATTCCTCGTCGATGACCAGGACCCGGGGGGGTCGATTGTCCGAAATCATTGCGCGCTCCCTTGACTCCATGGCCGGCGACTGGCAACCACCATGATACTATCCCGATCATCCCCCGTCCCGCCCAATGAAACGCCGGCGGCCGGCCGGGGCAGGGTGACAGACGCCCTGCGCGGCGTTAGATTCCCCGGGAGTCGAGAGACCCCGAACCGGGAGCCCCGCTTTGAAGATCAAGAAACTGGCCGACGTCCCGCTCGAGACCGTGACCATGGACGGCGTGCTCGGCGCCGCCAAGCAGCTCGTCATGGGCTCCAGCGACGGCGTGCCCAACTTCTCGCTGCGCGTGTTCACCGTGGAGAAGGGCGGCCACACGCCCTGCCACAGCCACCCCTCGGAACACCTGAACTACGTCATCAGCGGGCGCGGCGAGCTGCGCGACGCCGCCGGCCAGGCCCACGCGCTGGCGCCCGGCGACTTCGCCTTCGTCTCCCCGCACGAGACGCACCAGTTCCGCAACGCGGGCGACGAGCCCTTCGTCTTCGTCTGCGCCGTGCCCCGGCAGTACGAGTGACGGCGGTCGCGGCATGCTGCTGATCGCCGTCACGGGACCCGTCGGCTCCGGCAAGACTTCGCTGCTGGCCACGCTCGCCGCCTGGTCGCGCGCGCAGGGCCTCCCGCCCGACGGCTTCCTGGCCCGGGCCGTGCGCCGCGCCAACCCCCTGCTCGGCGCCGCGGGCTACGAACTGGAGTGGGTCGCCGACGGACGCGTCATGCCCTTCGCCGAGCGCTCGGGTCCGGAGCGCCCCGCCTACGTCTTCTGCGCCGACACCCTGAACGCCGCCCGCGTCTGGGCGACGGGCCTGCGCGCCGAAGCGCCCCGCCCCCTGGTCGTGCTCGACGAGTTCGGGCTGCTCGAAGCCCGCGGCGAGGGCCACCTGGCCCTGTGGCCCGACCTGGCGGCGGCCGAACCCGAGGTCGTGGTCATCGCCGTGCGCACCGACGTGCTCGAAGCCGTCAAGGCGCGCCTGGGCCACCCGTTCGATCTGGTGATCGACGCCGAGGATCCCGGCGCCTGGGAGAAGCTGCGCAGCGCCTGCCGCGAACACCGCGACTGGATGCGCGTCGGCGGCTACGGGGCCGGCTCCGGCGGCCTGGAGATGAGCCTGGGCTCGGCGCTGCACGGCATGCGGATCCCGCTGCGCGGATTGCTGATGTCCAGCCTGCAGGCCTCGGTCATGACGCTGGCCGGCTCCGGCCTGGGCCGGCGCGGACGCGTGGTGTGGGTGCCGCTGATCGCCGCGGGCCTCAAGGCGCTGTCGCCGGCCGGCAGCCGCCTGCGGCCGATGCTCGCGATCTCGATGCAGGGGCTGCTCTACGGCGGCGCGGTCACGGTCCTGGGCTGGAACGCGCTGGGCGTCGGCGCGGGCGGCTGGCTGGTGGGCACCTGGGCCGCGTCGCAGGGCATCGTCCTGCAGTGGCTGCTGGTGGGCGAGCACCTGCTGCGCGCCTACGACGCGCTCACCGGCTGGGCCGCGCGTCACTGGCACGTCAGCGCGCCGGCGCTGGGCGCGGTCATCGCCGGCTGGATCCTGCTGTGCGGCGCCGTGGTCTGCGCCGCGACGCTGGTCACCTGGCGCCGCCGCACGCTGCCGCGCCGCTTCCAGGAACTCATGGCCCGTCGCCTCGAGGGGCTGCGCGCGGACGACGCCCCGCCCCCCACCCGCCGCCAGGCCGCGCTGAGCGGCCTGCGCGACCTGTCGCGGCCCGCGTTCTGGCTGCCGCTGCTGGTGATCGCCGCGGTGGTCGTGGCCGCCGGCGCGCCCTGGAGCGACGCCGCTTGGATGGGCGTGCGCGCCGTCACCCTCGGCTTCCTGATCTTCACCGCGGCCCGTTCCTTCGAGCCGCGCCGCCTGGCCGCCTGGCTGCGCCGCCGCGGCCACTGGGGCCCCGCCGAGGCGCTGGAAAAGGCGCTGCGCGGCCGCCGCCGCACTTCCGGTTGATCCCGCGGTTTCGTCGAGATTTCACGCCTCCGTCATCACCCCCTCACACGGCCCGTCTATCATGTTCCCGTGAGCTGAGCCGACGGTAGCTCCGGGTCCAGGCAGCGGCCCCCCACGAGGACCACCACGCCCGACCTCCACCCCGGCCCGGCACCACACCTCACGCTGTGGAGACATGGGCACGGTCCAGCAACCACTACGGACAACCCAGAGGACCGCGCCCTGTTCTCCCGGCGACACTTCCAGCACCGGGAGGACCGGCGTGTTCGAAGCTTTCAGGCGACTGCGTTGGGACTGGCGCGACGAGATCGGCCGCTTCAACCTGCTCAACGCGATCTGGATGCGCACCCCCGGCACCCTCGGCTTCGTCTGGCGCAACCGGCACGTCCCGCGCCGCTTCCTCGCGGCCGGCCGCGGCACCGTCATCCACGAGGGCGTCCGCTACCGCGGCGTGCACAAGATCCGCTGCGGCGACCGCGTCGAGATCGGCGTGGGCTGCTTCCTGCAGGCCAGCGGCGGCCTGCGTCTCGGCGACGACGTGATCCTGGGCCCCGGCGTGAAGGTCTGGACGGTCAACCACCGCTTCGACGACCTGCGCAAGCCCATCAACGCACAGGGCTACGACTACGAACCGGTGGTGATCGGCCGCGGTTGCTGGCTGGGCGCCGACGTCTTCGTGATGCCCGGCGTCGATCTGCCCGAGGGCTGCGTCGTGGCCGCGCGCAGCGTCGTGGCGAAGAAGGCCTACCCCCCGTTCTCGATCCTGGCGGGCTACCCCGCGCGCGTCGTGGGCCGCCGCGACGTCCCCGAGACGGCGGCGCAGGCCGAGGTCCAGAGCCTGATGGAGGCGGTGGGAGCATGAACGAGAGTTACGAGGTCATCGCCCGCGACGGCGCGCTGCGCCTGTTCAAGGAAGACCCGCACTGGGAGCGCGAGCGGCTGGTGCGCGTCACGGCGCCCGGCATCGCGTCACACACTCTGCGCTTCGAGGCGACGCAGGACGTCCTGGACATCGTCGACCTGCCGCTCTGGGCGGAGGTGACCCTGGGCGTGCAGGACGCCCGGCCCCTGCGCCGCCTGCTGAAGCGGCCGGTCGAACTGCGGGCCCGCCCCAGGACCCGCCGCCTGCGCGGCCTGATCACCGGTTCGGGCCGCTGCGGCACCCAGTCGCTGGCCCACTGGCTCGACGGCCTGACCGACCTCGACGGCGCCGCCCTGCGCGCCCGCCACGAGACGCTCTGGCACTACCTGCTGCCGATGATCGCGGCGGGCCGCAGCGAGGACGTGCGCGCCTTCGTCGACGGCTTCCAGCACGAGATCGAGTGCGCGCCTCACTTCTCCCTGATGCCCGGGGCGATCCGGGCCGACGCGGTCATCCGCCTGATCCGCGACGGCCGCCGGGTCGTGCAGTCGGGCCTGAATCGCGGCTGGTACGTCAAGGAAGGTCCCTGGAACCGCGTGAAGCCGGTCTTCCCGGGCAGCGTCTTCGAGCAGGCCTGCCGCTTCTGGGTCCATACGAACCGCAACCTCGACCGCGTCGCCACGCACACCTTCCGCCTCGAGGACCTGGCCGCCTCGCCGGCTTCGCGGGCCACCCTGCTGGCCGCCCTCGGCGTGCCGCCCAGCGACCGGCCGTTGCCGGTCTCCAACTCGGGGCAGGCGTCCTCGCTGGCCGACCGCTGGACTCCGCAGGAGCGGGACGCGTTCGAGGAGATCTGCGGGGAGCTGATGGACGAGCATTACCCGGGGTGGCGGGAAGAAGCCGCGGTGAAGAGCGCGCGGCCGAGTCCGGCCCGGTCCGCTCTGGAGGCCGCGCAACAGGCCTAACGCAACCGCGCCCAGACGCCGAAGTGATCCGCGGCCCAGACTCCCGACGGCGATGGCGCCTCCAGGAAGATCCTCGCCGCGACGGGTCGCGGCCCCCCTGGCTCGACGAAGAGATGGTCGATCCGGGCTGGCGCGTGCCCCATCCCCGGGTTCAGGGTGGTGGCGGTTTCGCCATCCGCATCGGGGTGAAGCGCCGCATAGCAGTCGATGTAGCGCGCCAGGAGCGGCGCCAGCTCCGGCCGGTCCACCGCAGCGTTGAAGTCCCCGCCGAGCACCAGGTCGCCCCCGCCGCGCGTCGAATCCACGAAGGCGATCAGCCCGCGCACCTGTTCCGCCCGCATGTGCGCCCCTTCCGCGGTGTGATGCAGGTGGGTCACATAGGCGTCGACCGTGCGCCCGCCCGCCTCGAGCCGCGCGTGCGCGGCGACGCGGTAGTCGTCCAGCGGCAGCAGCATGGTCTCGTGCGTCGCGACGATGCGGTGGCGGGTGAGGATGGCGTTGCCGTACCTCTTCGCGGCCCCCGGCGGATCGACCGAGGCGAAGACGAAACCCCAGCCCAGGCTGTCGGCGAGCTGCTGCGCCTGGTTGGGCAGTCCCTCCTTCTCCAGGACTTCCTGCAGGAACAGCACGTCGGGCGACAGGACGCGCAACGTGTCCAGGATCACCGCGCGCCGCGCCGGCCAGTCCCCCTGGTCGTGCCAGATGTTGAGGGTCGCGGCGGTGAAATCGCCGGCGGGCGCGCGCCCGGCCAGGAACGCGAGCGTCACGAGCGCGGGCGCGGCTCCGAGCAGGAGGCGCCGGACCTTCGGGATCGTCGCCGTCATGATCGCGTCCCCCCGACGACGCTCTCGTCCGGCGCCGGCTCACGGAACAGGCTCTCCGCGTCCCAGCCCTCGCGGCAGACGTCGTGCAGTTCGTCGACGAGCTTCACCAGCTCGATGTTGTCGGACAGGGCGTTCACGTCGTCGGCCTGTTCGCCCGGCTCACCGCCCTTGGCCGCGAGTTGCGCGTAGGTCTCCTCGATCTCGTCGAGGGCCAACTGCAGGCTCAGATCCACGTACTCGTTGATCAGCGCCGGTGTGACCACGGATTCCGTGATCCCGGCCAGGCTGTCGCGGATGACGTCCCGGAAAGCGTGGACGGCGCGGCACACGTGCTCGAGGGCGAACCCCTGCCGCTTGCGGTGGTAGGCGAGGATCCGCGCGTAGGTCCGCACCGGCGTGTGATCGCGCGTGCGCATGGCGCTGACCAGCACCTCGAAGAACAACGCGACGTAGGCCTGGAGGGTCGCCTCGGACATGCGCTCGTAGTCGCGGCAGGTGTAGTCGCGCTGTTCGAGGCGGATCGCGCCGACCACGTCGAGGATGATGCTCTCGCGCCGCCGCCGCAGGTGGTTGTACATGACGAGGTTGGGCCGCTGGGCGACGTGGACGATCGCCGCCTCGTTGCGCAGACGCCAGAGTTCGGGGTGGGACTTCATGTTCTCGACCAGGATCAGCATGCGGCGGCGCAGATCGTACCGCGGCGTCGGCTCCCATCCCAGCAGTGCGTGCGTCCGCGACGCATCGACGCGCAGCTCCCGGTCGATGTAGCGCATCATCCAGACCCGTACGAAGGGCGGGCAACCGAGCAGTCCGAGGACGAACTGCCGCACCGCCACCGCCGGGAGCGCCAGGGCGCGCGGGACGCAGACGGGCCGGCACTCCTCCCCGTGGAGGAACTTCGTGGCGGCGCAATACAACTCCCGGTGCGAGGTCGTATGCGACGGGCTGGCGTTCAGGACGCACTGCCTCGGCAGGGCGTCCCCCGCTGCCGCGACCTTCAGCAGCAGGGCGGTCAGGTCGTGGATGTGCAGGTAAGGCACGGCGCTGGCTCCGCGGCCGCCGAGCAGGCGCGCGTTCCACGCCGACGAGAGCCAGTTCCCGAGGAAGGCGTACACCGGCGGGTACTCGCACCAGTCGCTGTAGATCGCGGCGAAGCGCAGGATGCTGCGCCGGAAGCTACCGGCGTGCTCACGGATGAGCTTCTCGGCCGCCCGTTTGCTGCGCGCGTAGGGGAAGTCGGCGTCCGGCTCGCTGTCCTCGTCGATGCTCGTCCCCGCGGACGGGAACCGGCAGGCCGCCAGGGAACTGCTGTAGATGAAGTGCCGGGCGCCGACCGCCTGGGCGAGGTCCAGCACGTTCCACGTGCCCAGGACGTTCGTCCGCTCGTACTCGGGGTTGTCCTTGTACGTGAAGTCGTAGTAGCCGGCCAGGTGCAGGACGACGTCCGCGCCCCCGTGGTCGATGACGCAGTCGGCGACCTCCAGCAGGGCCTCCCGGTGGGCGATGTCCACCTGCGTCCAGCGCTGGTTCTCCAGGCGCGGGACACCCGCCTCGAGCTGCGAGCGGCGCGCGAGGCAGAACAGCCGGTACTTGCCTTTGGCCGCCTCCAGGAAGTGGCGGCCGACGAAACCGGAAGCCCCGGTCACGAGGATGCCCGGGAGCCGCTCGTCCATGGTGTCGACGTGCTTCGTCATCGCGCCGCCGCCCGCGTCGCTTGGCGACGTTCCCGTCGGCGCATCGCCGCCAGGAGCGCCGCGACGCCTCCGTCGAACAGGCCCGCGGCCAGGATCAACGGGAACCCCTGCACGAAGAGGTAATACGACAACAGGAACGCGGCGGCGGCGGTCTTGACGATGAGGATGTACGGGATCAGCGTGTCGCGCTCCCGGGAGCGCCGCGCCGCACGCAGGTAGAGCGCGACCATGAGCACGTGGAACACGCCGCCCTGGGCGGCGAAGAACGACGGTCGGAGTTCTCCCCAACCGGCCCAGCGCATGAACGCATCCGGCTGGACGATCAGGACGATGCCGGTGAGCAGGGAATGCAGCGCGATGCCGTACAGGACGAGGGACTGCAGCGCGCCGACTCCTTCGCCGCCGACCAGAGGGAAGCCGACGCTTCCCGGCGATGCAGCCGCGCTGGGAGCCGACCTTCGGGGAACCGATCGCCACACCGAGGTTTTCATGTCGGTTCTATGCTAGAACCGCCGGCACGCCTGCGTCAATGACCTCGATGTTACTAGGCAAATCCGCGCCGTGACGCCTTCACACCGCGCGCCGGCGCAGTCGCCGTGTATGACGTCGGCACAACGGATTGTAGGCCGAACGCTCTTCGCGCTGTGAATATGGAACGAACGTAGACTATAGGAATGGCGCCTCGCCCAGCGACAGCACGAACCTCGCCACGAGGTTGCCCGTCACCGCGCGTCGGTAGTCCGCGGTCGAGCGCACGTCGTCGATGGGAACGACCTCGTCACGGGCGGCGGCGGCCACAGCCCCGGCCAACCGCTCGAGATCGGCCACCCGCCCGCCCTCCAGCGCCGCCATCGCGCGGCGCAGCAGCAGCACCGTGGGCCCCACGCTGCCGGCCGCCAGCCGCACGTCGCGCAGCGCGCCGTCCTGCACCCGCGCGCAGGCGGCCAGGTTCACCTTGGCGATGGCCTGGGCCCGGCGCGTGCCCGCCTTGCGGAACGACTGGCGCGTGCCCGCCGCGGGCAGCGGCACGATGATCGCGGCCACCAGCTCGTCGGGGCGGCGCACCGTCGCGCGGTAGCCGGTGAAGAAGGCGTCGGCCGCGACTTCGCGCCCGCCCGCGCCCGACATCAGACGGATGCGCGCGCCGAGGGCCAGCAGCGGGGGTACGGCGTCGGCGCCGGGCGAGCCGTTCACCAGGTTGCCGCCGAGGGTGCCGAGGCTCTGGATGGCGGGCGCGCCGACGGTCCTCACCGCCGCGTGCAGGCAGGGCAGGTCGCGCGCGACGTCCGGGTCGCGCAGCAGGTCGGCGTAGGTGGTCGCGGCGCCGATGACCAGCGCCCCTTCCTCGCGGCGCACGCCGTGCAGCTCCGCCACGCGGCTCAGGTCGAGCACCGCGCGGGGCGCCACGATCTCCTCGTGCAGCAGCACGCCCAGATCGGTCGCGCCGCCGATCACGGTGACGCCGCCGCGACCCAGCATCTCGCAGGCTTCGCGCAGTGAACCCGGCACGTGCACGACGACCTCGTCGCCGGGAGACGCTTCGGGTTCGGAAGCGGGATCGGGCGACGGCTCGGTCCCGCAGACGCGCGCGGGCGTCTGCCCGGCGCGTTCGACGGCGCGGATGATCCGCTCGTAGCCGGTGCAGCGGCAGAGGTTGCCGGCCAGCGCCTCGCGGATGCGCGGGCGCGTCGGCGAGGCCTCCTCGTCCAGCAGCGCGCGCGAGGCCATCACCAGGCCGGGGATGCAGTAGCCGCACTGCACGGCGCCTTCGACCACGAACGCGGACTGCACCGGGTCGGGGCTCTCGGGCGTGCCCAGCCCCTCGATCGTGCGCACGACCCGGCCGTGGGCGCGGTACGCCGGCAGCAGGCAGCTGTTGACCAGCCGGCCGTCGAGGATCACGGCGCAGGCGCCGCACTCCCCCTCCCCGCAGCCCTCCTTCGCGCCGACCAGGCCCAGGTCCTCGCGCAACACGTCCAGCAGGCGCTTGAGCGGCGGGACCTCGAGATCGCGGCGCACGCCGTTGACCCACAGCGAGATCTTCATCGGCGCACCTCCCGCCGGCGCGCCAGCAGGATCTCGGGCGTGACCGGGGCCTCAAACACCTCGATGTCCAGCGCGTCCTCGACGGCCGCCGCCAGCGCGGGCGCGCCGGCGTTCAGGGGCAGCTCGCCCAGCCCTTTCGCGCCGAAGGGTCCGCGTGGGCTGGGCAGCTCGGCCAGCTCCACGTCGAAGTCGGGGGCGTCGAGGCTCGTGGGGATGATGTAGGTGGACATGCGGTCGTTCCAGTAGCGCCCGTCCCTGAGCTTCATCTCCTCGAGGTGGCCCCAGGCCAGCCCCTGCAGAGCGCCGCCCTCGACCTGCCCGACGCAGAGCACGGGGTTGACGGCGCGCCCGATCTCCACGACGTGGGTCAGCCTGACCGGCCGCACCTCCATGGTGTCGACGTCGACCTCGACCTCGGCCACGGCCGCCGCCCACGACCAGCCCTGGTAGGCGTCGCCGTGCATGGTCGACTGGTCCCAATTGATGTCGGGATCGGGTTCGTAGACCGCGGTCGCGGTCAGGCCGGCGCGACCGGCGGCCAGCAGCGGGTCGGCGGCCTTGTCGCCCGCGAACGCGCGGGCCTTGTCGGCGAGTTGACGGCAAGCGGCGACCAGGATGCGCCCGACGACCATCGTGGTCCTTGAAGCCACCGTCGGGCCAGAATCGGGCACCGCCGAGGTGTCGGGCTGGTGGTAGCGGATCCGCCCGACGGGCACCCCGAGCGCCTCGGCTGCGATCTGCGGCAGCACGGTGGCCGCGCCCTGGCCCATCTCGACGCTGCTGACCAGCAGGGTCACCACGCCGTCGGGATCGAGTCTCACCGCGACCTTGCCCTTGATGCGGTCCTCGCCGTCGCCGGTGAAGCCGCCGCCGTGCATGGTCAGCGTCACGCCCACGCCGCGGCGCAGCGGCCCGCCGCCGGCATTGAACGCGCGCGCCTCGCGCCGGCGCAGCTCGTACCCGGATCGCTCCAGGACGCGCTCGAGCACGAGGTCGGCCGCGGCCATGCCCGGCCGCAGCGTCTGCCCGAAGACGAAGGTGTCGCCGTCGCGCACGAGGTTGCGCCGGCGCAGCTCGGCGGGGTCCAGCCCGAGCCGGCGCGCCGCGCGGTCCATCTGCCGCTCGCAGGCGAACGCGGCCTGCGGCACGCCGAAGCCGCGGAAGGCCCCGTTGGGAGGGGTGTGCGTGGCCACGGTCCGGCCGCGGATGCGCGCGTGCGGGACGCGGTAGGGGCCGGCCACGTGCAGCACGCCGCGCGACAGCACGACCGGGCTGAGGGTCGTGTAGGCGCCGGCGTCGAGCACCAGGTCCACGTCGATCGCCAGCAGTTCGCCGTCGCGGTCGAAGGCCGAACGGTAGCGCGTGCGCGACGGGTGCCGCTTGGTCGTGCAGGCGACGTCCTCGCGCCGCTCGTAGATCATCGCGACGGGTTGCCCGCAGCGCAGGGCCAGCACGGCGGCCTGCAGGGCCAGGATGGACGGGTAGTCCTCCTTGCCCCCGAAGGCGCCGCCGGTGGGCGACTGCCGCACCACGACGCGGTCATCGTCGAGGCCCAGGGCGCGCTTCATCGCGTTGTGGACGTAGTAGGGGCACTGCAGCGACCCCAGGATCTCGACGCCACCGTCGGGGCGCGGCGTGGCCACGATGCCCTGGGGCTCGATGTACATGTGCTCCTGGTAGCCGGTGAAGTAGGTGCCCTCGACGACCGTCGCGGCCGACGCGAAGGCGGCGTCGGGGTCGCCACGGTCGATGCGGTACTCGGCGACGACGTTGTCCGCGCCCCAGACGGGACCCTCGCCGCGCAGGGCGGCGTCGAGGTCCAGGACAGCGGGGAGCTCCTCGAGTTCGACGGCGACGGCGGCCAGGGCGGCCTTCAGGGTGGCGCGGTCGGGAGCGGCGACCAGGGCCACGGGCTGGGTGGCGAAGCGGACCTCGTCGGCCGCGAGCAGCGGCAGGTCCTCGCGGACCATGGCGACGAGGTTGGCGCAGGGCAGGTCGGGGGCGGTCAGCAGGACGGCTTCGGCCGGGAACGACGCGGTCTTCGCAACCGAGACCAGACGGGCGTGCGGCAGCGGCGAGCGCACGGCGGCGCCGAGCCACGCGTCCGGCCGGGGGTCGTCCGGCAGGAAGCGCGTGGCGCCGGTCACCTTGCCCCAGGCGTCCAGGCGGGGCATGGGAGCGCCGACTGGGCTGTGGTCGCTGGGTGCGGGCATGGGTCGGCTCCCGGGGCCGGATGGCGGTCGAGGTGCGGATCGGATCGACAACGTAGCACCGGGGGGCGGGGTCGGTCCAGTCGGGACGCATCCAATCGCCTGCTTGACCCGCGTCAACTCAGCCGCGGCGCGCTGTCTCGATCGTGGCGATGTCGATCTTCCGCATCGTCATCATGGCATCGAATGCGCGCTTGGCGGCCGCGGGATCGGGATCGGTGATCGCCTCCGTCAGGGCCCGCGGCGTTATCTGCCAGGACAATCCCCATCGATCCTTGCACCAGCCGCAGGCGCTCTCCTGGCCGCCGTTGCCGACGATCGCGTTCCAGTAGCGATCCGTTTCGGCCTGGTCGGCGGTTGCGACCTGGAACGAGAACGCTTCGTTGTGCTTGAACTCGGGTCCTGCGTTGAGCCCGAGGCAGGGAATGCCCATGACGGTGAACCAGACCGTCAACACATCCCCTTGTTTCCCGGACGGAAAGTCGCCCGGCGCGCGGTACACAGCTCCGACGGAAGAGTCGGGAAAGGTGGCGGCGTAAAACCGCGCCGCTTCCTCGGCGCTCCCGTCGTACCAAAGGCAAACCGTGTTCCTTGCGATTTGCTTCATGCTATCTCTCCACGGTGTTCAGGGTTTCCCGGAAGTCTCCGGAACGTTGTTGGCATGCCTGAACGCCAGGCGCCACGTCCCGTCTTGTCGCATCCAGGCGTTCGTATAGCGTCGGCGCAGGACCTTGCCTTCGTTGGGCGCCCCGGGCGCCGGCACCACCGTCTCATCTCCCATCACGACGACCAGATCCTTGTAGAACAGGAATTTCTCCGGTCTCCGCTCGAACCGGGTGTAGCGGATGACGCCCTCGCCGATCAGCTTCAGAAGCTCGGCTTTCTCTTGGACAATACGATTCGTCGGATGATTGACGGTATGGTCATCCGGCATCAGTTCCTGCAAGGTGATCGTGTCGCCCTCGAAGATCGCCTCTGCGTGGGCCAGGTCCAGCTTTCGGATCTGTTCCTTCAGTGCAGGGTCTTCGGGAAGCTGAAACTGCTGTGCGTGCGACGGAGTGCAGGACAGGGCCAACACACCGGCAAGGGCCAGGCTGATCCACTTCATTGGACACTCCTTTGGTAATCCAGCCGGTAGTAATTTACTCATACCATCGAATATCAACGAGTCGATACCCTGCAATCACTGCAGCGTGTCCCGATATCTGCAATCGATCAGCAGCAACGCCCAATGCCGATAAGCTGGAATTTCATGCCCCAACGACCGTCACGGTCACGCTTCTCTCCCCTCCTCCCGCGCGAAGGCCACCACATACCCATCCGGATCCAGCACGTACCCCACCTCGGCCCCCCAGTCCCGCCGCTGCACCGCGCTCAACTCCCTGCCCCCGCCCGCCACCGCGCGCGCGAGATAGCCCGCGGCGTCCTGGACCACCAGATAGAGTTCGGCCCGCGGCACCCCCGCCGCCTGCGCCGGGTCCGGCAGCGCATCCCCCAGCAGCCTCTTGATCCCCGCCTCCGGCATCAACCCGAGCACCGCCCCGCCGGTCAGTTCGAACTCCGTCATGCCGGGCACGTGCAGCCGCGGCGGCCTGCCCAGCACGAACGCATAGAACTGCGTGCTCGCCTCCTGGTCCGCCGTGTAGAGGATGAAATGCGCCACCCTCATGGCGCGCTCCTTCGAAGCTTCTCCTGTCGTCCCGCCCCTCCGATCGAGTGCGCCCCGCGACGGGAAGTCGGATGCGACGCGAGCCGGGCCGTCGCGACGATCTTCCCTTATCCTGTCGCGGAAAGCGAGGAATCCACCATGCCCACTTATCGGATCCTGTCCATGGACGGCGGCGGCATCCGCGGCTTGATGACCGCCATCATCCTGCAGCGCCTGACGGCCACCCCCGGCCTCGAGCGCCTGGTCGACAGCGCCGACCTCCTAGCCGGCACGTCCACCGGCGGACTGCTCGCCCTGGGCCTGGCCAAGGGCCTCGACCTCGACCTGCTGCGCCGGACCTACGTCGAGAAGGGCCCCCGCATCTTCGACGATTCCTGGCTCGACGACGTCATGGACCTCGGCAAGCTGCGCGGCGCCGACTACTCCATCACCAACCTGAAGCGCGAGCTGCAGAACCTGCTCGGCGACGCGACGCTCGGCCAACTGCACAAACGCGTCCTGATCACCACCTTCGACCTCGACAACGAGGACCCCCGACGCCGCACCTGGAAGCCGAAACTCTTCCACAACTTCCCCGGCCCCAACAGCGATCGCGCCCACCTCGCCCGCGACGTCGCCCTCTACACCAGCGCCGCGCCCACGTACTTCCCCTCGGTCGACGGCTACATCGACGGCGGGGTCTACGCCGCCAACCCCGCGATGTGCGCGCTGGCGCAGTCGCTGGACCGGCGCTACTCCCCCACGCCGCTCCTGGACGAGGTCGTGCTGCTGTCGCTGGGCACCGGGACGAGCCTCAACTACATCAAGGGCGCCGTCCACAACTGGGGCTACGTGCAGTGGATCAAGCCCCTGGTCAGCATCATGCTCGACGGCACCGCCGGCATCGCCGACTACCAGTGCCACCAGATCCTCGGCGATCGCTACCACCGCCTGGCCCCGGTCTTCCCCCGCGGCATGTCCATTCCCATGGACGGCGTCGACCGCATCCCCTACATGACCGAATACGCGCAGAGCCTCGATCTGACCGCGACGATCGACTGGCTGAAGGCAACCTGGTGACATCGGTACGGGAAGAGGCGGGACGTGACGGGGTCGGCGCGGAGCGGGACAGCCCAGGGACGGTCGCGAAGAGGCCGCCTCCCCGAAGGAAGACGGCCTTGACTGTGGTCACGCCATATTAGCGATACAAGGACTTGATGCCGCTCCAGCTCATCTCCTCCGCGAGAACCGTTCCCTGGTCCAGAACCACGTTGTCCGCGTGGGCGCGGCAGCTGCTGTCGACGTTCGCGCCCGTGACGGCCTCGATCTGGATTGTCAGGAAATCCGTGTTGGCCGGGGCCTGGAACGAGCCGCTGTACGTGGTCCACCCGTTCCACGGCCAGAAGGGCCCCATCAGGCCGGAGCCGCCGATGACGCCGCCATTCGCCTGCTCGGCGAAGATGTTGACGAAGAGCACGCCGCCGACGTCGGCCTGGTCCAGCTTCAGGTCGAACGAGTAGAGGACCGCTCCCGGAATCCCACTGCCGGCCGGAGTCGACTGCTTGAGCACCAGGGCGAGGGCTTCTCCCTGATTGTCCAGGAACGCATTGTGCGTGCCGGGCGCCGACGGGCCATTGTCGCCGGTCAGGACCGTGACGCTGGAGTTGGGGCTCTGCCCGAACACCAGCCATCCCGTCAGGTCGCCGGTCTCGAAGCCGGGATTCGTCAGGAGGTTCTCGGCCGACGCGATACCCACGCCACCTGCCAGGGGAAGTGCCAGCACCGCCAGGATGCAGCCGGTCACCAGAATGGATTTCACAAGTTTCATGACGATTCTCCTTTCAACGAGCCTTGACCACATCGCGCGAAGGTCTGCGAGTCCGCCGCCTGGCCGCCCTTGGTACGCCCCGGTGTTGAAATTCCCGCTGCAGGCCAGGAAGATCCGATCGAGGCGGCCAGACCGACTCGGGACCACCTTACACTATGTTCGGTTACCGTACAATCTCTTTATTCTTACCGCCCAAAATGGCTCATCTAATATTAAATTATTATGATTAAATAACTTATGAGCTATATAAGGGCTTGCATCCGCGCATCTCCTAGCGCGGCCTTCATCAATCCAGCGAGATTTCCCGATTGTTCTGATACCGAACAAAGTGTATGCTCCAGATCGTCGCTTGGCCCGTCCGGAGCCGTTGTGGCATCCAGCACGGACCACGACCCCGCAATCTTCAGTCCGCAATGCAATTGGGGAAACGCCGTGAAAAAGATCCACCTGACGCTGGCGATCCTGTTCTTCGTCTGCACCCCCGCACTGGCCCAGGTCGGCGACCTGCTCTGGGAAGAGAATTTCGACGACCTGGACAACTGGCTCACCGTCACCGGGAACGGCTATTGGGGCTGGGGCAACGGCGAGTTGGAATTCTACAAGCAGGAGAATGTCGGGATCGCACCGATCCCCGGGGAAGCCGGGAACACGGCCCTGCGCATCATCGCCAGGCAGGAGAGTGGGCCCGGCATCGTCGATCAGTGGGGCAATCCCCTGTCCTACACGTCGGGAAAGGTCGTCAGCAAGTCGTTCGTGACCGTCATGTACGGCATGATCGAGTGTAGGGTGCGCGTCCCGAACATCGATCTGGGCGGCTGGCCCGCGGTCTGGCTGCTGGGATCCGCCAACTACGCCTGGCCCCGTTGCGGCGAGATTGACATGATGGAGATGGGATCGAAGAAGGCTTTCAGGGATCTGCACGATACGCACAACGGCGGCAACGGTCTGAACAATTCCACGGTCAATCAGTCCGTGACGGCCAACGCCATCTACTATTCGGCCGCTGCCGTCACGCCGGCGAACCCTTCGGGGGCGGCCAGCCTCTCCTGGGACCCGGACGACGATTTCTGCCGCCCGTATTACAGCTATGCGAATCCGCTCGTCGAGCGCTTCCTGGTCTACCGGCTGTACTGGGACGATGACTGCCTGCGCATGACCGTCGTCGACGACGGCGTGGAGCGCTACCTGTACACGTCCCCCTTCGCCATCGACAGCGCTTCCGCCGAATTCCAGGCACCCTTCTACCTGATCGCGAACCTGGCCATCGGCGGGGCCTTCACCGATGCGTACCAGCTCGGCGACCCCGGCAGCGGCCTTCCGGTCTCGATGCCGTTCCCGGCCGAAATGTACGTCGATTACATCCGGCTGTACGAATGGAATGGTCAGGGCGAAGTCAGCCTGGGACCTCCGCCCCAGGAGATCGGGACGTTCGGGATCTATACCGACGAAACGCCCACCAACGACGGGCTGGTGCCGGACGTCTCCGCGGAGATCTACGTCTGGGAGGGCACCCTGACCGACGGCTCCCTCGCCCCTTACGAAGGCGACAACGTCCTCTCCTGGCAGACCGCCGGCAGCGGCTGGTTCGGAGCCGGCATCATGTCGATGCAGCCGGTGAACCTGTTCGGCTTCGGCGACGGGCACCTGAAGTTCCGGATCAATATTCCCGCGAATGTCACCTTCAAGATCGGGATCATCGATACCTGGGGCAATCAGCACTACGTGCAGTTTCCGGCGCACCAGACGACCTACGGCCTGGTGCGCAACGGCGGCTGGGGGCAGGCCTCGATCCCCGTCAGCGCCCTCAGGGGAACGGCCATCGACCTGCGCATGCTGAGCTACGAATTCGTCATCCTCGAAGAGCACGGCACGGCATGCTTGTTCGCCCTGGACGACATCTACTGGGAGGGTGGCGGCAGCACCAGTGTCCTCGACGAGGGCGTTGTCTCGAGGCGACGGTTGGATCTCCATCCGAACGCGCCGAATCCCTTCAACGCCCGGACGGAGATCCGCTTCGACCTTCCCTCTGCGGGCATTTACGAACTGGAGATCTACGACGTCGCCGGCCGCAGGGTGGCCGGCTTCGGCGGGGTGGGCTCTGCCGGAGCCAACTCGCTGTTCTGGGACGGCCGTGACGATCGGGGCGCCGACCTGGGGTCGGGCGTCTACTACTACCGCCTCCGGGCGGGTGCGGATTCGGCGACCCGGGAGATGATCCTGTTGAAATGACAGGGAGCGGCTAGCCGACTGGAAGCTTGTCTGTCCCTGGGCCCCGGCCGGCAACGGCCGGGGCCTTCTCTTGAGATCGCAGGGATGAGGCTTCGTCGACGGTCGATCAGACCCATATCCGCCGCTACGCTACTTGAAAATATCGAAATTCCCCAGCACCCACCAGAGCACCAGGAAGACGACGACGGTTCCGAAGCAGCCGCCGCCGAGCTTCTTGGCTCCCCAGCCCGCCGCCACGCCGCGCAGAAGTTTGCTCATGGTCCCCGTCCTTTCATGTTGCCGACACGATACGCCATAACGCGAAGAACCCGCCATCCGCCGGCTCCATGACCACCACTTACGGAACTTCCGCGAACGTATCCCCCCGCCCCACATCCCCCGTCTCGAACCCCAGCCTGAACCAGTGCTCCCTCTGCTCCCCGCTCCCGTGCGTGAAGCTGTCCGGCACCACCCGCCCCTGCGTCCGGCGTTGGATGTTGTCGTCCCCGATCGCGTTGGCCGCCGACAGCGCCTCCTCGATGTCCCCGGCCTCGAGGATCGCGAACCGCCGCTCCGCGTGATGCGCCCACACTCCCGCCAGGAAATCGGCCTGCAGTTCCAGCTTCACCGACAGCGCGTTCATCTCCCGCTCGTCCGTCCGGCCGCGTTGCGCGTCGACCTGATCGGTGACCCCCAGCAGGTTCTGCACGTGGTGCCCCACCTCGTGCGCGATCACGTACGCCTGGGCGAAATCCCCCGCCGCCCCGAACCGCTGCTGCAGCAGTTCGTAGAAGCTCAGGTCGATGTAGACGGTCCGGTCGGTCGGGCAGTAGAACGGCCCCACCGCCGCGCCCGCGTACCCGCAGCGCGAACTCACCGCGTCGCTGAACAGCACCAGCCGCGGCTCCTCGTACGTGCGCCCCATCTGCGAGAACAGCTCGCGCCAGACGTCTTCGGTGTCCGCCAGCACCACCGACACGAACTGCGCCCCCTCGTCCGAAGAAGCGTCGACGGGCACGCCGGCCTGTTCCGCCCCGGTGTCACCCGGTCCCGTCGACGCCTGCTCCAGCAGCGCGCTCGGGTCGCCCCCCAGCAGCATGTACACGATCACGACGATGATGCCGACGCCTCCGAGCCCGCCGCCGACCATCATCCGCCCGCCGACTCCCCGGCGATCCTCCACGTTGCCGCTGCCGCGACGTCCCTGCCAGCGCATGGCGCCTCCCCGTTGCGATTACCATCCAACCGGCGAACCGGCGTCAGTGCGCCGGCGACGCCTCTTCTTCCCCGAGCCCGTCGAGAAGCTCCTGGGCCCGTGCCCTGACCGCCGCGTAGAGGTCCCCGTTCACGGCCGGCAGTGCGGCGAGGATCGTCAGGATCTCCCGGTCCGTCGCCACCGCCGGGTTGCCAAGCAGGTCCTCGCCGATCTGGACCGAGATGTGCGTAGAAAGCAATGCAGAGATGGCGAGCAGGGCGCTGCGGCTGGTCTGTTCATCCCGCGCCAGCGCCGGCAACAGGATCCTGAGGCACGCGTACCGGTCCACGTCGTAGAGGTCGAACCAGGTATCGACGTCGAAGAGGGTGGCATCCGATTCCAGGACGTCGTAGGACCGCCCGGCGTCCGCGACGTAGCCGTGATAGTCGATGAAACCCAGCCAACCGATGCGCTCGCCGCACCTGACGCCGATCGCGCGGCTGTAGAAACAGCCGCTGGGGCAGTCGAGCCCTTCGCCGTAGGCGCAGACGAAGAACTCGCAGCCGCTGTTGTCCGTGAGGAGGTGGGTGTACTGGAGCGGATCGAACGGCTCCTGGGCGGCCCAGTCGGCGACCGCAGGCGAGGGCGGGGTCGGGTGCCAGTCTCCGATGGCCGGGTCGTCGTCGTCGCATCCCGCCGGCAGTGTCGCGAGCAGCAAACACCACAGCCACGATGCGTAGCGCATGCTCACACCTTCCTCGTCGATCAAGTAGCGAAGCACGATCGGCACGTGGATGGATCACCACATGATAACCCGCACGGCGCGGCAACTCAACGACGGATGCGCAGGTTGAGGCCTGGCGATGGCGTGACTGTCGTGACTACTGCAGCGCGGCCCGGACCAGCACGGTGTCGGTGTACTGCCGGAACCTCGCGACCTTCCCGTCCCGCAACTGCCAGACGTGCGCGAACGGCGCCGCGAAGCTCTTGCCGGTGGCCTTGAACTTGCCGCTGTAGGTTCCCAGCGCGACGACGGTGTCGCCGTCGGCCACGAACTCGCGGGGAACCGCCGCGTACCCGTCCCACTCGGTGCCGAGCTTCATGAACACGCCCTGCAGCACCGCTTCCGGGCCCACGTAGGTTCCCCCGTAGGGGAAGCCCTCGGCTTCGGTCCAGCTCACGTCGGGCGCCAGCACCGCCAGCACCGCCGGCACGTCACCGCGGGAGAAGGCCTCGTAGGCGCCGCGGATCGCGGCGAGGTTGTCAGCCATGGATACTCCTTGAGAACCGCAACGGAAGCGTCATCGCTCGCCGCTTCCGTTGCCGCTCGGATGGGGGTCAGTCGCCGTAAATCGCCTTGCCAGACACCGCCCAGTTGCCGGCGGTCTGCACGAGCTGGATCTGCCCCGGCGAGGGCATGCCGAAGTCGTTGCCGTCGGCGACGCGCAGCAGGTCGAACTGCGGGTGGCTGAAGGTCTGGCCGCAGAAGCGTAACTCGTCGGCCGACGCCGACTGGACCGGCGCGTAGGCGGTCCGCGGCGCCCACTCCATCATGTTGGACTGGGTGCCGCTCAGGGGAATCTGGACGGTATGGCTGAAGCCCGTCAGCACGCCGGTGCCGGTCATCTGCATCTCGCAGAGCCCGTCCCATTCGCTGACCGTGCCGCCGAGCCCGCCGCCGGCGTACTCGTTCTGGTTGATGAAGAAGCCGAAGGACATCACGATCTGGATGGTCGTCCCGGCGGGCAGCCCCGCCGTGATCTCCGAGGTGCCCAGGTAGATGCAGGGCGCCCCGGTGGTGATCGGCGGCAGCGTCGCCGTGCCGGGCCCGTTGTCCGCGACGACGCAGCATTCGGCGTGGGCCGCCGCGGAAAAGGCCAGGAGTCCGAGCATCAAGAGGAGCGCCGAACCGCGGATCGTCGAGCGGGATGACATGGATGAGCCCCTGAAGTCAAAGGACCGCGCAAGCGGTGAAACGAGGGAATATCATACCATATCAGTCCGAATATTGCCCGACACCCTGACGGCCGGGTCGGTGGGCCTAAGGGCCGGGAGTCGCGGGCTCAGATGTCAACGCCAGCACCCTGAACGACTTGTGGTCCGCAGCCGACACGGTCCGCGCCCAGGCTTCGCGGAAGCCTTGCCCCTCGGCGAGCCGTCCGAGCTGTTCGGGAGGCACCAGTCGCATGAGCGGCGCGAGCGCCCCAAGACTCGCGTACGGTGATGGCGTGATCTCCGCGATCACGGCGCTGGGCAGCTGCACGACCGTGACCAACGTACCGCCGGGCCGCAGCATGTCCCGGATCCTCGCCAGCGCCGTCTCCGCGGCGACGTACTCGAACAGCAGGCCGGCGTACACCAGATCGACGGGTGCGAAGCCGAACGTGTCCGTCTGGACGTCGCCGACGAACAGTTCGAGCCGCGCGATCTTCTGTCCGAACCGGAGGCGCGCCTGTTCGATGTATCCGGGATTCAGATCCACGCCGACCACGCGCTCCGTCACCGTGTTCGTCACCCGTTCGAACCCGTTGCCGCCCGCGCACCCGAGCACGGCGACCGCGCGCGGCGCGTACCGGGCGAGCGCATCGGCGAAGACGTCGGACAGGAGCCGCGCCTGGCCCACGTCAGGCAGGGCCATGTGGCCCTCGTAGTCGTCCAGGGGGATGCCGAGCCACGGGTTCGTCAGCTCGTCCGCCGCGCGTCCCGGTGGCCGGTCGCAGGGGCGGCTCACCGCGCCAGCACCACGCGCCGCGTGACCGTTCCGCCCGCCGCCGACAGCCTCATCAGGTACACTCCCGCCGGCGCCTCCCGCCCGGCGGCGTCGCGCCCGTCCCAGGCCGCGGCGAAACGTCCGGGCGCTGCGGCCGACATTGCGGGTGTCGCCACCCGCCGACCGGCGAGGTCGTACACCGCGAGCGTGGCTGCTTCCCCTTGCGGCGCCGTACCCGCGAACGCGATCCGCGAGCGCCCGGGGTTGGGCCAGGCCGTCAGTTCCAGCCCGCCGACAACGGACGCCGGCGCGCCCACCAGCCACTGCCGCCGCGCCAGCCAGACCCGCCGCGGCAGCGGCCCGGATTCCAGCGTGTCCGGGCGCGACCACGCGAACAGCGGCTCGCCCTGGGCCGTCAACTCCATCGCGACGTGC
>JAUSBL010000018.1 GCA_030658975.1 Candidatus Latescibacterota bacterium
CCGGACGCGCCGCCCGGCCCCATCGCCTTCTCGTCGCACCGCCGGGTGCTGGCCGCGCTCGTCGCCGCCGACCGCGAGGCGCGGCGGTGAGCGGACCCACCGCGCCCGCCCCGCTGCCCGTGGCCGTGCTGCTGTCGGGCAGCGGCCGCACGCTGGAGAACCTGTTGGCGAAGATCCGCGCCGGGGAAGTCCCGGTCGCGGTCGTCGCGGTGGTCGCGAGCCGCGGGGACGTGCGCGGGATCGAGGTCGCCCGCGCCGCGGGCCTGCCGTGCGCCGTGATCCGTCGCCGGGACCACCCCGACGCCGGCGCCCACAACGCCGCCGTCAACGCCTGGCTGGCCCCCTTCGCGCCGCGGATGATCGTGCTGGCCGGTTACCTCTGCCACTACCAGACGCCCGGCTGGCTCGACGGCCCGGTGCTGAACATCCACCCCGCCCTGCTGCCGCGCCACGGCGGCCGCGGCATGTGGGGCCACCACGTCCACGAGGCCGTGCTGGCCGCCGGCGAGCGCGAATCCGGCTGCACCGTCCACCGCGTCAGCGACGTCTACGACGCCGGCGAGATCCTCGGCCGGCTCCGCGTCCCCGTCCTGCCCGGCGACACCCCCGACACCCTCGCCGCCCGCGTCTTCGCCGCCGAATGCGAACTCTACCCGCGCATCATCGCCGAGCAGGCTGATCTTCTTGATCACATGTAGTCCGGCTTACGCGCCGTGACAGGGGTGTCTGCAGGCCGCCTGCGCCAGGAGGGCGCAGGAGGCCGAAAGCCAAGCGCTCCGGGCACACGAGGTGCCCGGAGCGCGTCCCCTGTCACGTGCGCAGGCTTAGGCCGTTTGCGTGGTACCGGTCATCAGGAAACTGTGCATCGCGTTGGCCGCCATCCGTCCGGCGCCCATGGCCAGGATCACCGTGGCGCCGCCGGTGACGATGTCGCCGCCGGCGAAGACGTCGGGCCAGGTCACCGACTGCATGGTCTTCTCGTCGACGATGATCGTGCCCTTGCGCGCGTCGCGCTTCAACTCGGGCACGTCGGCGGTCAAGAGGGGGTTGGGCCCCTGGCCGGTGGCGATCACCACGGTGTCGACCTCGAAGATCTTCGTCTTGCCCGCGATGGGCACGGGGCGCCGGCGCCCGCTGGCGTCGGGCTCGCCCAGTTCCATCTCCTGGCACTCGATGCCGCAGACCGCTCCGGTGCCGTCGTCGATGATGCGGATCGGGGCGTGCAGCAGGTTGAACTCGATGCCCTCCTCCTCGGCGTGGTGGATCTCCTCGGCGCGGGCGGGCATCTCCAGGCGGCTGCGCCGGTAGATGAGGTAGACCTTCTTCGGCCGCAGGCGCTTCGAGGTGCGGGCCGAGTCCATCGCCGTGTTCCCGGCGCCGATGACCGCGATGCGCTTGATGTCCTTGACCGGCGTGTCGGTCTCGGGGAAGCGCCAGGCGCCCATCAGGTTCACGCGCGTGAGGAACTCGTTGGCCGAGTACACGCCGTTGAGGTTCTCGCCCGGGATGTTCAGGAACCAGGGCAGGCCGGCGCCGGTGGCGATGAACGTGGCGTCGAAGCGGTCGCGGATCGACTTGAGCGACTCGGCCTTGCCGACCGGGTAGTTCATCACGAACTTCACGCCCATCTGGCGCAGCCCGTCGATCTCCCGCACCAGGATCGCCTTGGGCATGCGGAACTCGGGGATGCCGTAGAACAGCACGCCGCCGGGCTTGTGCAGGGCCTCGAAGACCGTCACGTCGTGGCCGCGCTGGCAGAGGTCGCTGGCGGCGGTCAGGCCGGCGGGGCCGGAGCCGATGATGGCGACCTTCTTGCCGGTGGGCGAGTCGCACTGCGGCGTCACGTTCAGCCCGTGCTCCATGGCGTAGTCGCCGAGGAAGCGCTCGACGCGGCCCACGCCGCCCGGCTGGCGCTCCTGCTGCGGCTTGTTCAGGTTGCAGACCAGCTCGCACTGGTCCTCCTGCGGGCAGACGCGCCCGCAGATCGCCGGCAGGAAGTTCGTCTCCTTGATCTTGCGCAGGGCGGCCTCGAACTGCCCTTCGCCGACGAGGCGCATGAAGGCCGGGATGTCCACGCCCACCGGGCAGCCGCTCACGCAGGGCTTGTCCTTGCACTGGATGCAGCGCTGGCCCTCGCAGGTCGCCTCTTCCTCGGTGTAGCCGAGCGGCACTTCCTCGAAGTTGAAGATCCGGTCCTCGGGCTTCTGCTCCCGCATCGGGACCTTGATCTTGGACTTGTTGAACTTGTAGCTGGGCTTGCCGGTCTCCGCCATGATCGGACCCCCTTCCTAGCGGTCGCGCTCGGCGAGTAACTGGTCCGCCGCCTGCTGCAGGCGGCAGGCGTGCTCGGCGCGCTCGAGGGAGCGGGCCTCTTCGGGCTTGTAGTAGGCGAGACGCTTCATCAGCTCGTCGAAGTCGGTCAGGTGGCCGTCGAACTCGGGGCCCTCGACGCAGGCGAAGCGCGTCTCGCCGCCCACCGTCACGCGGCAGGCGCCGCACATCCCGGTGCCGTCGACCATGATCGGGTTGAGCGAGGCCAGCGTCCTGATGCCGTGGGGCTGCGTGGTCTTGCAGACGAACTTCATCATGATCACCGGGCCGATGGTGATGCACTCGTCGATCTTCAGGCCCTCGTCGATGAGGCCCTGCAGCGCCTCGGTGACCAGGCCCTTGCGGCCGTAGCTGCCGTCGTCGGTGGTGACGATCACCTGGTCGCTGACCGCGCGCACCTCGTCCTCGAGGATGAGCAGGTCCTTCGTGCGGGCGCCGAGGATGGCGATGACCCGGTTGCCGGCCTCCTTCATCGCGGTCGCCATGGGCCAGACCACGGCGTTGCCGATGCCGCCGCCGACGCAGACCACGGTCTTGCCGCCCTCCGGGATGGCCGTCGCCCGGCCGAGGGGCCCGGCCAGGTCGAGGATGGCGTCCCCGGCCTTCAGCGCGTTGAGGTCGCGCGTGGTCTTGCCGACCTCCTGCGCCACGATGGTGATGGTCCCCTTGGCGACGTCGCGGTGCGCGATCGTCAGCGGGATGCGTTCGCCCGGTTCGCTGACGCGCAGGATGACGAACTGGCCGGCGCGCCCGCGCTGGGCGATGTGCTCGGCCTCGATCTCGAACAGCATGGTCTTCTCGGCCAGGAGCCTGGCGGCGACGATCTTGTTGACCACGGCGTCCCTCTCCTTCAGTGCGCGTGCCGCGGGCGCCTCCATACAGGTGCAGGCGACTCCCGGATCGAGGGTCTCGGTCAAATAAGTCGCCACCGCCTTGTGAAATCAAGGGGCATTCGGCAGGACCGGAGCCGTGGAACGACTTGAAAATGAAGGCCGGAACGCGGTGGCGGGGCTGTGAAGTGGACGGCGGAAGGGCCGCTTCCTGCACCGGGTGCGCCCGCCCGTCTTGGGGGGGGACGGTCTCCGGGACGTGCGCCGACGTGCCTGTCGTTCGGTGGTCGGACGCGACCCTTCCGCCGGGTCTTGGGATCTGCGTTGTTCATGGATGCAAGCGACGTGCCCGTCCGCGGCGGGGGCGCGCCGCCTTGACCCCCGTCGGGCTTGCGCGTATCGTGGGCCGGACGCGGCGGCCGCCCCGCCGATGCGGCCCGCGACGCCGCGCGCACTCTGCAGAAGGGAAACCGGGCATGGAAGCGCTGATCCGCGGCATCCTGGAGAACATCGGCGAAGACCCGCAGCGCGAGGGGCTGCTGAAGACCCCCGAGCGCGTGGCGAAAGCCTGGATCGAGATCACCGACGGCTACCACCAGGACCCCGACGCCATGGTGCGCCAGGCCCTGTTCGAAGCCGAGGGCCACGAGATGATCGTGATCAACGACATCGACTTCTTCAGCATGTGCGAGCACCACCTGCTGCCGTTCTTCGGCAAGGCGCACGTGGCCTACATCCCCGGCAGCAGGATCGTCGGCCTGTCCAAGATCGCGCGGGTGGTCGAGGCCTACTCGCGCAGATTGCAGGTCCAGGAGCGGATGACCTCGCAGATCGCCCACTGCCTCCAGCGCAACCTCGACGCCCAGGGCGTGGCCGTCGTCCTGCACGCCCAGCACCTGTGCATGATGATGCGCGGCATCAAGCGCCAGAACTCCTTCGCGGTGACCAGCGAGATGGTGGGCGTCTTCAAGGACGACCCCAAGACGCGGAGCGAATTCCTCACCCTCATCCAGGAGAAGCCCTGGAATTAGGCACAGAGGGCCGCGCGGCGGGCGGCGTTACCGGAGCGAGCCGAAAACGAAGCAAAAGGACCGGCCAGGGGCCGGTCCTTTTGCTTTGGTTGAGGCGAGCGCAGGCGCCGCCCGCCGCGTGGCCCTCTGTGCCTACAGGCCTTGCTCTCCCAACCAGCGCTCGCACTCGATGGCGGCCATGCAGCCGCTGCCGGCGGCGGTGATGGCCTGGCGGTAGACGTGGTCCTGGACGTCGCCGCAGGCCCAGACGCCCTCGATCCCGGTGGCGGTGACGTTCGGCTTGGTGATCAGGTAGCCGTTCGCGTCGGTGGGAAGCTGGCCGTCCAGGAACCCGGCGTTGGGGACGTGTCCGATCGCGATGAAGCAGCCGGTGACCGCGAGCTCGGTGTCCGGGCCGCCCTTGGTGTCGGCCAGGACCAGTTTCTGCAGCAGTCCGTTCTCGCCGCCGACCATCCGCTTGACCGTCTTGTTCCAGGCAAAGGCGATCTTCGGGTGCTTGAGCGCGCGGTCGGCCATGATCTTGCTCCCGCGCAGCTCGTCGCGCCGGTGCACGACCGTGACCTTCGTGGCGAAGTTCGTCAGGAAGATGGCCTCCTCCAGCGCGGTGTCGCCGCCGCCGACCACGGCGATCTCCTGGCCGCGGAAGAAGAAGCCGTCGCAGGTGGCGCACGCGCTCAGGCCCTTGCCGTGGAAGCTCTGCTCCTCGGGCAGGCCGAGCCAGCGCGCCGAAGAGCCGGTCGCGATGATCAGCGCGTGGGCCAGGTAGTCCTCGCCGTCGGCGACGACCCGGAAAGGGCGCGCCGAGAGATCCACCGACGACACGTTGCGCCCGACGATCTCGGCGCCGAAGCGCTTGGCCTGTTCGCGGAACCGGTCGGTGAGCTCGGGACCCTGGATTCCTTCGGGAAAGCCGGGGAAGTTCTCGACCTCGGTCGTGATCGTCAGCTGGCCGCCCGGCTGGGTGCCCTCGAAGACCAGGGGCGGGATGTTGGCGCGGCTGAGGTAGAGGGCCGCCGTGAAGCCGGCCGGGCCGGAACCGATCACGATCGCGCGGTGGATCTGCGGGGTCATCTTGGCCTCCGTCGGCACGTGGCTGGGGTCGTTGGGGGGCGCGCGGGCTCCCCATGTCTATATCCGAACCCGGTCCCTGTCAACGGGCCCCGGCAGCCGGCCCCACAAACCGGAGGCGGGTCCTTGACAGGGACCGCCCCGAGAGCTTATCATGCGCAATTCCGGCCGGGATCACGCGATCCCGCCGCGACGAGCCGGCGGGCCCCAGGGACGAGCCGCCGGTCACACTTCGCGGACCCGGTGCGCCTGTCGCCCCGGTATCGCGTCAATGCGTCCGCCCGAATGCGTGGAGAACGACCATGTACGCCATCGTGAACATCCAGAGCCTGCAGTTCCGGGTCGAGCCCGACCACAAGGTCCGGGTCCCTTTGATCGACGGCAACGCCGGGGACCAGCTCATCTTCGACGAAGTCCTGCTGCTGAACGACGGCGCGAAGACGACCATCGGCGCGCCCCGGGTGGCCGGCGCCGCCGTGACCGCCGAGATCGTGGGCCACGGCCTGGCCGACAAGGTCCACGTCTTCAAGAAGAAGAAGCGCCAGAACTACCGCCGCAACCGGGGCCACCGCCAGGCGTTCACCGAGATCCGCATCACGGGCATCACCGCCTAGCGCGGCCAGAGAGAGGAGCGCGTCATGGCGCATAAAAAGGGTGTAGGCAGTTCCCGCAACGGTCGCGACAGCAACGCGCAGCGCCTCGGCGTGAAGCGCTTCGGCGGCCAGACGGTCACCGCGGGCACGATCCTGGTCCGCCAGCGCGGCACGAAGATCCACCCGGGCACGAACGTGGGCAAGGGCGGCGACGACACGCTGTTCGCCCTCATCGACGGCGTGGTGGTCTACGGCCGCTACGACAAGACCCGCAAGAAGGTCAGTGTCCAGCCGGCCTGAGTTCCGGTCCGACGCGGTTCCGGGGACCCACCCCTGACGGGGGGTGGGTTTCCTCTTTTGTGGAGGTCCCGCATGGTTTTGTCGAGGTCCAGCCTGGGCGACGTGCTGGTGGTGATCCCGGCCCGCTGGGGCTCGAGCCGGTTCCCGGGCAAGGCGCTGGCCGACCTGGCCGGCCGCCCGCTGGTGGTCCGCGTCGCGGACCTGGCCGCGCGCATGGCGACCGCGGCCCGCGTGATCGTGGCCACCGACGACGCCCGCATCGCCGACGCGGTGCGCGCCGCGGGGCACCTCGCCGAGATGACGGGGGAACACGCCTCCGGTTCGGACCGGGTCGGCGAGGTGGCCGCGCGCCACGACGCCGAGGTGGTCGTGAACCTGCAGGGCGACGAGCCCCTGCTCGATCCCGCCGCCCTCGACGCCCTGGTCGCGGCCCTGCGCGCCGACCCCCTGGCGGACCTCGCCACCCTGGCCCACCCGCTGCGCGGACCCGAGGAGTGGCGGGACCCCCACGCGGTCAAGGTGCTGACGGCCGCCGACGGCCGGGCGCTCTGGTTCAGCCGCGCCCCGCTGCCGGGCGGGCATCCGGGCGCCGGCGGCGAGGCGGACTGGCGGCTGGCGCGCCGCCACGTCGGCGTCTACGCCTACCGCGCCGCCGCCCTGCGGCGCTTCCTGGAACTGCCCCCTTCGGGCCTCGAACGCGCCGAGGGGCTCGAGCAGCTGCGCGCCCTCGAACACGGCCTGCGCGTGCTCGTGGTCGGGACCGCAGCGGGGGCCGTCGGGGTCGACACGCCCGCCGATCTCGAGCGGGTGCGCGCGGCCTGGGCGAGCCCGCGCTAAACCCGCGCTTCCGCGCGCGGGATCCAGGGTTTAGGATCGCCCGGGCGCGCGGGGCGCCCGGGCTCGCCACGGAAGGACGGCTCGCATGGCGAAGTACGTGTTCGTGACCGGGGGCGTGGTCTCGGCGCTGGGCAAGGGGATCGCCAGCGCCTCGATCGGCCAGCTGCTGAAGGCGCGCGGCCTGCGCGTCGTGCTGCAGAAGTTCGACCCCTACCTGAACGTCGACCCCGGCACGATGAGCCCCTACCAGCACGGCGAGGTCTTCGTGCTCGACGACGGCGCCGAGTGCGACCTGGACCTGGGCCACTACGAGCGCTTCACCGACACGAACCTGTCGCGCATCAACAACCTCACCAGCGGCGTCGTCTACGAGACCATCCTGCAGCGCGAGCGCAAGGGGGAGTACCTCGGCCGCACCGTGCAGGTGATCCCGCACGTGACCGACGAGATCAAGCGCCGCCTGCAGCTGCCGGCGGAGCTGGACCCCGGGATCGACGTCGTGGTGACCGAGATCGGCGGCACCGTCGGCGACATCGAGTCGCTGCCCTTCCTCGAGGCCATCCGCCAGTTCCGTCTGGAGAGCCCCGTGCAGGACACGCTGTCGGTCCACCTGACGCTGGTGCCGTACATCGCGGCCGCCGGCGAGATCAAGACCAAGCCGACCCAGCACTCGGTGCGCGAGCTGCGCAGCATCGGCATCCAGCCCGACGTGCTGATCTGCCGGGCCGAGGCGCCCATGCCCGAGGACGCCCGGCGCAAGATCGCCCTGTTCTGCAACGTGCCCGCCGAGAACGTGATCAACGCCCCCGACGCGCGCTCGATCTACGAGGTGCCGCTGAACTTCCACGCCCAGGGGCTCGACGACCTGATCTGCGGCCGCCTGCAGCTGGCGGCGCCGCCGGCCGAGCTGGAGGCGTGGCGCCGCATGGTCGGCATCATCCTGAACCCGCCCGACGCGTTGCGCATCGCCGTGGTCGGCAAGTACGTCGGGCTGAAGGACGCCTACAAGAGCATCATCGAGTCCTTCATCCACGCCGGGATCCCCAACCGCGTGCACGTCGAGCTGGAGTGGGTCGACGCGGAGAGCCTCGAGGACCGCGACGTGGGCGACCGCCGCCTCGCCGAGGTGTTCGCCGGCTGCGACGGTCTGCTGGTGCCCGGCGGCTTCGGCGACCGCGGCATCGAGGGCAAGATCATCGCCGTGCGTTACGCCCGCGAGCGGGGGCTGCCCTTCCTCGGCATCTGCCTGGGCCTGCAGGTGGCGATGATCGAGATCGGCCGCGACCTGGCCGGCCTGCCGCGCGCCAACAGCAGCGAGTTCGATCCCGCCGCCGAGCACCCGGTCATCGATCTGATGCGCGAGCAGCGCGACCTCAAGCAGATGGGCGCCACGATGCGCCTGGGCGCGTGGCCCTGCGTGCTGCGGCCCGGGACGCTGGCCGCGTCCTGCTACGACGCGCCGGAGATCTCCGAGCGGCACCGCCACCGCTACGAGGTCAACAACGCCTACCGCGAGCGTTTCGAGGCGGCGGGCGTCGTGTTCAGCGGCCTGTCGCCGGACGGCCGGCTGGTGGAGATGATCGAGCTGCCCGATCATCCCTTCTTCCTGGCCTGCCAGTTCCATCCCGAATTGAAGTCGCGGCCCAACCGGCCGCATCCGCTGTTCACCCGCTTCGTCGCGGCCGCCGCCGCGCGCCTGCGCGCGCGCAACGGCAGCGCGGCGGCGGCGTCCTAGGAGGTGCGCGTGGGCGTCGTGGAGATCGGCGGACTGCGGGTCGGGCCGGGCGAGCCCCTGCTGGTCATGGCCGGGCCCTGCGTGCTGGAGGCGGCCGACGAGATGCTGCGGCTGTCCGGCGAGATCGCGGCGGTCTGCCGCCGGCTGGACCTGCCGTACGTCTTCAAGGCCAGCTACACCAAGGACAACCGCACCAGCGGCGACTCCTGCCGCGGGCCGGGCCCGCAGGAGGGGCTGCGGCTGCTGCAGCGCATCAAGGACGCCCACGGCGTGCCCGTGGTCACCGACGTGCACCACCCCGAGGAGACGGCGGCCGTCGCCGAGATCGCGGACATCCTGCAGATCCCGGCCTTCCTCTGCCGCCAGACCTCGCTGCTGGAGGCCGCCGGCCGCACGGGCCGCGCGGTGAACGTGAAGAAGGGGCAGTTCCTCGCCCCGGCGGACATGCAGCACGCGGCGGCGAAGCTGCGCGCCGCGGGCTGCGACCGCGTGCTGGCGACCGAGCGCGGCTCCTTCTTCGGCTACCGCGACCTGGTCGTGGATTTCCGCGGCCACGACGCGCTGCACCGCCTCGGCCTGCCGGTGGTCTTCGACGCCACCCACTCGGTGCAGTCGCCCGGCAGCGAGGGCGGCGCCACCGGCGGCACGCCCGACCTGATCCCGCTGCTGATGCGCTGCGGCCTGGCCGCCGGCGCCGACGCCCTGTTCATCGAGACGCACTACGAGCCCGCGCGCGCCCTGAGCGACGCCGGCTGCCAGCTGCCCTTCGCGCGCTTCGCGGCGCTGATGGAGCAGGCCCGGCGCTACCGCGAACTCTACCTGGAAGTGACCGCGTGAGCGCGCATCCCTGGCCCCCGCGCACGGACGACGACTACCGCCGCGAGGCCGCGGCCGGCCTCGGCGACGCCGCGCTGGCGGCGTTCGCGCGCGTGCGCCTGATCGTGCTGGACTGCGACGGCGTCATGACCGACGGCCGCCTCTACTACGGCGCGCAGGGCGAGGCCTGCAAGGCCTTCGACGCCCGCGACGGTCTGGGACTGGTCCTGGCCCGCGCCGGCGGCCTGAAGCTGGCGCTGCTGACCGGGCGCGACAGCCCCGCGGCCGCGCGCCGCGCCGCCGACCTGCGCTTCCACGCCGTGAAACTGGGCCGGTTCGACAAGCGGCGCGCCCTGCTGGAGATCCTCAACGAGCTTCAGGTCGAGCCCGCCGACGCCCTCTACATGGGCGACGACCTCATCGACGCGCCCGCGCTGGCGGTCGTCGGGGCGCCGGTCGCCGTGCCCGGCGCGCCGCGGGACGTGCGCGAGCGCTGCCTCTACGTCACCGCAGCCGCCGGCGGCGCCGGCGCCGTGCGCGAGGTCTGCGAGCGCGTGCTCGGCCTGCAGGGCCGCCTCGGGCCGGCGCTGCTGAAGGTGGCGGCCCGCGCCTGGCTCGCTCCCGGCGACAACCCATCAGCGGAGGACGCATGAACGCCGAGACCGGCCGCCCGGACGACCGCGCGATCCTGGAACTGGGACGCGCGACCTTCGCGCAGGAGGCCGCGGCCCTCGCGCGCGTGGGAGAGGGCCTGGACGCCGCCTTTGCGGCGGCCGTGCGCGCGCTGCTGGCCTGCCGCGGCCGCGTCATCGTCACCGGTCTGGGCAAGTCGGGCTTCGTGGCCCGCAAGCTGGCCGCCACGCTGACCGCCACCGGCACCCCGAGCCTGTTTCTGCACCCGGTCGAGGCGACCCACGGCGACCTGGGCATCGCCGGCTCCGGCGACGTGCTGCTGGCCATCTCGCGCAGCGGCGAGAACCCCGAGGTGACCCAGCTCGCCGGCCTCGCGCGCCACTTCGGCATGACGATGATCGCGATCACCGGGCGCGCCGACAGCCTGCTGGCCGGCCTGAGCGACCTCGTGCTGCTCTGCGAGGTGGAGCGCGAGGCCTGCCCGCTCAACCTGACGCCGACCACCAGCGCCACCGCGGCCGGGGTCATGGGCGACGCCCTGGCGGTCGCCCTGCTGACCCTGCGCGGTTTCACGCGCGACGACTTCGCCGCCTTCCACCCCAGCGGCGTGCTGGGCCGCTCGCTGCTGATGCGCGTGGAGCAGCTCATGCACGCCGGCGACGAGTTGCCGCTGGTGGGACGGGACGTGCCGCTGCGCGCCTGCCTGCCGGTGATCGTCGAGAAGCGGCTGGGCTGCGCCATCGTCGTGGACCGCGACGGCCGCCTGGCCGGGATCTGCGTCGACGGCGACGTGAAACGCTTCCTGATGGCCTACGACGAGGCCCTGGACCTGCCCGTCCACGCGCTGATGAACGTCGCGCCCGAGACCGTGCGGCCCGACGAGCTGGTCCTGGGCGCGCTGCGCCGGATGGAGCAGCGCCCCGGGGGGCCGATCACCCTCCTGATCGTGGTCGACGACGACCGCCGGCCGGTGGGCGTCCTGCACATCCACGACATCCTGCGCGCCGGGATCGTCTGATCCCGGCGTGCCCCGGAGTCGTGCGCGCAACCCGATCAACCCTTTGACGTTATACTCTGGCATACCTTATGCTTGACGCGCGCCGCGGACGGGTGTTGACTGTGGGTGTGCCCCGCGCCACAGCCCTGGAGCGACCGATGCTGCCGACCCACCGCAGGCTCCGTCGCGCCTTCTACCACGGGCTGGCCCGGGCTGTGCTTGAGGCGGTGCGCCGCCTGCCGCCGCCGGCGGGACGGGGCCTGTGCCGGGCCCTCGCGCGCGCCGGCCTGGCGTGGCGGCCCCGCGAGCGGGCGGTCGCCCGCGCCAACCTCGGGCTGGTCTTCCCCGATCTCGCTCGGCCGCAGCGGGAGGCGCTGCTGCGCCGCGCGGCCGACGCCCTGGGGGAGAACGCCTACGACGCCCTGAACCTCGACCGTTGGCGCGCGTCGGGTTACCGGGGGGTCGAGGACGACGGCACGGTGGCGGCGCTGCGCGGGCTGCTGGCCGAGGGCCGCGGCGCCCTGGTCCTGACCGGACACTTCGGCTGCTGGGAACTGCTCGGCGGTTTCCTGGCCGACCGGCTGGGCGGGCTGACGGTGGTGACCGGCACGATCCGCAACCCGCCGGTCGACCGCCTGGTCAACGGCTGGCGACGCCGGGCCGGCATGACGACGGTGCCCCGCGACGGCGACCAGCGGCCACTGCTGCGGACCCTGCGCGGCGGCGGCGTCGCGGCCGTGCTGCTGGACCAGAACACCCGGGTGGGCAACCGCGACGTGCCGTTCTGCGGCGTGGCGGCGCCGACCCCGGCCGGCTTCGCGAAGCTGGCGCTGCGCACCGGGACGCCGATCCTCCCGGTGGCCATCGGACGCCGCGGCCGGGGCCACGCGTTGACGCACCTGCCGCCGCTGCGGCCCCGGGACGGGGCCGCGACGGATGCGGTGGGCGCGGTGGACGAACTGCTGCGCGACGCGAACGCGGCCCTGGAGACCCTGCTGCGCCGGAACCCGCCGGAGTGGGTCTGGTTCCACCGGCGCTGGCCCGGCGTCGCGGCGCCGTCGAACGGAAGGCGATCATGAGATCCGGACGCATCGATCGGGACTGCGCAGGAGCACGGCCGGCCGACCGGCGGCTCGCGGCGCTGTACGCCGCGCTGCTGCTGTGCGCCGCGCTGCTGCCGGCCGCCGGCTGCGGCGGCGAGCCCCGCAGCGCGCCGCCCGCGCCGGC
>JAUSBL010000024.1 GCA_030658975.1 Candidatus Latescibacterota bacterium
GCCGGCAGGTCGTCGTCGACGGGGGTCGGGAAGTCCAGCACGAAGGTGCCGTTCATGGCGTCCTGGCTGCTGTTGAGCGTGGTGTCGAAGCAGACGACCTTGACCAGCGCCTGGTCGCTGGCCGGCACCGAGGTCCAGACCGGCCAGAACGGCGAGGACAGCGACCCGACGCCCAGCATGTACGGCCAGGTCGCGCCGCCGTCGGCCGAGTAGAGCACCACGGTCGCGTACAGGCCGGACTCGTCGTAGGCGGCCCAGTTCACGGCGAACGCCTGACCGTCGTTGTGGATCGAGCCGGGCAGCGGCGCGTTGACCGTGACCGTCGGGTCCAGCTGGTCGACGACGCCCTGGTGACCGTGCAGGGAGAAGTCGTCGATGCCCGCCTCGACCACCGAACCGCTGCCGAGGTCCGAGGCGATGAAGCGGAAGCGCACGTTGGCGGTCATGTCGATCAGGCCCGCCAGCGGCTCCGAGATCTCGAGCCAGGTGCGGTCGCTGGTCATGGTGTTCTCGAGGTCCACCCAGTTCACCCCGTCGTCGGTCACCTGCGTGATCCAGGTGTCCGAGTTGGGGTTCAGGCCGGTCTCGTTCGTGTACCAGCGGAAGTACGTGACCGTGACGTCGTTGTAGCCGGTCAGGTTGTAGACGGGGCTCAGCAGCGTGGTGGTGCCGCCGTCCACGTCGGCGCCGCCCTGGGCGCCGCCCACGGCGTCCTGGCCGGTGATCCAGCACATCGTGCCCGCGACGGTGTGGTCGTCCTCGGGCGTGACGGGCGAGTCGTTGATGTAGATGCCGTTGGGGTCGACCAGCGTCCAGATGCCGGCGGTGGCGTTGTCGCCGGCCATGCCCGCGGTCCAACTGCCGGCGGATTCCATGTCGGCCGAAACGATCAAGGTGTTCTCGACCCAGAAGCTCGTGGCGGCCGCGGGGGCGCCGGCCGGCTCGAGCGTGCCGAGCCCGAGCATGTCCAGGGCCGAGAACCAGTAGCGGACGCGGCTGCCCAGGGGCTGGCCGGGGATCTCGCCGCGGTAGCGGCCCGTGGCGGGATCGACCAGGGTCAGGGGCAGCTCCTGCAGGCCGCCGCCCGCGCTGGTCAGGTACCAGCAATTCAGCTCGCGCAGGCCGCTGTAGTCGTAGACCTCGGTCTCCACGACGTAGGGGCCGGCCGTGTTGGTGGTTCCGGTCAGCACCGTCGTGTTCGCGAACGCGGGGCCGGCCACGTCGGTCAGCGCGAAGTCGACCGTCGTGATCTGCCCCTCGAGGACGACCACGCCGCGGGTCGTGTCGGGCGCGAAGCTCGGGTGCGAGGCCACGAGGTCGTACACGCCGATGGGCACCGAGCCCATGTAGGTGCCCGAAGTCGAGGACGTGAAGGCGCGGCCGTTGTCCAGCACGGTGACCAGCACGTCCTTGGCCGGCGCGCCGCCGCTCGAGGCGTTGCTGATCGTGCCCTGCAGCGTGCCCGACGGCAGCACCGCGAGGGCTTCGTAGCGGATCGCCCGGCCCGTGGTCAGGCTCGCCGCGGCGGCGGGGTAGGCGTTCCAGTAGGTGTAGAGCAGGCCGCCGGAGTGGTCGAGGTTCTGCAGGCCCGCCGTGGCGTAGCCGTTGGTCCCGTCGACCTGCGAGACCGCGTTGTACTGGACGTCGATGATCCCGTCGCCGGTGTCGGTGTCGTGGTGGGCCGGGTCGTAGAGGATGATCTCGAAGGTCTCGTTGCCCCCGCCGGAATCGTTGCGCAGGCGGCTCCACTCGATGACCAGACGGTGGTTGGCGGTGTCGTGCCACCAGAACACGCCGCCGACGCCGGACTGCAGGTAGAGGTTGTCCCAGAAGGCGCAGATCAGCGCGTCCGGCGAACCGGGGCAGGGCAGCGTCCAGTTGCGGTAGTTGCGCAGGGATGTCGCGCCCATCGCGATCCAGCCGTTCGAGCAGACGGAGATCTTGTCGAACTCCTCGCCGTAGAACGTGAACGGGAAGGGCAGGGTCAGGATCTCCGTATCGTCCTGCTCCCAGCCGTAGTCCGTCAGGGGGATCGCCGTGCCCGGGCCGCCCAGGGTCGGGTCGATCTCGATCCAGTTGTAGGTCGGATGGTAGGGATAGGCGGTGTCGGTGTTGTCGAAGGCGTAGTAGCCGTGGGCGTCGGGGCCGAGCGGCTGGTTGGAGGACGCCGTGCCGACCGGCGCGGTGAACTCGAGGGTGTCGCGCGCCCCGGTCGCGGTCAGCATCGCGATCTGGAACGTCGCGAGATGGCCGCGGAAGCAGTCCGCCGCCACCGACACGGTGAACGTGTTGCCGGCGTTGTTGCCCGTGGCGTTGACGGCCAGGGGTCCGTAGGAGCCGCTGTTGTCGGTGGCGTCGACCCAGGGGCTGCTCGACAGCAGGGTCGCCGCGGCGGCGGTGACGCCGACGTTGCCGGTGTTGCGCAGCGTGACGGTCAGGGTGCCGCTCTCGCCCGGGTCCAGGCTGCCGCCCGGGCCGCCGTAGGCGAAGCTGACGAAGGTGAAGGCGCCGGCGTTGACCTCGAGCTCCAGCAGGGAGGTCCAGGTCGCCGCGCCGCTGGTGACCGCCAGGTCGAACTGGCACTTGTAGGCGGCGGGGGCGCCGGGCGCCAGCTGGACGGTGAAGGGGACGTTGCCGGCCGCGTTCGCGCCCGCTGCGATCGTGCCGAAGGACGCGGCGCCGGACACGACGCTCGCCCAGGGGTCGGCCGAGGTCAGGACGGCCGTGACGCCCGTCGCGGCGGCCGCGCCGAAGTTGTGCAGCACGGCGGCGAGGTCCACGGTCTCGCCCGGGCCGGCCAGGCCGTCGCCGTTGCCGGCCGCGTCGTCGACGTCGAAGGAAGCCAGGCCGACCAGGTCGACGCCGCTCCCCACCGTGACGGTGCCCTTGTAGGGCAGCCGGTCGTGCTGGGTGACGGTGACCAGCAGGCTGCCGGCGCTGAGGCCGGAGATCGGCAGGTTGACGGTGCCGTCGGGGCCGGTCAGGCCGCTGACGCGCACTTCCGTGCCCTTGTACAGCGAGACGCGGGCGCCCGCGGACGGCAGGCCGGAGGGACCGTCGTTCACCGTGACCCGGACGGAGTTGGCGCCGGTCGAGATCGACGCGGCGTGCACGACGGAGAACGAGGTGGGCAGGGCGGTCCAGATCTCGGTGGCGGGATCGCCCATCAGGCTGTTCCACACCATCCAGATCTCGACGTGGTCGGCTTCCGCGTCGTTGTAGCTGTTGTACATGGCCAGCTTGCCGGTGTTCAGGGCCGGGCCCACGCGGAAATCGCCCGTGTTCAGGACGCCGTCGATGACGCCCGCGAACATGCAGTTGTTGTAGCGGGTGTGGGTGCCGGTCGTGGCCGTGCCGACGCTGGCGACGGCGCCGCCGTTGGGGGCGCGGAAGACGGCCTCGGAGCGGCAGGTCGTGTCGGGCACGAAGGAGCCGGTGTCGCAGGTCATGATCACGGCGAAGGCCAGTTCGCCCGCGTTGGAGAGGTTCAGCAGGTTGGTGGACTGCATGCCGCTCATGCCCAGCCAGCCGCGGTAGGTGAACAGCGTGCCGCCCTTGTTGTAGTTCGTGGTCATCTGCGAGGCGTAGTTGCCGCTGTAGACCGAGTCGATCTGGGTGTAGTGCAGGCCCAGCAGCTGGTCGCGCACCCACTGGTTCACGAAGATCGTCGTGATGCCCGATTGCGAGGGATCGCCGACCAGCGACCCGCGCGTGAACCAGCCCGGATCGGGCGTCAGGGGCGGGTTCGTCTCGTAGTTGACGATCTTGTTCACGACCGTGGTGAGTTCGGTCGTCGAGGTCACCGACAGGCGGCCCAGGTTGATGTCGGGCAGCAGGTCCGTGCCGTCGAGCATCGTGTAGTAGTGGTCGCCGCCGCCGTTGTAGCCGCTGAGGCCCTCGGTCCAGGAGGGCACCATCACGGTCCCGTTGGCGTCGCCCACCAGGGTCACGAATTCCAGCTGCGGCTTCATGGTGTTGTAGGCGTTGGTCAGGTAGGTCTTGATCGCCGTGTTGGTGGTGCCGGTCTCGGCCGTGGTCGCCAGCACGACGTTGTAGCCCTGGCGGCGGCGCCAGTCCAGCAGGGGGGCGAGGTTGGTGATCACCGTGGCGTTGTTCGGGCAGATCACCAGGTAGCTGCCCATCTCGGTGACGGCGCTCTTGTCGGCGCCGCCGTAGTTCAGCACCCGGGCGCGGAAGAATTCGTCGTAGGCGGCGGTGTCGGCCCGGTAGGCGGCCTTGCCGGCGCCGCCGGAGATCGTCACCTCGACGGTCAGGCGCACGGCGGCCGTGACGCGGCCGGTCGCCGGGTCGAAGGCGAGCGGGGAGAAGATCACCGGCGCGACGGTCAGCCCGTGCATGACGCCGGGCCTGCCCATCTCGACGGACGGCGCGGCGGCGCCGCCGCGGGCGTAGATGTCCTTGTCGAAGACGAACGGCTCGTCCTCGCGGCCCTGGACCGGCAGCAGCCGGTAGCCCTCGAGCGCCACCGTCTCGCTGGAGACGATCCGCGCCTTGGCGGTCGCTCCCGCCGGCACCGCGATCAGCCGGCTGAAGACCGGCAGCCCGGGCGCGCCCTCGGCGCCGCGCTGGGCCGCGTCGGGGAACGACAGCACCTGCCAGGAACCGCCGCCGGCGGCGACATCCTCGACCGTCAGGCGCGGCAGCGTGAGTTCGAGGGTCAGGACGTCGCCCGCGTCCTCGAGCAGGGCGAGATCCGGCTGCGCGCCGGCGGCGGGGTCCAGGACGACCTCGCGGGCGGCGGGCACGGCGAAGGCGGTCGCCGCGATCAGCAGCAGCGACAGGGAGACACCTGTGGACAAACGCATGAAAGGCCTCCAGGGCGCGAAGAGCCGGGATGGTTGCGGGAGCCATCGCTGGGAATGTAAAAACCCGGTTGCGGGACCGGTTACATATCACTATACCACAATTCCCCTCACCTGAGTTAAGGGATAATCGCTGCGGGGCGACTCCCGGTGGCATCCGCCAGGGCCGTATGCTATGATCCCCCCGTCCGGACAGCCCCCGCCTGCACCCGCACCATCGGTCCACCCGGGAGGACACCCATGCCCAGGTTCCTGCGCTTATTGGCCGGATTCGCCCTGCTGGCAGGCGCCGCCGCCGCCTCGGCGGCCGTCATCCACGTGCCCGGCGACTACGCCCAGATCCACGCCGCGGTCCAGGCCGCTGTCGCCGGGGACGTCGTGGAGGTCGCGGCCGGCACCTATAACGACTGCACCCACCCGACCGAGGGCCCCGCATCGACCCCCGCCTGCGTCATCATGAAATCGGGGGTCACGCTGCGCGGAGCGGGCACGGCGGCGACGATCATCGACGCGCAGCTGCTCGGCCGCGGCATCTTCGTCGAGAACGTCGTGGACTGCCGCATCGAAAACCTGCAGGTCCGCAACGCCTACGCCGCGGCCTACGGCGCCGGCATCCTGCTGCGGCAGGTCGGGCCGGACGTGCGCGTGACCGACGTCCTGGTGACCCAGTGCACCGACGGCGGCGTGATCTGCTACAACCACGCCAGCCCGACGCTCACCCGCGTCGACTGCGTCGGGAACTCTGCCAAGCAGGGCGGCGGCCTCGCGATCGAGGAGCAGAGCAGCCCCCGCGTCGAGGACTGCGACATCCTGGACAACCACGCCCCCAGCGGCGCCGGCGTGTTCATCCGCAACGGCAGCAACCCGCACCTGACCGGCTGCGTCGTGAGCGGCAACACGATCAACGCCGCCTACGGCCAGGGCGCGGGGATCTTCGTCGCGGCGAGTTCACCTGTGATCGAGCGCTGCACGATCAGCGACAACACGACCCTGGGCAACGGCGGCGGCATCGCCTACCAGCTGGGGTCCGCGGGCGTGCTGCGGGCCTGCACGATCACCGGCAACGTCGTGACGCAGAGCTTCGTGTCGGGCGCCGGCATCGCGGTCGACTCGGCCGAGCCGCTGATCGAGGGCTGCCTGATCGCCGGCAACGTCTGCTCCGGCTCGTACAGCGACGCCGCGGGCGTGCACACCCTGTTCAGCCCGTCCCCGACCCTGCGCAACTGCACCATCGCCGGCAACCAGACCAGCGCCGACGGGCTGGCCGGCGGCGTGATGGCCCAGTGGGGCAGCGCCCCGACGATCGACCGCTGCATCATCGCCGGCTCCCTCGCCGGGGCGGGCCTCTACTGCGACGCCGCCAATCCGACGGTCTCCTGCACCGACATCTACGGCAACGCCGGCGGTGACGACCTCTGCGGCGTGGACGGCGGCGGCAACTTCTCGCTCGACCCGCTCTTCTGTGCGCCGGGCGATTACCATCTGCAGCCCGGCAGCCCCTGTTTGACCGGGTGCGGCGGGGGACTGGTGGGCGCCCCCCTGGGCCGTTGCGGCGCCACCGAGGCGGGCGATGCTCCCCTGCGTTCGCGCCTGCTGGGCAACCATCCCAACCCGTTCAACCCCAGCACCACCATCGTTTTCGCGCTTGACGCGCCCGGCGCCGCCCTCCTACGTATCACGGACGTCTCCGGCAGCGCGGTGGCGACTCTCTCCCTGGGCGATCTCCCCGCCGGTCGCCACGAAGCTGTCTGGGACGGACGCGACGCTGCGGGCCGGCCCGCGGCGAGTGGCGTCTACTTGTACGAACTCCAGGCTCTGGGCCTGCAGCACACGAGGCGGATGATCCTGATCAAATGAAACGGGCAGCGCTCACGCTCGCTCTCGGAACCGGTCTGCTGGCGGCGGTCCTCGGGACCGCCGCGGCGGCCGACCAGCGGGCGCACGATCCCTTCGCGATCCAGGTCGCCGGCGACCGCACCCTGGTGACCAGGCTCCCCGCCACCGCCGACGCGACGGCCGCGCCGGCCGTCCTGATCGTCCTGCCGCCCGACGCCACGACGTGGTCGGTGAACCTGACCGCGGGCGACGGCAGCGTGACCGGCGACGGGCGGCTGCCCCGGCTGCGCGGGTTGCCGGTGGCCGTGGTGAACACGGCCGGCCTGGGCGACGGCGCCCGGTTCGAGGTCGTGCACGACGGCGACTGGTCCTCGGCCGCGGACGACCGCCTGCGGTCGCCCGGCTTCGACGCCGCGCTGGGTACGGCGCTCGGCCTGCCCGCGCCGCTCGCCGCCGCTTCCGCCGGCGGTCCGCGCGGCACCTACGTCGTGATCACGACGCCCCAGTATGCCCCCGCCGCCGCCCCCCTGCTGGCCTGGAAGCGCGCCAAGGGTCTCGAGGTCCGTCTGGCGACCACGGAGGAGACCGGGGCCACCAACCTCGCCGTGCGCGAATGGCTGCGTGCGGCCTACGCGACGTGGGAAGCACCGCCCGAGTACGTGCTGCTCCTGGGCGACGTCGAAGACGTGCCCGCCTGGAGCATCAGCCAGAACGTCACCGACCTGCCCTACGCCCTGATGGACGAGGGCGACTGGCTGCCCGACCTCATGCTCGGCCGCATGCCCGTCTCGTCGCTCGCCGAGGCGCAGACGGTGGTCAACAAGAGCGTGGCCTACGAGCGCGACCCCTACCGCACGGACGAGGGCTGGCTGACGCGCCAGCTCATGGTCGCCGGCAACTACGGCTCCGACACCCCGGTCAGCACCGTGGCCTGGTGCGGCCGGCAGCTGATGTCCCTGGGCTTCCAGGCCGCCACCCACGTCTCGTTCCCGCCGCTGTTCAACGGCGTGTTCCCGATCACGCAGGCGCTGCAGGCCGGCGTGTCGATGGTGGTCTACCGCGGCTGGGCCTACGGCACGGCGGGCTGGGAGCCGCCGCACTTCACGGTCACCGAGATCCCCAACGTGAACAACGGGGCGATGACGCCGGTCGTGATGAGCTTCGTCTGCTTGAACGGGGACTTCGCCGCCGACGTGCCCTGCTTCGGCGAGGTGTTCCTGCGCCAGGGCACTCCCGAGACGCGCAAGGGCGCGGTCGCCTTCATCGGCAACGGCGAACACTGGTCCCACACGCGCTACAACGACGCGATGGCCATCTCCTTCTTCGAGCGCATCACCGACCCCGCGGTCACCGATCTCGGTTCGCTGATGGTCGCCGGCAAGCTGCGCTTCCTGGCCTTTTTCCCCCACGAGCTGGAGTTCGAGGACACCGGCGAGGAGTCCGTCGAGTTCTACTTCCACATCTACAACCTGCTCGGCGACCCCGAGCTGAACTTCTGGAAGGGCGCCGTCTCGGAGCCCGTGGTCACGCACGCCGCCGCCTGCCCGCCCGGGTCGGGCCGCTTCGACGTGACCGTCGCGGAGCAGGACGGGACGACCCCCCTGGCCGGTGCGCGCGTGGGCCTGACGCAGTCCGGCGAGCTGGTGGGCTCCGGCTGGACCGGCGCCGACGGCGTGGCGCGGCTGAGCCTGGCCGTTCTCGCGCAGGACGCGCCGCTGACGGTGACGGTCACCGCCCCGAACCGCTTCGCGGTGCAGCACGAGGTCGCGGTAGCGCAGCCCGCCGCCCGCCTCGCGTTGACGGGCCTGACCTGGGAGAACCCCGTGGGCTTCGGCAACGGCGACGGCGTGATCAACGCCGCCGAGGTCCTGCACGTCTACCCGGTGGTGACCAACACCGGGACGGCGGCCGCGACGGGCATCACGCTCTCGCTGACCGTCGAGGGTCCCGCCGGCGTCGAGCACGGGACCTTCGCCCTGCCGGACCTGGCCGGCGGCGCCGTGCACGCCTGTGCGGGCGACGAGTACTTCCGCGTCGGCCTGCTGACCACGGCCGATGACGGCGCGCTGCTGAACCTGTTCCTGGACGCGGCCCACGACGGCGCGGTCGACCGCGCCGGGCGCACGCTCGTGGTGGGCGGACCGGCGCTGCGGCTCGAGGGCCTGCTCGTCGGCGGCGACGGGATCCTGCGCCAGGGCCTGGAGAACGCCCTCACCGTGGTCCTGCGCAACGAGGGGAGCCTCCCGTTCCCCGGCGGCCAGGCGCGCCTGAACCTGCTCGGCGCGGGGATCGGCGCCGTCGGCGTCCAGTACGCGGACGTGCCGGCCATCGCCGCGGGCGCGACCGTTTCCCTGGCGACGGCGGTGACGCTCGTCGTGGAGGCGACGGTGCCGACCGGCCGGGCCGCGTCTCTCGAACTCGTCGTTTCCGACACCGAGCCGGCCGACTACCAGGCCGTGCTGCCCGCGACGCTGCTGGTGGGCGACATCGACGCCGGCGCCCCTTGCGGCCCCGACGCGCACGGCTACTGGGCGCTGGACAGCGCCGACGCCGTCGACTACCCCGCCCTGGCGCCCGTCTACCGCTGGACCCACCTGGATCCCGCCCTGGGCGGCGCCGGCGTGCGGGTGGTCTTCACCGTCGACAACGAGGTGAAGCTGGTCGACCTGCCCTTCGCCTTCACCTACTACGGCCAGGTCTTCGACGGCCAGATCCGCGTCAGCGAGAACGGCTGGATCAGCTTCGACACCGACGGCGAACTGGAGTTCTACAACTGGCCGCTGCCCAGCAGCCACGGCAACCACTCGATGGTGGCGCCGTTCTGGGACAACTTCGATCCCACGCTCGCGGGCACCGGCGGCGTCTTCACGCGCTACGACGCGGTCGCGGGCACGTTCACGATCGAGTGGAGCCGCATGCGGCACTACCTGCCCGAGATCGACGACGCGCAGACCTTCCAGCTGGTGCTGCGCGACCCGGCGGTCCACCCCGCGCCGGGCGGCGACGGCGAGATGCTCTTCCTCTACCGGCAGGTCCACAACACCGACACGCTGCGGCAGTTCGCGACCGTCGGCTGGGAGAGCCCGGGCGAGACCGACGGCCTGCAGCTGAGTTATTCCGACGACTACGCCCCCGGCGCCGCCCCGATCGGGCCGGGCCTGGCGGTGCTCGTGACGACGCGCACGCCGGTCCACGAACCCTACACGGCCGAGTTCGCGGCGCGGCGGGAGGGGGGCGCGGTCGTCCTCGACTGGCAGCCCCGCGACGATCGGCCCGTCAGCGGCTGGCTCGTCGTGCGCGACGGAGCCGACGGCGCGGTCGACCTGACGCCGGCGCCGCTGCCGGCGACGGCCCGCGGCTTCACGGACGCGCAGGCGCCCGCGGACGGCGCGACCTACCGCCTCGTCGCCCTGCACGCGTACGGCCACCGGTCGGCTGCGGCCTCGGCGGCGGCCGCCGCCGACGTCGTCGTCGCCGGCGGTCTGTTCCTGTCGCCCGGCCAGCCCAATCCCGCGCGCGGCGGTGCGGTCCTGGCCTTCGGGCTGCCGCGCGACGGCGCCGCGACGCTGCGCGTCTTCGACCTCGCGGGCCGGCTCGTGCGCACGCTGGTCGCGGGCGACCGGCCGGCCGGTCCCGGCGCGGCCGCCTGGGACGGTCGCGACGAGGGCGGACGCGATGCGCCCGCCGGCGTCTACTTCTGCCGGCTCGAGAGCGCGGGCGGCTCGGTGACCCGCAAGCTCCTGCTCGTCAGGTAGGTGGAAGCGTGCGGTTCATCGTCCTGTTGCTCGCGGCGGTCACGCTGCTGGGCGTTTGGGAGACGGCGCGTCACCGCCTGACGCGGCGCCGCATCCCGCTGCGCGTGCACGTCAACGGCAGCCGCGGCAAGTCGTCGGTGACCCGTCTCATCGCGGCGGGCCTGCAGGCGGGCGGGATCCGCACCTGCGCGAAGACGACCGGCTCGGCGGCGCGCTTCCTCCACGCCGACGGCACCGAGACGCCGGTGGTGCGGCACGGCTCGCCGAACATCCGCGAGCAGTTGGGCATCTTCCGGCAGGCCGCGGCCGAGGGCGCCCAGGCGCTGGTGCTGGAGTGCATGGCGGTGCGTCCCGACCTGCAGCGGACCTGCGAGCGGGACATCGTGAACAGCACGCTCGGGGTGATCACCAACGTGCGCTCCGACCACCTCGAGGTGCAGGGGCCGCGGCTGGAGGACGTGGCGCGCAGCCTCTCGCAGACCGTGCCGTTGCGCGCGACGCTCTTCACGGCGGAGGACGTGTTCGCCGGCGACCTGGCCGAGGCGGCGCGGCGCCGCGGCAGCGCCTGCCGGGTGGCCGACCCCGCGACGGTCACGCCGGCGGACCTGGCGCCCTTCCGCTACGTGGAATTCGCGGAGAACGTCGCCCTGGCCCTGGACGTGTGCGTGGCCGCCGGCGTCGACCGCCGCCGCGCGCTGGAGGGCATGTGGGGCGTCCGGCCCGACGTGGGCGCCCTGGAGCGCCTGCGCGTCGCCGATCCCGGCGGCGAACTCGTGTTCGCCAACGCGTTCGCGGCCAACGACCCCGAGTCGACGGCGCGGATCTGGCGCACGCTCGGCCTCGACGCGCCCGGTTCGCGCTCGGTGATCCTGTTCAACAACCGCGCCGACCGCATGCGGCGGGCGCGCGACCTGGCGCCGCTGCTGGGGACCAGCATCAGGGCCGGACACTACGTCCTGATCGGCCAGGGCACGTCCCAGCTGGCCGACATGATGCGCGCGGTCCCGCGCGAGCTCGTCGTCGACCTGGGCGGCGCCGGCGCCGCCGAGATCTGGACGCGCACGGCCGCCCTCTGCGGGCCCGGCGCGACGGTGGTGGGCATCGGCAACATCGGCGGCATCGGCATGGACGTGCTGGCGCTGCTGCGCGAGCGGGAGGTGCGCCCGTGATCTACCAGGCGATCGGCCTGGGGCTGGTGATCAGCCTCGTCTTCTCGGAGATCATGGGGCTGGCGGCCGGCGGGCTCATCGTCCCCGGCTACATCGCCATCTACCTCGACCAGCCGCTGCGCATCGCGGGCACGGTCGTCGCCGCCCTGTGCACCTACGGCACCGTGCGCCTGCTCGGCCGCGTGGTGCTGCTCTACGGGCGCCGCACGCTGGTCTTCTGCGTGCTGGCAGGGTTCGTGTTCGGCTTCCTGACGCGCTACGTGCTGGTGTTCAACGCCGCGCTGGGCACCGGCGTCGACGCTTCGCTCTTCCAGTCCGTGGGGTACATCATCCCCGGGCTGATCGCCTACTGGATGCACCGGCAGGGGATCGTCGAAACCCTGAGCTCCATGTTCATGGCGGCGTTCCTGGTCCGCCTGGTGCTGGTGCTGGCCCACGGAGGCATGCTCATTGATGTCGCGATCGGGTAGGAAAAGGCCGCTGATCCTGTTCGGGTTGGCGTTGCTGGCGGTGGTGCTGCAGGGGGCGCTCGAGCTGACGCGCCGCCCCGTGCGCCAGCGCGACTACGCCGAGAAGCTGGCCGCGGCGCAGAAGGCCGACGAGGCGTACACGACGCTGCGCCGCCACCTGCGCATGGAGGGCGCGGAGATCGACAAGCTCAACGACCCCGCCGGCACCGGCCTGGTGGGCCCGGAGTTCAGCCTCATCACCAACGCCCGCGGCGATCTGGAGGCCAAGCTCTCCAGCCTGAACCCGAACTGGGCGGCGGTGCTGGTGGAGCTGTTCCACCGCGCCGGCCTGCGTCCCGGCGACCCGGTGGCGGTGGCGCTGACCGGCTCGTTCCCGGGCCTGAACGTGGCCGTGTACGCCGCGATCGAGACCATGGAACTGGCGCCGGTGGTGATCACCTCGGTCGGCGCCTCGATGTGGGGCGCCAACGATCCCGCGTTCACCTGGCTGGACATGGAGCGGATCCTGCGCGAGGAGCGGGTCCTGCACGCGCGCACCTCGGCCGCCACCCTCGGCGGCGGCGACGACATGGGCCAGGGGCTCAGCCCCGAGGGGCGGCGCCTGCTCGAGGCGGCGCTCGCGCGCAACGGGGTGCCGCTGCTCAGCTCGCAGAACATCGAGGAGGCCATCTCCAGGCGCATGGCCTTTTTCGACGAGGCGCTGCGCGGCCGCGTGCCGAAGTGCTTCGTGAACGTGGGCGGCGGCGTGGCCAGCCTCGGCAGCAGCCAGAACCGCATCCTGATCCCGCGCGGCTTCGCCGAGACGCTGGAGGCGAAGAACTGGCCGCGCAAGGGCACGCTCACGCTGATGTCCGACCGGGGCGTGCCGGTCATCCACCTGCTCGAGGTCGCTTCGCTGGCCCGCGAGTACGGGCTGCCCGTGGCCCCGGACTACCTGCCGGAGCCGGGCGAAGGCGAGATCTTCGTGCGGGACGGCTACCGGCTCGAGCTGGTGGCGATCTTCCTGGTGTTGTACGGCGCCCTCTGCGCCGTGGTGCTGGCGCCCGAAGTGCGGCGCAACCTGCTGGGAGCGGTCCGTTTCCGGCGGCGATCGGGAGGTGCGGCGTGACGATCCATCACCGCAGCGGGGCGGCGGCCGCCGTCTGCTTCGCGCTGCTGTCGCTGGCGGCCGTGGAGGCGACGGCCGCGGTGCGCTGGCGCGCGGTCGCGCCCCAGGGCGCCCGCGATCAGGTCTGCCTGCGCATCGACGGCGTGGAGGCGACCTACGACAAGCTGCGCGCCGAGACGCCGACCTCGTACCGCGTGCGCGGGCCGCGCCGCGTCAAGGTGCTGTCGCGCTACGTGTTCGCGCCCGGCGAGACCGGGCCGGTCTCCGCCACGCTGCGCTTCGCGATCGACGGGCAGACGGCCCTCGCGGACGCGCAGCGCCTGCAGCCGCGCGCGGGCGCGGCGTCCTGCGCCGGCGCGCCCGCCAGCCCCCTGCACCACACCTACCTGACGATCCCCGAGGGCTGGCACGTCGTGACGGTCACCCCGGCGACCGCCGGCGCCGGCTTCACCGCGGTGCGCCTCTTCCGCGAGACGAGCCGGGTCAGCGAGGAGTACGTCAACCTGTCGCCGGAGCGCTACGCCGGCGTCGCCACCCTGCAGTACGACAGCGGCGTGCGCTCCACCCTGTACCGCTTCGACGCGGACCGGCCGCTGTCCTTCGAGGTCGCGGGTCCGACGACGGCCGTGGTGTGGACGCGCCTGGACTTCGACCACCGCATGAGCGGCCGCCAGTCCTACGCCCTGGAGGTGCGCATCGACGGCCAGGTCAGCCGCATCCACCACTACGACGCCGACAAGCTGGACGCCGCGTCCTACATCGAACGGCCGGACGTGATGCCCGGGGAGCGCAAGTCCCTGCGCGTCCAGATCCCGCGCGGCCGCCACCGCGTGGAGATCCGCTGCGTGCAGCCCGAGGTCTGCGGCGTGACGGCCGTCGTCCGCATTCCGGCAGCGGATCTGCGATGAGCCGTCGCCGGGACATCGTGATGGCGTGCGGGGCCGTCGTCGTCCTGCTGTGCGCGTGCGCCGCCGCGACGGCGGCGCCGGCCCGCAAGGCGTCCGGCTGGAAGACCAGCGCGACCTTCGGCCTCGAGACGATCTACGACGACAACTTCCTGCGCTATTCCGACGACTACCTCGACGTGTTCCACGCCGGCTCGGCGCCCTACAAGTTCCAGATCGAACGCCAGGACTGCCACATCCTGGCCCCGAGCTTCGAGGTCGAGGCGCGACGCGAGCTGGTCGCGCTGGGCGAGACGCGGCTGCGCTTCCGCTGGAAACGGTGGCAGTACGTGCAGGAGTCGATCAAGACCAACTCGGGCTACTCGTGGTACGTGCGCCAGTTCCTGCCCGGCGGCCGCAGCTTCGAGCTGTCCTACAGCTACGCGCCGGAGCAGTACATCCGGCAGCTGTCGGACGAACCGCCCTGGGAGGCCCCGAGCCATCCCCTGGTCTGGGACGAGTTCCGCTACACGCGCAACGAGTTCGCCCTGATCTACCGCGACCGCATCAGCCGCGCCCTGACCTGGAAGCTGGACCTCAGCCGCACGCTGCGCTACTACAACCAGCCGTTCATGGAGAACGACATCTTCTCCTGGGGCGCCCGCGGCACGCTCTACTGGCGCGCCCGAGCGGACTGGCGCGTGACCTTCGACTACGGCTTCGAGCACGGGCCGGCGCGCGGCTACGACGAGGTGGGGGAGAGTCTCGAGGCGAGCGACAACTCGGACCCCTCGTACGACCAGGACCTCTACCAGGTCGAAGTGGCCTGGTCGCCGAAGTGGGCCCGCCGCGCGTTCGCGAGCCTGGCCCTGAGCGGCCAGTACCAGGCCTACTGGTTCACCTCGCAGAAGAGCCTGGACGCCGACCCGTACCACGTGGGCCGCAAGGACAACGTCTACTCGCTCGAACTGACCCTGGACCGGCCGGTGGCCGGCGGGGTCGACGCCGTCTTCGGCTTCAAGTTCTCCCAGCGCACGGTGGATTCGCCGTGGCAGGGGGACATCGCCGAGGACAAGGACTACGACCAGCGCCGGTACTGGATCGGGCTGACCTACAAACTCTAGCTCGGAAAACCCTGATGAGGATCCCGACAGGAGCCCCGACGATGCGCACCACCCGTTCGCTGACCGGCCGCCGCAGAGCGGCCACGCCGTTCGCCCTCGTCCTGGCGGCCCTGCTGGCCGGCTGCGGCGCCGCCGACCTCTACGAGTCGCCCGAATCCCCGTTCCAGGTGATCGGCCGCGTGCCGCTGCCGAGCGCCAACGAGGGGGTCGCCGCGCTGGGGGATTTCGCGTTCGTGGCCGGCGGCGAGGCGGGCATCCACGTGATCGACATCACCGCGCCGGGGGCGCCCGTCCTGGTCACGACCCTCAACACCACCAAGTACGCCGGCAACATCGAAGTCGTGCGCACCTTCGCCAACGCGACGTTGTCCGACCTGGCGCTGGTCGTGGAGGGCACCGAGGGCATCACCACCTACGACATCACCGATCCCGCCGGCATCGTCTCCTACGAACAGGGCACCACCGCCGTCGACGGCCAGCGCGTCTTCATCGAGGAGCCGGCGAACCCCGACGATCCCTGCGTCGTCTACCTCGCCGAGAGCTGGAAGGGCCTGCGCATCTTCGAGACCAGCCCCGACTTCCCCGGCGTGCTCGAGTACGGCGGCGTCTTCACCGGCACCCAGGGCTACGCCAAGAGCGTGGCCGTGAAGGACGGCTACGCCTACGTCGCCGACGACGAGATGGGCCTGGCGGTGGTCGACGTGCGCGTGCGCATTCTCGGGCAGGTCCGCCAGGTGAGCTGGGCCGACACGCCCGGCAACGCCCTGGACGTCGTCGTCGAAGGCGACTACGCCTACGTGGCCGACGGCGTCGAGGGGCTCGCGGTCTTCCGCGTCGACGGCGGCGAGACGCCGGTCAAGGTCGCCCAGCTGGACCTCACGGCCTACAGCCGCTCGCTGGTCGTGGCGCGCGGCTGGGCGCTGCTCTGCGCCGCCGACGGCGGCGTGCACGTCGTGGACGTCCGCGACCCCGAGCACCCCGTCTACGCCGGACTCGTCAAGACGAGCTACGCCACGGACCTCTGCATCAGCCCCGACGGGCGCGTCCTGGTGGCCGACCGCTACGACGGCTTGCTGGTGCTGTCCGGGCCGACCCTGGTCGCCGACGCCACGCCGCCCGCGGCCGTCACCACGCTGGCGGCGGCGCCGCTGTCGGCCACCCGCGTCGAGCTCTCCTGGCTGGCCGTGGGCGACGACGGCTACTACGGCACGGCCGCCTCCTACCTCGTCAGGCGCGCCGCGGCGCCGATCATGGACGAGGCCGACTGGGAGGCCGCTCTTGCGGTCGCGGGGGCTCCCGCGCCGGCGGCGGCGGGCACCCGCCAGACGCTCGAGGTCACGGGGCTCGCGCCCGGCACGACCTACCACTTCGCACTGCGCACGCTGGACGACGAGGGGCACCTCGCGGCCCTCTCCAACTCCGCCTCCGCAACGACGGTCGAAGGCGCCTTCCTGCGCGCGGGCGGCGTCGCGCCCGCCCTGGGCGATGCGGCGACGGTCTTCGCCTTCCGCGTCACCTTCGTCGACGACACCGACGCCGCGCCGCTCGTGCACGACGTGACGATCGACGGCGTGGCCCATGCGATGACGCTCGCATCGGGCAGCCCCGCCGACGGCGCGGTCTACCTCTACGAGACGACACTGCCCGCCGGCGCCCACGAGCACGCCTTCGCCTTCGTCGACGCGCTCGACCGCCCGGTGACCCTCGCGCCGGCCGCCGGCCCCTTCGTGGGCAACGTCGCGTTCGCGATGGGCAGCCCCGCCGGCGAGGTCGGACGCCTGCCGGACGAGGTCCTGCACGACGTGCTGCTGTCGGCGGCCCCCGTCGCCGGCGCCCGCGAGGTCACGCAGGCCGCCTGGAACCTGCGCATGCCCGCGAACCCCTCCACCTTCGTCGGCGACGAGTTGCCGGTCCACAACGTGACCTGGCTCGAGGCCGTCGCGTACTGCAACCTCCTGTCCGCGGCCGAGGGGCGCACGCCCGCCTACGCCATCGACGGGCCGCTGGTGACGTGGGACCGCGAGGCCGACGGCTGGCGCCTGCCGACGGAGTCCGAGTGGGAATACCTCTGCCGCGCCGGCACGACCACGTCGCTGTTCAACGGCCAGCTCGTCGAGCAGTCCTGCGGCGCGGATCCCCTGCTCGCGGCGGCCGGCTGGTACTGCTACAACGCCGCCGCCGGCCCGCAGGCCGTGGGCCTGAAGCTGCCCAACGCCCTGGGCCTGTTCGACGTGCACGGCAACGTGCGCGAGTGGTGCTGGGACTGGTACGGCCACTACCCGCAGGGCCCCGTGTTCGACCCCGCGGGACCGGCCGACGGCGACCGGCGCGTGGTCCGCGGCGGCAGCTGGCACTACTACGCCCGCGAGTGCCGGTCGGCGGCGCGCGGCGCCTACTACCCGACCTCCGCCGACGACTACCTGGGGTTCCGCGTGGTCCGCAACGGCGAGTGACGGGAGCGAGCATGGCCGGCAAGCAGCGATTCGAGTTCATCGACCAGTTCCGCGGGCTCATCGGCGTGATGATGGCCCTCGGGCACAGCAACTACTACTTCAACGCGGCCTGGCTGAGTCTCGACCCCCTGGACCCGTTCTTCGACAACTTCGGGCAGTTCGCGCTGCGCTACATGGGCTACCTCTGCGCGCCCGGCTTCCTGATGATGAACGGCGCGATGATGTACAACTCCTACTGGCGTCGCGTCGCCGGCGGGGAGCCGCCGGCGCGCGCCCGCTGGGACTTCATCCAGCGCGGCCTGTTCCTGATCGCGGTGCAGCTGATCTGGGTCAACGCGAGCTGGGGCGGCTTCGCGCGCCTGCGCCTGGAGCACTTCGGCATCATCGCGACGATCGGCACCTCGATGCTGCTGCTGGCGATCATGGTCCGCTGGCGCTGGCAGTGGCGGCTGGCGGTCGCGGTCGTCATCAGCCTGGTCCACCCGCTCCTGCTGCGGATCCCCTACGACGCCGAGTCCTGGACCCACGTCCCGATGCAGCTGTTCATCGACTCCGGGGACTTCAACAAGTACCCCGTACTGCCCTGGTTCGCGCTGGCGACGCTGGGCAGCGTCATGGCCCACTTCTGGTTCGAGGTCTGGCGCGACGGCGCCCAGCGGGCGCGCCGCAGCCTGGCCCTCGGCGCATCCCTGGTCCTGGCCGCCTGGGCCCTGCGGCTGTGGGGCGGCTCCTACGCCAACATCTTCCCGGCGGGCAGGTTTTTCGAGTGGTCCTTCTTCCTGGACCAGAAGTACCCGCCCAGCCTGAGCCACCAGGTCTGGTTCGCCGGCGCGGTGATCTTCATGGTGGGGCTGTTCTGCCTGATCGGTCTGCGTTCGCGCGTGCTGCGGCCTTTCGCCATCGTCGGGCGGGTGCCGCTGTTCTTCTACGCGGTGCACATCCCGCTGCTGGCGATCTTCACGCGGCTGCTGCCCGACCTGTACCGCAAGGGCGCGGTGCTGGAGTCGTTCATCGGGCTGGCGGGGCTGCTGGTGGTCATGTTGCCGCTGGCTTGGTGGTTCGGAGGCGTGAAAAAGCGCTCCCGCAACTGGTTCGTCCGTCTCATCTGATCAGCGCACAAGTGTGATGCGCGCGGTGGCGGTTGCGCCTGCGCGGTCCTGCAGTCTCACCAGATAGACGCCGGCGGCCCCCTGCCTGCCCGCGTCGTCCCTCCCGTCCCAGACGGCTTCGCCCTGGGCGCCGGCGGCGCCGGCCAGCGTCCGCACCCGGCGTCCCCTCGCGTCGAACACCTCGAGCCTGGACAGGCCCGCGGCCGGGGTCGCCCAGCGGACGGTCGTGCGCGGGTTGAACGGGTTGGGGTGCGCCGTGAGCGTCGGCGACGCGGGCGGTGCGGGGGGAGCGTCCACGAACGTGGGTCCGGTGTCGAAGGTCACGTCGTCGAAGAAGAAGCCCCGGTAGGAGACCGAATCGTCGGCCCTGAACAGCAGCCGGAACCGGAACGACGAGAGATCGCGGCCCGTGAGATCGAACACGACCCCGCGCCAGTCGCTCTGCCTCCCGGACCATCCCGGCGTCCCGCCCAGCGCGGCGACGCTCGCGTAGCCGTAGCCGCCGACGGGCTCGATCACGAGCCAATCCTGGCCTTGCAGGAGTTCCAGCCGGACGCCGTCGTAGCCGGGTTCGGTGTCGCACCAGATGTGGAAGCTCAGGTGGAGTTCGCCGGCGTCGGGGAAGGCGTAGGCCGGGGAGGTCAGCGTCGAGTACTGATTGTCGTGGTAGTCGCCGTAGTAGCCGACGCCCCAGCAGCCGGGCATGCTGAAGCACGAATCCGGGCCGGCGGGCGCGGAGCCCCACGCCCAGGCCGTGCTCATCGGCATGAAGTTCCCGGTGGTGGTGAAGGACTCGTCGGCCGCCGGCAGCTCGGCGAACTGCGGGTGGATGTTGCCGGGCAGGACCTCGGGCATGATGTCCACCGCATACGCGCCGTAGCCCGGCTTGCGGTGGAACAGCACGCGGCCGGCGCGGCCGGCGGCCACGCCGGACAGGCTGTAGACGCCGTCGGCGAAGGTGTCCTGGGGCAGGACCGGGGTGCCGAGCAGTTCGGTGCGGACCGCGCCGAGCACGGCGCCGTCTTCCCCCTGGACCCGTCCCGACACCGTCACTTGGGGCAGCCTCTGCAGGATCACGTCGCGCACCTGGGCCACGCCCGGCGTCAGCACCGCCGAGTAGCTCTGCGGCGCGTAGTAGTAGCTGTCGACCAGGAAGGTCTCCGGGCCCGGCTCGGACGTGTAGCTGTAGCGGCCCAGCGAGTCGGAGATCAGGCCGGAGGCGCCGCTCTGAACGGCGATGCCGACGCCGGCGACCGGCAGCATCGTCTGGGAGTCGAGGATGCGCCCGTTGATGTTGCCCACGCTGGTGGAGACGCGGTCCCAGGCGGCGACGAGGTCCGGGCGCGGCCCGACGTGGTCGGGGTCGGGGGCCTGCGGCGTGCCGGTCGCCACCAGGATGTTCCTCAGGTGCCGCGGATCGAGCGAGTAGCCGTACTGGGCGCGCGTCATCCCCTGCAGCAGCGCGGCGGCGCCCGCCACGATGGCCGACGCGCTCGAGGTGCCGTTGAAGGACTGCGTGTACCACGCGCCCTCCGCGAAGCCGGATCCCTGCAGGTCGCCGTAGCCGCAGCTCGTCACCTGCTCGCCCCAGGCCTGCAGGTCGACCCGCGCGCCGTGGTTGGTGAACCATTCGGGTTCCAGGGTGGCCGGTTCCCCGGCGCCCACCATGATGGCGCCGGAGTGCCGGACCTCGGGATCGAAAAGGCCGGCGTAGAGCGGGTCGTCGAGATTCTGCAGACCGTTGCCGGCCACTTCCACGACGGTGCGGCCGAGGGCCGTCGCGATGCTGATCGCGTCGAAGGTGTCCTGCCAGTACTCCATGGGGATGTAGCCGTAGTCGCCGGCCCCGTTGGCGTTGGGTCCCGCCGCGTGCAGCTCGATCAGGATGATGTCCCCGTACGCGGTCGCGCCGGTGGCGTTGCTCACGGCGGCGGAGGTGCTCAGGCTGTGGACCGAGACGCCGCCGACCAGGCAGGAGGGGGCCACGCCGCGCACGCCCTGGCCGTTGTCCGAGCCGCGGATCACGCCGAGCGTGGCAGTGCCGTGATTGCGCCATTCCAGGTCCTGGATGGAGCCGCCGGCGGTGTGGTAGGGAGCCGTCAGGTCCTCGTGGGTCCACAGCCAGGCGCCCTCGATGTCCAGCACGCGCACGCCCGCGCCGCGGCCGCCGGGCTGTGCGGCGACCGCCAGGGCGTTGATGCCCAGCGGAGGCTCGCCCAGGTAGCCCTGCAGGCTCGAGAAGTCGGAGGTCGTCAGCAGGTTCGGACCGGGAGGGGCCGCCGAGAGGGAGACGCTTCCCGCCGGCCGCGCCGTCGGCTCGAGATAGGCGGCTGCGACGTCGGGGTCGGCCCGCAGGGCCGCCGCGATCCGCAGCAGTTCGTCGCGGGTCGCCGGGCGCGGGGATTCCAGCACGGCGTAGGAGTTCAGGTCGGGGAGGTCGCGGCCGCCGCGGGCGCGGGCGGTCGCCCGCTCGGCCGCGAGTTCCGCGGCGTCGCGGGGGAACAGGCGCTTGGCGGTGAAATCGGGGGCGGACCGCGCCAGCAGGTCCGCCACGCGGGCGGCGGCGTCCGGCGTCGCGGCTTTCAGGCCCTCGGCGGCGAAGGTCACGCCGGAGGCCTCCTGCAGCTTGACGATGATGCGACCGGTGGGCAGGGCCGTCTGCCCGTCATTCCCGACGCCGGGCCGCGCCCAGGCCGCGAGGGCCGGGACGGCGAGCGCCAGGACGAGGGTGGCGAGGCGGCGGCTCACGTTCGACTCCGATGGTTGCGGGCATGGAGGCCGGGCCGCGGTCCTCCGGGCTTGTAGGATCCTCCCCGAAGGTGCTATCACTATACAGATGCGGCGCGGACCCGCGCAACAGACCACGGCCGGACTCTTCAGGGAGGTCGCGACATGTCCCGATACGCTCCGGCGGCGCTGTTGTTGCTGATCGCGGCGGTGGTCGCGCCCCTCGCGGCCCCGGCCGCCGAAGAGGCGCAGACGCCCGCCACGTCGCCGTCGGCCGCCGATTCCGCCCGGATCGAGCACGAGAAGGGCCCTTACCTCATCGGACCGCTGACGCGCGGGGCCTGGAACGCGTTCGCTCCCGAACTGGAGCCGGAGGCCGCGTCCTACCAGCCTTCGCCCGACATCGTCGAGGCGCTCGCCGCCGCCGGCCGCGACCTGCGCATCGTCTGCGTGCTGGGCACCTGGTGCTCCGATTCGCGCCGCGAGGTGCCGCGCTTCTGGAAGGTCATGGCAGCCTGCGGCCTGCCGCCGGAGTCCCTGCAGATGCTCGCGGCCGGCCGCGCCGACGATCCCGCCGCGGCGGCGTGGGAGGCGCAGCGGGGCATCGAGCCCGGATACCGCGCCCGTTACGGCGTGGAACTCGTCCCGACTTTCATCGTCTACGAGGACGGCCTGGAACTCGGCCGCATCGTCGAGACGCCCGCGGTCTCGCTCGAGGCCGACCTGGCCGCGATCCTCGGGGTCCGCGCGACCCCGGCCTGGCACTGACGACCCTGCAACGATCCCCAACCGGAGGCGACGTCCGATGACCACCCGAGATAAGATCGCCGCGCTGCGCGCCCTGATGCGCCAGGAGAAGATCGACGCCTACTACGTGCCCAGCGTCGACCCCCACCAGAGCGAGTACGTGCCGGCCTGCTGGCAGCGGCGCGCCTGGCTCAGCGGCTTCACCGGCTCGGTCGCCGACGTCCTGGTCACCGCCCGCGCCGCCGGTCTCTGGACCGACACGCGCTACTGGCTGCAGGCGCAGATGCAGCTGCAGGGCAGCGGCATCGCGCTGATGAAGCTCGGCGCGCCGGGCACGCCCTCGCTCGTGGAGTGGGCCGGCAGGACCCTGAAGAAGGGCCAGGTCCTGGGCGTCGACCCGCAGGTCATGTCCATGTCCGCGGCCGACGACTTCGAGCGGGCCCTGGGCGAGAAGGGCATCGAGGTGCGCTACGTGCCGCGCAACCTGGTCGACCGGCTGTGGGCCGACCGTCCCGCGCCGTCGGCCGCATCGGTGCGCCTGCACGGGCCGCAGTACGCCGGCGAGAAGGCGGCCTCGAAGTTCGCGCGGGTGCGCGCGGCGATGAAGGACCAGGACGTCGATGCCCACGTCCTGGGCGCCCTGGACGCCATCGCCTGGCTGTGCAACATCCGCAGCCGCGACATCGAGTCCACCCCGGTGGTCATCAGCTACCTGGTGGTGACCGGGCGCGAGGCCGTGCTCTACGTCGACGAGGGCAAGCTCAACGACGCCGCGCGCCGGGGCCTGAAGGGGATCGTCAAGATCCGCCCCTACGGGAAGGTGGCGACGGACCTGCGCGCGCTCGGTCGCCGGCGCACCGCCGGCAAGCGCCGGCTGCGCGTGCTCGTCGACCCCGCGACCACCAGCCGCTGGGTCGCCGACCTGCTCGGCGGGGCCCTGCTGATCCGCGGCGCGACGCCGGTCACGGACCTGCGCGCGATCAAGAACCCGGTGCAGATCCGCGGCATCGCCGCCGCCCACGTCCGCGACGGCGCGGCGATGGTGAAGTTCCTGCGCTGGCTCGAGAAGGCCGTGCCCCGCGGCGACCAGACCGAGATCTCCGCCTCGGACCGGCTGCGCGCCTTCCGCGAGGAGCAGCCCCTGTTCCAGGACCTGAGCTTCAGCACCATCAGCGGCTACGCGGCCCACGGCGCCATCGTCCACTACAGCGCCACCCCGGGAACGAACGCGAAGCTGAAGCCGAAGGGCGTCTACCTGATCGACTCGGGCGCCCAGTACCTCGACGGCACCACCGACATCACCCGCACCGTCGCCCTGGGCCCGCCCACCCCGCGCGCGAAGCGCATGTTCACGCGCGTGCTGCAGGGCAACATCAACCTGACGCGCACGCCCTTCCCGCGCGGCATGTCCGGCCAGCGCCTCGAGATCCTGGCCCGCCAGCCGCTGATGCTCGACGGCGCCAACTACGGCCACGGCACCGGCCACGGCGTGGGCCACTACCTCGGCGTCCACGAGGGGCCGATGGGCCTCACGCCGCGCGACGTGAAGAACGTGCCGCTGCTGCCCGGCCAGCTGCTGTCGATCGAGCCCGGCCACTACGAGGCGGGCAAGTTCGGCATCCGCATCGAGAACCTCTGCTTCGTGGAGCGCGACGAGAAGCTGTCGACTCCCGAACAGGAATGGCTGCGCTGGCGGCCGGTCACGCTGTGCCCGATCGATCGCCGGATGATCGACAAATCGCTGATGACGCGCGACGAGATCGCGTGGCTGAACGACTACCACAAGCGCGTGCTGAAGGAACTCTCGCCCTTGCTCGACAGGGATCACCGGGAGTGGCTCAAGAAGGCGACTCGCCCCCTGTGAGCGCCGGCCGCAGGAGATATGGGGGGGCCATCCCCGCTGTCGAAAGGCATTCACGCCTGCGGGGACGGCCCCCCCATATCTCCTGCGGCCTCTGCTGCAGCGGGGAGTCGTGTTGAGCCATCTCGGGGAAATGCTGGCGCTTTCGACGGCGCTGATGTGGGGGTTCGGGGCGACGCTGTTCGGGTTGGCTAGTTCGCGTAGCAGCGCGATCCTGGTCAACGCGTTTCGGCTTCCGGCAGGCGCGACTCTGCTGTGGTTGACCTGGGTCGTGACGACGGGCACGGCTTGGCCGGATGGGATCACTTGGCGGCAGCACATGTGGCTGGGATTGAGCGGGACGCTGGGGCTCGCGATCGGGGATTCGTTCTACTACCGGGGGATCATGCTGGCGGGGCCGCGGCGGGCTTCGCTGATGCTGGCGGCCACGCCCGTGGTCGCGGCGCTGACGGCCTGGCCCGTGCTGGGAGAGAAGCTGGGGACGCTGGCGCTGGCGGGGATCGCCGTGGTCATCGGGGGCATCCTGCTGGCCGTGCTGGGGCGCGACGCGGGCACCGGCGATCATCGCGACCTGCCGCGGGCGGTCCTGGTCCGGGGCCTGGGCGCCGCCCTGGTCTGCGCGGTCTGCTCGGCCGTGGGCAACGTCCTGGCGAAGCTGGGCATGCCGGGCGACACGCCGCCGCTGGCCGCCGCCCTGGTGCGCGGCTGGTGGGCGACGCTGGCGATGGGAGTGTTCCTGCTCGGCCGGCGCGACATCGTGGCCCAGCTGCCGCGCCTGCGCGATCCGCGGGTGCTGAAGCCCGCCGGCGTGGCCGTGGTGCTGGGGCCGTTCCTGGGCATGTGGGCCGCCATCGCCGCGCTCAAGCTCACCGAGACCGGCGTGGCCTCCACGCTCATGAACACCGTGCCGATCACGGTGCTGCTGCCCGCCTGGCTCATCCACCGCGACCGGCCCTCGCCGACCGCGCTGCTGGGCGTCGCGGTCGCGGTGGGCGGCGGGGCGCTGCTGTTTTTGAGGTAGACGGTGCGTCGGATCGCTACAGTCATCGGAACGCAGGAAGGAGCCGCGCATGGCGATGCAGGATCTGGTCATCTACGGGGCGGGGGGCTTCGCGCGCGAGGTGGCCTGGCTGGCGCGCTCGATCGCGGGGCGCTGGCGGGTGGCGGCGCTGGTCGACGACGACCCGGCCGCGCACGGCCGGACGGTCAACGGTTTCCCGGTCATGAGCCTGGACGCGGCCCGCGCCGCCTTCCCGCAGGCCGCGCTGACGGCGGCGGTGGGCGACCCCGCCCTGCGCGAGAAGCTGGTCGGCCGGGCCGCCGCGGCCGGCTTCGGGTGCGCGACGCTGGTCCATCCGCGCGTCGAGATGTCGGAGTGGGTGGAGATCGGCGAGGGGACCGTCGTCTGCGCCGGCAACCTGCTGACCACGAACATCGTGCTGGGCCGCCACGTGCAGATCAACCTGGACTGCACGGTCGGGCACGACGTCGTCATGGGCGACTTCACCACCCTGGCGCCCGGCGCGCACATCTCCGGCTGGGTCCACTTCGGCCGGGGAGTCTACGTGGGGACCGGCGCGGTCATCATCAACGGCCACGAGGGGGTGCCGCTGACGCTCGGCGACGGTGCGGTCGTCGGCGCGGGCGCTTGCGTGACGAGGTCCGTCGCGGCGGGCACGACCGTCGTCGGCGTGCCGGCGAAGGCGCGCGGCTGATTCGCAGAGACTCCGCAGAGACTAGAAGCCGGCGCCGCAGCGCGCCAGCAGGTCGCGCGCGGCCCCCGCCAGGGCCGCGCGTTCCGTCGGCGGCAGGTCCGCGCCGTCCACGGCCGCCAGGAACGCGGGCGCGCCGTCGCGCACGGCGTCCGGTGTCACGGGCAGCTGGCCGGCGTCGAACTGGAAGGACAGCGTGGGCGGGGAGCGCCTCAGGCCGCGCTCGAAGACGCCCGCCGCCTCGGCCGCGCGGCCCAGGCCGATCTGCGTCAGGGTCAGGTAGAGGAAGGCCTGCGGCGCCGGTCCCCAGTAGAGCAGGCGCGCGCCGGCGTCCAGCAGGACGGTCGCGTCCGGCGGGATGCGGTCCGGGTCGGTCGTCCAGACGACGGTCGTGCCGAGGGGACCCAGTAGCGCGGGGCCCAGGTCCCCGGCCAGGGACACGCGCACGAGCGTCGGGTACGCTCCGTCCGCCGCCGGGTCGCCGACCTGCGCGGCATGCAGCGCGGCCGGCTGGAGGATCGCGAGGCGCTTCGCCGGACCGGCCGGCACGGCGCGCAGCGTCTGCAGCGCCTCGTGGCTGACCGCCGTGCTGCGGACCGCAGGATCGGCCGGCAGCCCGTCGGCGCCGCGGCGCGCGAGGCGCCACTCCATCGCGCCCCAGGACAGCGCGGCCGCGGCGAAGGGGAGCAGCAGGGCGATCAGCATGCGCGGCGCCGCCCGCCGGCGCGCGAGGACCGATCCCAGGACGACCGCCGCGGCGATCCAGGCCGCGTAGGCGAGGTGCGGCAGCGCGTGGACGTGGCCGGGCGCGTCTGCGGAGCGCAGCAGCAGCGCTGACGCGAGGCCGGCCGCGACCGTCAGGACCGCCGCCGCCGCCAGCCGCTGGCGCCGGTGCGCGCGGTCGCCGCCGAGGGCCAGCGCGGCGGCCAGGACCGGCAGCCCCAGCGCGCACTCCTGGCTCAACAACGCCAGCAGGCCGGCGAAAACTGCCGTCGCCGCGGCGCGCGGGCCGCCGGCGAGTAGCCGTTCGACGCAGAGCAGCGACAGCGTCGCACCCAGCAGTTCCGCGATGCCGAAGGCCCGGTAGAGCGGGGCGAAGGCGAACGGCGAGACCGAGACCAGCAGGGCCGCGGCGAAGGCGCCGGTGCGGGAGCCGCCGGCCCGCAGCGCGAGGCGATGGGCCAGCGCCGCCGCGGCCCCGTGCAGGAGCAGGCGCGTCACGGCCCACGGTCCGGGAGCCGCGCCCAGCAGGGGGCCTAGCGCTTTCCAGTAGGCGATCTGGCTGAACCAGAAGGCGGGAGCCTCGCCGGCGCCGGCCAGACCTCGGGCGCGGCCGAGCAGTTCCCAGTCGGCGCCGTGCCACCAGGCCCCCAGCGCCGGCAGGCGGCCGAGCACCGCGGTGAGGAACAGCAGCAGTTCCGTCTGCCCGGCGGGCAGGGATTGGCGTTCGGCACTCACGTCCCTGGTCTCCTGCGCAATGGCGCGAGGTCGGGGCTGCCGCGGGCGGCGCGATATGCTATCCTGACCGGGCGACGCCGCCGGGGGCGGCGCCGCTTTCGTGCCCGCGGGCGCGGGTCGCGACGTGGCAACATTAACGAGGGTTCCGGCGGCGGGCAACCGCGCAACGCCGCCGGGCGAACCGACGGGAGACCAGGGGATGACGAGCAGGACGACGCTGATGCTGGGCGCCTTGACGATCCTGGCCGCGGTCGGCACGGCGGGGTGCGTGTCGGAGGCCCCCGGCCCGCTGGCCATGACCGACCAGGAGCTGGAGGCTTGGGAGATCCGCCTGGTCGAGTTCCGCATCGACAAGAACGAAGCCTTCATGGACTCGACGCAGACCGCCCTGCGCGCGCAGGACCTGCCCGGTTTCGAGGGGCTCAACTACTACTACCCCGAGAAGAGCCTGCGCTACCGCCTGCCCCTGGAGCCCGTCACCGGCGAACAGAAGGTCGAACTGGCCAAGCGCAAGGGCAACACCGTGCCCTACGTGATCAAGGGCAAGGTCACCTTCGCGCACGAGGGGAAGAACCACACGCTGTCGGTGCTGGGGCCGGCCGACCTCAAGGACGGCGACTACCTGTGGCTGCCGTTCTACGACGAGACCTCGGGCGAGGAGACCTACGGCGGCGGCCGCTACCTCGACCTCGAGATCGCCGCGGACGGCACCGTGGAGGTGGACTTCAACTTCGCCTACAACCCGCTCTGCGACTACAACCCGGAGAAGTACAATTGCACGCTGCCGCCGGCCGGGAACCGGTTGCCGTTCGCGGTGCGGGCGGGAGAGAAGCTCTTCCACGCGCAAGAGTGACGGGAGGGACTCCCGATGCCGGCCGTGGCTGACCTCGTGGCGGAGTCCGGGCGCTGGCTGCTGCTGGGACTCTGGATCCTGGCGCTGCTGGCCACGCCGCTGCTGACGGTCCTGGGGCTGAGCGGCAACTTCGTCATCGTCGGACTGGCGCTCCTGCACGCCCTGGCCACCGGTTTCACCCCGCTCACCTGGCCCTTCCTGCTGCTCCTGCTCGGCCTCGCCCTGCTGGGCGAGGCCGTGGAGGCGGTCGTCGGCACGCTCTACGTCGCCCGCAAGGGCGCGAGCCGCCTCGGCGTTCTGGGCGCCTTCGCAGGGGGGCTGGCCGGGGCCGTGGCCGGCAGCGCCGTGGTGCCCGTCGTCGGCGCCGTGGCCGGCGCGTTCGTGGGCTCCTTCCTCGGCGCGGTGATCGGCCAGTACTGGCGCGAGCGGCGCCTCGAGCCCAGCCTGCGCATCGGCTGGCACGCCTTCGCCGGCAAGACACTGGCCAGCCTCTTCAAGGTCGCCGTCTCGGCCGTGATGATCGTCCTGATCCTGCTGCGGGTCTTCCCGCGGACCTGAACGGGTCGGGCTGGCGCCGGGGCGCTCCGGCTCGCATGATGGTGCCATGACGGCTCGCGACGACAGCCTCGATGCGATCGCGCTGGAACGCCTGACCATGCGCCGCTACCTGCTGGGGATGGTCTGCCAGGGGGTGTGGTGGTCGGGCTACATCCTGTTCCCCTTCGTGCTGGCGAAATCGCTGCTCGCGCCCGGCTGGCTGGTGACCTTCACCGTCATCCTGGAATCGGCCAGCATGGTGCTGGCCATCTACTGGGGACGGATGCTCGAGCGCGGCGGGCGCCGGCGCTGGCTGGTCTGGGGCGGACTCGGCGGCCGCGCGATCATGGTGCTGATGCTCCTGGTGCGGGGCCCGCTGGCGTTCACGGCCCTGCTCGCGGTGGTCTACTTCTTCTCCTCGCTGGTCTATCCCGCCCAGAACGGGATCCTGCAGGCCAACATCCGCGCCGACCGGCGCGGCGAGGCGTACGGGCGCGGCGCCCTGGCCCAGCACCTGACGGCCGCGGCGATGAGCCTGCTGCTGGGCGCCCTGCTGGACCGCGATCCGCAGAGCTACCGCTGGATCTACCCGGTGCTCGGCCTGGTCGGCTTCGCCCACCTCTTGATCCTGGCCCGGCTGCCGCGTCCTGCAGGTAGCCGGGAAGCCGGCGATGCCGTGACCCCGCGCCGGCCGCGTGAGCGGATCAGCATCCAGGGGCTCGCGGACGCGGCCGCCTCGCCGTTCCGCGAGGCCGCGGAAACCTTCCGCGTGGACCGCGACTTCTACTGGTTCGAGATCAACTTCATGATCTACGGCGTCGCCTACATGATGCTCATGCCGGTGGTGCCGCTGTACTTCACCGAGGAACTGGATCTCAGCTACCAGCAGATCTCCCACGCCCGCATTTTGATCGCCTCGCTCGGGGTGGCGCTGCTGGGTCCGCTCATGGGGCGGCTCATGGACCGCCACCACCCGGTGCGGCTGTCCAGCGTGAGCTACGCGGCGCTCGCCCTGTACCCCCTGACGCTGGCCGCGGGGACCCTGCTGCCGTCGGTCTCGCCGGCCCTGGTCGCCTACGCGGCCTTCGGCGTCTACGCCCTGGCCATGGCTGGCATCAACGTCACCTGGAACGTCGGTTCGATCAGCTTCGCGCCGCCGGGTCGGGGAGGCTACTACCAGGGCGTCCACGTCGCCATGGTGGGAGGGCGCGGCCTGATCGGCCCGCTGATCGGGTTCGCCGTGCTGCGCCTGCTGGGTTACCGCGAGGTGTTCGCCGTGGCGGCGGTGATCTTCCTGGCGGCGGCGGTCAGCTCGGCGCTGCTCGGGCGGCGGCTCAGCCGGCGCGATCCCGTGACGCCCGCCTGAGGCCCCTGTGGCTTGCCGGAAGCGGACTCCCGTGCGAGTCTGTTCCCGCCCCGCCGCGAACCACCCCGATCCCGAGGAGGCGGCCGTGTCCGCACGCCTGCAGGCCTTCCGCGAGTACCGCGAACGCATGAACGCGCAGATCCTCGACGAAGCCACGTTGACCACGAAGCGCTTCTTCAACCTCGACACCCGCTGCTACGAGGACGGCGCCCTGAGCGCGCGCACCAAGGAGATGCTGGGCCTGAGCGCTTCGCTGGTGCTGCGCTGCGACGACTGCATCGCCTACCACACGATCCGCTGCGTCGAGCTCGGGGTGAGCAAGGCCGAGATCCTGGAGATCTTCGACGTGGGTCTGATCGTGGGCGGTTCGATCGTCATCCCTCACCTGCGACGGGCTCACGAGCTGCTCGCGGAACTGCAGGGTGGTGACGCGCCCCAGCCGTGAACCCGCTGTGATTAATATAATTATCAAAACCGTGACGCTTTCGGGAGAATTTTGACGTATCCTTCTGCGCATCCGAAACCTGAAGGGGACCGGTCCCGGAAGGCGCGCTGCGCGCGCCTTCCGGACCGGTCGCCCTTGCACCCCTGTCAGGAGGAAGCCATGTCCCGGAGGCTCACGCTCGTCATCCTGTGCGGCGGTCTGCTGCTCGCGATGGCCGGTCTGGCGCACGCGCACGCGGGGACCCCGCAGTTCTCGCGCATCGACAGCGCGCTGGAAGCCGGCGGCATCGACGCCGAAGTGGCCCTGCTCTACAAGTTCTACTACGTCTTCGATCCGGAGAAACTGCCCGCGGACTACCGGCCCGAGACGGCCGGACCGATCAAGTGCGCCACGCCGCTGATCATCGAGTTCGAGAATCTGCGCGGCGAACTCTCCCCGGGCACCGTCACGGCCATCGACGCCATGCTGGAGGAGCCGGCCGGCAACAAGGCCCTCTACATCAGCCCCTCGGGCCGCTTCCGGTTCACGTACCTGACGACCGGCGTGAACGCCGTGCCGGCTGCCGACACGAACCCGGCCAACGGGGTCCCCGACTACGTCGAGCGCTGCGCGACCTACATGGACACGTCGTGGACCACGGAGATCACCAACCTCGGCTTCACCGCGCCGCCGCTGGCCCCCTACTACGAGGTCAGCTTCGAGAACATGGCTGCCTACGGCTACACGAGCGTCGTGTCGGGCACGCGCACGCGGATCGTCCTGGAGAACAATTTCGCCGGCTTCCCGCCGAACGACGATCCCGACGGCGACGCGCTCGGCGCCGCGAAGGTGACCTGCGCCCACGAGTTCAAGCACGCGTCGCAGCGCGCCACCTCGTCCTGGAGCGAGGGCGGCTGGGTCGAGCTGGACGCCACCTGGGCCGAGGACGTCGTGTTCGACGCCACGAACGACTTCTACAACTACCTGCCGAGCGGCAGCGGCATCACCGCGCCGACCAGCCCGCTGGACGCCGGCGGCGCCGGCTCCTACGAGGACTGCATCTGGCAGATCGTGATGAGCGAGACCTGGGGCAACCAGATCATCGTCGACTTCTGGAATTGGCGCCGCCTGAACACGACCCAGTCGGTGATGGACTCCTACAGCGCCATCCTTTCGATGAACGGCTCGTCGCTGGGCCAGTTTTTCGCCAAGTACGCGGCCTGGAACTACGCCACGCGGACCAAGGCCCTGGCCGGCATCGGCTACAGCGAGGCGGCCTCGTTCCCCAACAGCGTGGTCACCGCCGGGAGCTCCTACCCGTACGTCGCCTCCGGCACGATCACTCACCTGTCGGCCAAGCCGTTCCACTTCACCGGATTCACGGCCGGAGAATACGGTGATCTGCGAGTCCAGTTCGACGGCGGGAATCTGGTCGAGATGGGCCTGGTCGCCGTGATCAAGAAGCGCGACGGCACCGGCGTCTACGAGACCATCCCCCTGAACCCGAGCACCCAAGCGGCCAACGTCCTGCTGAGCGTGCCGCTGGCCCAGATCCTCTCGGTGGGCATCATCATCTCCAACACCGACATCGGCGCCAACAACGTGGCCTGGAACCTCACGGTCAGCAAGCAGCTGCCCCTTGGGACGCCGCAGGTCAGCCCCGCAGACGTCGCCACAACCCTTGCCCCGGATGTCATCGACACCGAGACGGTCACGCTGACCAACGTCGGCCCGCCCGGGTCCATCCTGGACTATGACGTCTACGTCATGGACCAGGCGCCTGTGCTCAAGGCGGCGCGGCCAGTCGGCGCTGTCGCCGCGACCGGCCGCAGCGTCCCCGAGCTGCGCCAGGCAGAGATGATGAGCGCACCTCGCTACGCGGGCGACTGTGTCCTCGGCAATAACGACACGGTCGGCATTCAAGGCCACACCAACGGCTGGTGGGCCGGTGTGGAGACCTACGCCACGCGCATAAACCCGGCCGACTACGCCTGCAGCTGCAACCCGGGCTTCAACGTGCGGGCGATCCACATGGTTCTCTACCTGGAGCCGACTTCCGCGCCTCGGGTCCAGGTGCACTTGGCCGCGGCCGGCGGCGCGTGCACGACGCCCGGCGGCATCCTGGCCAGCAGCAGCCCGGTCACCTTCTCGGGCTTCGCCGCCAACGGCTATTACGACATCGAGGTGCCCTGCGACTTCACCTGTCAGGACATGACGGGCCAGTATTTTCTGCTGTTCGAGTTCCTCGACACCAACGGCCCGGTGGAGATCGTCCTGGACTCCTCGCCCCAGGCCTGTGTGAACTACAACGACTGGGGCTCGGGCTATGCCGACGTGGTGAGTGGGTACGGCTTCCCCGGCGACTGGCTGATCTGGGCCGACATCGACTGCTGCGGAGTGCCAACGCCAGAGGTTGCGGTGCTGACCCCGAATGGCGGCGAGATCCTGCAGGTCGGTGCCAGTACCACGATCACCTGGGCCGCGACCGTGTTGACCGAGGTCAAGATCGAGGCAAGCCAGAACGGCGGCGGCACCTGGGCCACCGTCTTGGCCAGCACGCCCAACGACGGCAGCGAGACGGTGACCGTCGGCGGTCCCGCTTCCCAGAACAGCCTGATCCGCGTCAGCAGTCTCGACGGTATGTACAGCGACGTCAGCGATGCGCCGTTCTGGACCTACCAGTCGGTGCCTTGGCTGGACGTGACGCCTGTCTCAGGATCGCTCGTCCAGAACGCGAACGTCCCGCTGGCGCTGGGCTTCGACACCACGGCGATGATCGATGGCGTCTACTACGCCTACCTCGTGATCACCAGCAACGCCGGCACCTGGCCCGACGTGGTGCCGGTCGTCCTGACCGTGTCCGACCCGAACACGGACGCCGGCGACGCGCCGCGCGTCTTCCGCATGGACGGCAACGCGCCCAACCCGTTCAACCCCATGACCACGGTCTCCTTCAGCCTGGCGACGGCCGGCCGCGCGACGGTCGACGTGCTGGACCTGCAGGGCCGCGTGATCCGCACCCTGTTCACGGGCGACCTGCCCGCCGGCGTGCGGGCCCTGGTCTGGGACGGCCGTGACGACGCGGGCCGCGAGGTGGCCTCGGGCGCCTACCTGGCCCGCCTGCAGTCGGGCGGCCGGACGGCGACCCACAAGATGATCCTGGCCCGGTAACGCGGCGTCAGAGTCAGGGATCGACGAAGGAGGGCCCCGGGCTGTAGCCTGGGGCCCTCAGCACGATCCCGAGGAGACCGCACATGGACGATATCCGCGTGAACACCGGTTTGCTGGTGCTGGACCTGCGGCTGCCCCACGCCACGTCGCTCAAGGAGCGGCGCCAGGAGCTGCGCTCCCTGCTGGACCGCCTGCGCAGGCTCGAGTTCGCCGCGGCCCAGGTCGGACCCTCCGATCTGCAACAGCGGGCGTTCGTGGCGGTGTCGACCGTGTCCGGCGCCCCGGCCCAGCTGGAAGAGCGGCTGGACCAGGCCGAGACCCTGGCCTTCGGCACGGCCTTCGAGGTGTCCGTGCTGAGGCGGGAGACGGGGGTCTGGTCGGGGCCATCGGCCTGGTGACGGCGTCGAGGCTGGCCAAGCTGCGGGGATTGTGCCACATTGCACCGACCGATTCCGACCTGCGAGGGGAGACGCCCGATGTCCCTGATCGACCTGAGCCATCCGCTGGCGACCGGCATGGCGGTCTATCCCGGCGACGAAACGACGCCCGTGATCAGCCGCCTCAGCTCGCACGGCGAGGGGCGCCACCAGTCCTCGGCCTTCGCGACCGGCTGCCACGCGGGCACGCACATCGACCTGCCGCTGCACTTCCGCGCCGGCGAGCCCGCGCTCGAGGACTTCCCGGTCGGGCGGTGCGAGGGGACGGCCGTGGCGCTCGACGCGCCGCAGGGAGCCATCCCGCCCGCCGCGCTGGCCGGGATCGACCTGTCGGCGGTGGACTTCGTGCTGCTGCGCACCGGCTGGGCCCGCCACTGGGGCACGCCGCAGTACTACCGGGACTGGCCCTGGCTGACCGAGGGCACCGCGCTGCTGCTGGCCGACGCCGGGCTGAAGGGCGTCGGGCTGGACAGCCCGAGCATCGACCCCTTCGGCGTCGAGACCGCGCACCACATCCTGGCCGCGGCCGGCCTCATCAACATCGAAAACCTCGCGGCCCTGGATCGCCTGCCGGCGGGCCCGTTCCGCTTCGCGGCCCTGCCGCTGCGTCTGGCCGGCGCCGAGGCGTCGCCGGTGCGCGCCGTGGCCTGGGTGGGGGACGGGGGAAACCGCCGTGCCGGATGACAGGCGCTACTCGGAGGAGGCCGGCGGCCCGGAAGGCGGCCTGCACGGCGACACGCCGCGCCGGGGGCTGGCGCGCACCATCGCCAAGGTAGGCTACGCGACGCGGCGTCAGGCCGAAGAGATGGTCCGCAGCGGCCGGGTCACCGTCGACGGGCGCCGCGAACTGGATCCCGGCGCCACGGTGACGCCCGAGTCGATGATCGCCATCGACGACCACCAACTCATCGACGTCATCCGCACCTACCTCGCGCTGCACAAGCCCGAGGGCATCTCCGTCGCGCCGGTGATGGGCCGCCGCGTGCGCCTGGTCGCCGAGCTGCTGCCCCGCGACGCGCCCGGCCTGCGGGCCGCCGGCCGTCTCGACACCAACACCAGCGGTCTGCTGCTCGTCTCCAACGACAGCGCCTGGAACGCGGCCGCCGCCGGCGGCGACGAACTGGAGAAGGAATACCTCATCCGGGTCGGCGGCCCGGTCACCGACGCGCTCATCGACGTGATCGGCGCCGGGGTGACGGCGCCGAAGCTGGGCCTGCTCAAGCCCGAACTGGTGGCCCTCGAGAGCCGCGAGGACAGCGCCACGACCATCCGCATCGCGCTGCGCGGGGGCAAGGTCCGCCAGCTGCGCAGCCTCTGCACCGTCCTGCGGCTGGACCTGCAGGACGTCCACCGCGTGCGGGTCGGACCGGTGCTGCTGGGCGGGCTGAAGCCCGGCCGCTACCGCCACCTTTCGCGCGACGAGGTGGAGGGGATCCGCAGGGGGCCGGCGTGAAGTGCTTCAGTTGCGACGGCCAGGCGCTATCGCCGCTGCCATTCTATTACGAGTGGAACGCGCGGCGCTTCGTGCTCTCCCGCTGCCCGCGCTGCGGCATGATCTCCCTGGATCCGCCGCCGACGACTGCCGAAATCGTCGAATTCTACTCCGAGGAGTACTTTGCTTCGGGGCTGCACGGGCTCGACCGCCTCGGCGCTGACTACGAGTCGGTCGCCGACACCGGCCTCGACGCTTCGGTGCGGTTCCTCGAGCGCGTGGTCCTGGCGGCGCATCCCCAGCCGCATTCGCTCTTCGAGATCGGTGCGGCGATGGGCCACCTGCTGGCCGCCGGCAACACGCTGGGGCTGGCTTGCGGCGGCATCGAGATCTCGCCGGAAGCCGCGATGCGGGCGCGCGCCAAGTTCGGCATCGAACTCGAGAGGGGACGGATCGAAGACCTCGACACCGCCGCGCACCGGGGGCGGTGGGATGTGATCTATGCCGGCGATGTGCTCGAGCACCTGCAGGATCCGGCGGTCGCCGTGTCCAAAGCCGTGGAGATGCTGGCGCCGGGCGGCGTGCTCGTGGTGCGGCTGCCTTCCACGTTCGATCTCTTGTCGAGTCGGTTGGCCGGCCTGGTGCTCCCGCCCCTGGGGCGCGCCCTGAAATTGCCGGACAAGCCCTATCATCTCCATGAATTCACACATCGTTCTGCGACGAAGTTATTCCAACGGTTCTTCGACGATGTTGAAGTGGACTCGAGCCTGATCCCGCCCTGGAAGCTGAATCTGAAATCCGGCTCCACGGCATACAGGATCAAGGCCATACTGCATTGGGTGAACTTTCCGGTCACATTGATCGCCGGGCGTTGCGGTGACCGTTTGGTCATCCGGGCCAGGACGCCTTGTTCGCCGCAGATGTTTGAAGTATGATCATTTCCTGATGACAATCGATTTGCTTATCGTCATGACCGAAAAATGGAGGATCTCATGAAGCATTCCCTGCTGATGGCGTGTGCTCTGGTGGCGTTTTGCTGCCAATCATCTCACGCGACCGTGCGTGTCGTGGATCCAGCCGGCAATGGCGACTATCTGACGATTGGCGCCGGTATTTCCGGCTCGGCTGCGGGCGACACGCTGCGGATCGTGGCCGGGACGTACGCGGAATCCCTGACGCTCGCCAAGTCGTTGACTCTGGTCGGCGATCCGGCGGGCGGAGCGACGCGGCTGACGGGGAACAACCTCTTGCGCATCCTGACCGTCAGCGGTCCCTACCTGGTGCGCCTGGAACAGATGGTCTTCCAGCACGGCCATGATGCGACGGCGGCCGGCGCCGTCTTCTGCAACGGCGGTGCGCAGCTCGTCGTGCGAGACTGCGACTTCACCGACAATTTCTCCGCCTGGGACAGCGGCGCCGTCCGCGTCGGCGGTGTGAACACCATCGCGACGTTCACCGGCTGCGAATTCCGCGACAATTATGCGGTGCGGGGCGGCGCCGCGATCCAGGTCCAGCTGGGTGCATCCCTGGTCATGTACGATTGCACGATCCGCGACAACGCGACCGACACGATCGGCGGCGGGCTGACGATCTGGCAATCGTTCGCCGAACTGCGGCGTTGCCTCTTCCTGCACAACAGCGGCTACGGTGCGGGAGCGGTCCACCTCGAGAACGCGACGGCCGAAATCGCATCTTCGACGTTCCACGACAACATCACGCAGGACAACGGCACCATCACGCTCGCCGGCGACTCCTACCTGAATATTAAAGACTCCATTATCAGCCGGGACCGCGCCGGCTACGGACTGGCCGTCCTCTACGGCCAGTGCGATCACGAATGCAACGACTATTACGGCAATGCGCGGGGAGCGATCGACGGCGACAGCGTCAATCCCGGGGAAATGCAGGCCGATCCCCGCTTCGCCAACGCCGCCGACGGCGATTTCCGGCTCCTGCCAACGTCTCCCTGTCTGCCGCCGAACAACGACTGCGGCGCGCTCATGGGCAGGTACGGCATCCTGGACGCGATGGCGCTGATCTCGGTCGCGGACGTCCCCGACGACGAGGGCGGCTACCTGACGATCACGTGGGCGGCCAGCAGCGGCGAGGCGCCGCCCGCCGGATCGTCGGTCGAACTCTACGAGGTGCAGCGATACGGCGATGGCTGGGAGGCCCTCGTCCAGGTCGCGCCGGAGGGACTGGCACAGTATTCGGCGACGGTGGCGACCACTGATATCGAGATCGTCGGCCAACCCCCATCGCAGTCCCGGTACCGTGTGGCGGCGCTCTGGAGCGAAGGCGAGCCCACGTTGACGGACGAGCAGTGGGGCTACTCGGTGGATAATATCGCACCGGTCATCCGGCTCGAGGTGTTCGAGCCGGACCCCGTGATGCTGGTCTGCTGGTTCCCCGTCTCCGGCGACGATATCGACCATGTCGAACTCTACCGCGACATAACGCCCGGTTTCACCCCCG
>JAUSBL010000027.1 GCA_030658975.1 Candidatus Latescibacterota bacterium
CGAACTGCGCGCCGAGCTGCTGCGGGCGGGCCGCAGCCTCGACGTCCCCACGCTCGACCTCATGGGCCCCCTGCTCGAGCGGCTGTCGCTCGAACTGGCCGCCTCGCCGGCGGAGCTGCCCGGCCTGTTCCGCCAGCTCAACGAGGACTACTTCCGCCGGATCGAGGCGATGGACTTCGCCATTCGCCACGATGACGGCCAGCGCACCGAGGAGCTCGGACGCGCCGACATCGTCCTGGTCGGCGTCTCGCGCACCTTCAAGACGCCGCTGAGCGTCTACCTGGCGACCAAGGGCTGGCTCGTGGCCAACGTGCCCCTGGTGCTGGACCTGCCGCCGCCGCCGGAACTGCTCGCGGTTGCGCCCGGGCTGGTCGTCGCGCTCAAGACCGAGCCGCACCGCCTGGCCGCCCTGCGGCGGGTGCGGGCCGAGCACCTCGGTTACGCCTCCGGCGACTACGACGACCTGCGCCACGTCCGGCGCGAGATGGACTACGCGCTGACCCTCTACGCCCGCAACCCCGGCTGGGCCGTCGTGGACGTCACCGGCAAGCCGATCGAAGAGATCTCCGGCGAGATCCTCTCCCTGCGCGGCCGTCACGCCTGAAAAAAGCGTCGCCCCGGCCGGAGCCGGGGCGACGCCCTCTTGCACGCTCTCCGTCGGAACGCGCGGTCCTAACGGTACATCGACTTCACCGAGCCCCAGTCGGCGTTCTCGTTACCGACGGGGGAACAGGCGCCCGAGCCGTTGTCGTCCCAGTTGGACGTCAGCGTCTGCTCGCCGGGCATGGCGTTGTCGACGACGAAGCTGCGGTTGCCCACGTTCTCCCACGAGCCGCAGTCGTCCTTCTTGAACTTGTACTCGACCGTCAGCGGGATCGCCGAGCCGGCCGGGAACACGATGCAGGTCTGGTACAGGCCCGGGCCGACCTGGACGGCCGGCACGCCGGCGCCCCAGTTCGAGAGCTGGGCCACTGAGCCGATGGCGCACACGCCGCCGACGTTGTCGACGCCGTCGAGGCACACCTGCAGGCAGACCGAGCGGTCGGCGTCCAGGGTGTTGCCCAAGCCGCAGCCGATCGGCAGGTTGTTCCAGCTGTCGGGGGCCAGGACCACCGAGGTCGTGCCGTCGGTGGGCAGGGTCACGATGCGGTTGCTCGCGCCTTCCCAGCTGTTGCAGCCGTCCTTCTTGAACTTGTACTCGAAGTAGGGGTTGCCGCCGGCCGGGAAGGTGACCACGACCTCGTACAGGTCGCCGCCGAGGCTGGTCATCGAGACGCCCGTGTTCCAGGCGCCGATCACGGCCGCGCTGCCGATGACGCAGGGGGCGCCGGAGGTGGCCTCGCCGCTCATGCACAGCGTGAAGGTCACGTCCACGTCGACCGGCAGCACGTTGGTCACGTTGTAGCGCTGCGGAGGCGAGTTGTTGGCCTGGTCCTTGACGTCGGTGTACCAGGTGTCGTCGGTCAGGTCGTGGAACTTGATGTGCACGTCGACATAGGACGCGCCCATGAGCATGGCCTGCGGGATCTGGACCTTGTACTCGTCGTTGCTGCCGACGTCGCCGAAGTAGGGCACCGGGACGGTCGTGATGGCGCCGCCGTCGGCCGACAGGTCGCAGAAGGCCTCGATGCCGGCGCCCTGGCCGCCGGCGTTGGTGACGCCGTCCTTCCAGACCTGGGCGTAGACGTCCACCGGACCGGTCGGCACGACGATCGCGCCGCTGTTGGGCCACACGTTGCCGGCCCAGCCGATGGCGGCGGCCGCGTTGCCGGCGGCGAGGGCCAGCACGAGCACGGACAGCAGAAACACTCGCTTCATGATTCCTCCTCAAGGTGACGCTGCCCGTGGCAGGCACGGGCGATCGGGCCGCAAGACGCCTCTTGATGGCGTATCGTGGAGTCCTCATTGTAACATACAAACAAATATCCTTGATCAAATAATCTGCGATACATGCGAAATCGGGCCTCGGGCCGTGTGAGGCGCGGCCTCGCAAGCGCCGACATTATTTTGATGCAGCAAATTTTTATGTTGCAATGATTGACGATTCAAATATATGATGCCGCGACCATGAATGATGAACTCGACCTCGAGACCAGCCTGTCCTTCCAACTATTGCGCGCGGCGCACGGGGTGCAGCTGCACCATCAGCGGGCGCTGGGGGGAGCGCCGCTGACGCTCAGCCAGTTCTGGGTGCTGAAACTGGTGTGCGACGGGACGGCGTTCCGGCCTTCGGACGTGGCGCGGCGGCTCGGGGTGCATCCGGGGGACGTCACGCGTCTGATCCGAGGGCTGTCGGCCAAGGGGCTGCTGACGCGGTCACGGCGGGGGGACGACCAGCGGGCCCTGCACCTGGCGCCGACTCCCAAGGGCGAACTGGTCGCGGCGGAATTCGGTGCGGCGATCGCGCGGGCGGACGCGGCCCTGACCGGGGCCTCCGGGCCGGAGGCGACGGAGCGGCTGATCGGGATGCTGGACGCCGTCCGGGGGCGGGCCGGCGGACGGGCCTAGACGCCCGTCACATGTTTCTTCTGTACTGCCCGCCCACCTCGTACAACGCCGCGCTCATCTGACCCAGCGAACACACCCTTGACGCGTCGAGCAACGCTTCGAAAACGTTGCCGTGCGCGACGGCGACGCGCTGCATCGCCTGCAGCGCTTCGGCGGCGCGGCCGACGTTGCGCCGATGGAAATCGGCCAGCGAGGCGATGGCGTACTCCTTCTCCTGCGGCGTCGAGCGGATGACCTCGCCGGGCACGACCGTCGGGGAGCCCCTGGGGTCGAGGTAGGTGTTGACGCCGACGATGGGCAGCTCGCCGCTGTGCTTGCGCGACTCGTAGAGTAGGGACTCCTCCTGGATGCGGGTGCGCTGGTACATGCGCTCCATCGCGCCCAGGACGCCGCCGCGCTCGCTCAGGCGCTCGAACTCCAGCAGCACCGCCTCCTCCACCAGATCGGTCAGCTCGTCGACGATGAACGCGCCCTGCAGGGGGTTCTCGTTGCGGGCCAGGCCCAGCTCCTTGTTGATGATCAGCTGGATGGCCATCGCGCGGCGCACCGACTCCTCGGTCGGGGTGGTGATCGCCTCGTCGTAGGCGTTGGTGTGCAGGCTGTTGCAGTTGTCGTAGACGGCGTAGAGCGCCTGCAGCGTCGTGCGGATGTCGTTGAAGCCGATCTCCTGGGCGTGCAGCGAGCGGCCCGAGGTCTGGATGTGGTACTTGAGCTTCTGCGAGCGCTCGTTGGCGCCGTAGAGGTTGCGCAGGGCCTTGGCCCAGAGGCGGCGCGCGACGCGGCCCATCACGGCGTACTCGGGGTCCATGCCGTTGCTGAAGAAGAACGACAGGTTGGGCGCGAAGTCGTCGATGCGCATGCCGCGCGACAGGTAGTACTCGACGTAGGTGAAGCCGTTGGCGAGCGTCAGCGCCAGCTGGGTGATCGGGTTCGCGCCCGCCTCGGCGATGTGGTAGCCGCTGATCGACACCGAGTAGAAGTTGCGCACGCCGCGGTCGATGAACGCCTGCTGCATGTCGCCCATCATGCGCAGTGCGAACTCCGTGGAGAAGATGCAGGTGTTCTGGGCCTGGTCCTCCTTGAGGATGTCGGCCTGCACGGTGCCGCGCACGCCCGCCAGGGTGTCGCGGCGGATCCGCTCGTACACCTCGCGTTCGAGCACCCGGTCGCCGCCGGAGCCGAGCAGCAGCAGGCCCAGGCCGTCGTGGCCCGGGGGCAGCGGGCCCTGGTAGGCGGGGCGCGTCAGGTCCAGCGCGGCGTAATCCCGCTCGATCCGCGCCGCGGCCGCCTCGGCGCGGCCCTCGCCGCGCAGCCACTTCTCGCACTGCTGGTCGACGGCGGCGTTCATGAAGAAGGCCAGCATCATGGGCGCGGGGCCGTTGATGGTCATCGACACGCTGGTGCGGGGGTCGGTCAGGTCGAAGCCGCTGTAGAGCTTCACGGCGTCGTCGAGGGTGGCGACGCTCACGCCCGAGTTGCCGATCTTGCCGTAGATGTCGGGGCGGCGGTCGGGATCCTCGCCGTACAGCGTCACCGAGTCGAAGGCGGTCGAGAGCCTCTTGGCCGGCATGCCCAGCGAGACGTAGTGGAAGCGGCGGTTGGTGCGCTCGGGGCCGCCCTCGCCGGCGAACATGCGCGTGGGGTCCTCCCCCTCGCGCTTCAGCGGGAAGACGCCCGCGGCGTAGGGGAACTCGCCGGGCGCGTTCTCGGTCAGCAGCCAGCGCAGCACCTCGCCCCAGTCGTCCCAGCGCGGCAGCGCGACCCGGGGGATCCGCGTCCCGCTGGGCGAGAGCGTGACCAGCGGCTGCTCCACCACGCTGTCGCGCACCTGGAAGCGGTAGGTGTCCTGCGCGTAGCGTTCGCGGGTCTCGGGCCAGGTGCGCAGCTGGTCCGCGCAGCGGACGTCCAGGTGCCGCAGCAGCGCGGCGTAGCCGCCGAGCAGTTCCGCACAGCCGGCCGGGTCGCCGTCGCGGGCCTGCGGCGCGGGCAGCACGTCGGCGGGATCCGGCTCCTCGCCGCGCAGCTCGCACAGAGCGCCGTGGAGACGGTAGAGGCGGCGCGCGAGCCCGCTCTGCTCCTCCACGAAGGCGTCGTGGCGGCGGCTGGCTTCGACGATCTCCGACAGGTAGCGCGTGCGCGCCGGCGGGATGACGAAGTTGCGCTCGGTCGTGACCGGGTCGCCGCCCACGGCCGTCGGGAAGTCCGCGCCCGTCCGGGCGCCGATCACGCGCATGAGGTGGCCGTAGAGGGCGCTGAGTCCCGGGTCGTGGAACTGGCTGGCGATGGTCGCGAAGACCGGCAGCCCGCCGGGCGCCGCCTCGAAGAGGCCGTGGTTGCGGGCGTACTGCTTGCGCACGTCGCGCAGGGCGTCCTGGGAGCCGCGGTGGTCGTACTTGTTCAGGGCGATCACGTCGGCGAAGTCGAGCATGTCGATCTTCTCGAGCTGGGACGCGGCGCCGTACTCGGCGGTCATCACGTACAGCGACACGTCCGAGTGCTCGACGATCTCGGTGTCGCTCTGGCCGATGCCCGAGGTCTCCACGATCACCAGGTCGAAGCCGGCCGCGCGGCAGACGGCGATGGCGTCGCGCACGTGACCGCTGAGCGCGAGGTTGGCCTGACGCGTGGCCAGCGAGCGCATGTAGGCGCGCGCATCGCCGATGGCGTTCATGCGGATGCGGTCGCCCAGCAGCGCGCCGCCCGATTTGCGCTTGCTCGGGTCGACGCTGACCACCGCGACCGTCCTGTCGCGGAACTCGTGCAGGAAGCGGCGCACCAGTTCGTCCACCAGCGACGACTTGCCGGACCCGCCGGTGCCGGTGACCCCCAGCACGGGCGCGCGGCGCGCCTCGGCCAGCGCCGCGATCCGCGGCGCGATCCCGGCGTAGACCTCCGGCAGGTTCTCGGCCAGCGTGATCGCGCGCGCGATCGCCTGCGGGTCGCGGGCCTCGATCCCGGCGACCAGCGCGGCATCGGCTTTCTCCACCGTCGGGAAGTCGCAACCCCGCAGCACCTCGTCGATCATGCCCTGCAGGCCCAGGGACCGCCCGTCGTCGGGCGAGAAGATGCGGGCGATGCCGTGGGCGTGCAGCCGGGCGATCTCGTCCGGCAGGATGGTGCCGCCGCCGCCGCCGTAGATGCGCGTCGCCGAGCCGCGCTCGCGCAGCAGGTCGTGCATGTACTCGAAGAACTCCAGGTGCCCGCCCTGGTAGGAGGTGATCGCCACGCCCTGGGCGTCCTCCTGGATGGCGCAGTCCACGATCTCGTGCACCGAGCGGTTGTGCCCGAGGTGGATCACCTCGGCCCCGCCCGCCTGCAGCAGCCGGCGCATGATGTTGATGGCGGCGTCGTGGCCGTCGTAGAGGCTGGCGGCCGACACGATGCGCACGTGGTGGTGCGGCTTGTAAAGCTGGACTTCTGGCATGCGCTTTCCTCGCGGGCGTAGGAGCGCCCGGTCCGCGGGGCCGGGCGGTCATCGATCTTCGAAACTCCTGGAAGTTATAGCACAGGGGCCATTCCCGGGCAATGTGCGGCGGCCGCTTGCATCGCGCCGCGGTTTCGTTACCATCGGTGGATACCCGCGTCCCGGAGGATCCCATGGCCGTCCGTCCCCCGACACCGAAGAAGCCCGTCTTCAAGGTCAGCAGCTGCGAGTGCGCGGACTGCCGGGCCGCCTGCCTCAACTCGCCCGGGTGGTTCCAGCCCGCCGAGGTGCCCCGGCTGGCCAAGCATCTGGGCCTGACGGTCGAGGAGACCTTCCGCAGGTACCTGGCCGTGGGCGTCACCCACACGACCGACGGCTCGCCCCGCCACGGCGTGATGCCGCACAAGCTGCGCGACCACAAGAAGCCGGGCAGCGTGTGGACCCTGGCAGAGGTGGCCGATCCCGGGCGCTGCATCTTCTTCGACCACGGCAAGTGCACGATCTACGGGGTGCGGCCCTACGAGTGCGCCCGCATGATCCACGGCCGCGAGAACGAGGCGGTGAAGCTGCGCCGCACGATCGTCAAGAACTGGACCGCCGAGGCCCTGGCCCTCTTCGCCCGGCTGACGAAGACCAAGCTGACCGGCGCGCCGCCGCCCCTGGGCTCGCGCCGGCCCGGAACCGCGCCCGCGCGCGCCGCCGGCGGGAAGAAGCCGCCGGCGAAGCCGAAGGGTTCGTCGTGACCGGCGGGCGGCCCGTCTACCTGGACTACAACGCCACCACGCCCCTGGATCCGCGGGTCGGCGAGGTCATGCGCGCCGCCATGGACCTGTTCGGCAACCCCAGCAGCGGCCACGTCTACGGTCGCGAGGCCCGTGCGGTCCTCGACCGCGCCCGCGCCGAGGTGGCGGGACTCCTCGGCTGCTCCCCCCCCGAGATCGTGTTCACCAGCGGCGGCACCGAGTCCGACAACCACGCGATCAAGGGCGCGGCCTGGGCGCGCGCGGACCGCGGCCGGCACCTCGTGGTCTCGGCCGTGGAGCATCCCGCCGTGCAGCGGCCGGCGGCCTGGCTCGCGGCCCGGGGCTGGGAGGTGTCGACGGTCGGGGTGGACCGCGACGGCCGGGTCGATCCCGCGGACGTCGCGCGCGCCGTGCGCCCGGACACCGCGCTGGTCTCGGTCATGCACGCCAACACCGAGGTGGGCGCCCTGCAGCCGGTCGCGGCGATCGCTCACGCGGCGCGCGCGGCCGGAGCCCTGGTGCACACCGACGCCGCCCAGACCGCCGGCAAGGTCGCGGTGCGCGTCGGGGAGCTGGACGTCGACCTGCTGTCGCTGGCCGGGCACAAGCTCTACGGGCCGAAGGGCATCGGCGCGCTCTACGTGCGCGGCGGCGTGACGCTGGAGAGCCTGAGCCACGGCGCCGGACACGAGCTGGGCCGCCGCGCGGGCACCGAGAGCGTCATGCTGGCCGCCGGTCTCGGCGAGGCGGCGCGGCTCGCGGCCGAGCAGCTGGGCGAGGAGTTGCCGCGGCTGACCAAACTGCGCGACCGGCTCGAGGCCGCCCTCTGCGCGGCCGTCACCGACGCCGTGGTCCACGCCCGCCTGGCCGAACGCCTGCCCAACACCCTGAGCATCGGTTTTCCCGGCGCGCGCGCCGACAGGCTCCTGGCCCGGCTGGAGGGCGTGGCCTGCTCCGCGGGTGCGGCCTGCCACGCCGGCGGCACGGAAGTTTCGGCCGTGCTCGCGGCCATGGACGCGCCGCGCGAGGCGGCCCTCGGCACCCTGCGCTTCTCGGTCGGCCGCTTCTCGACCCGCGAGGACATCGACCGGGCCGTGCCGCTGATCCTCTCCGCCGTCGCCGGTGCGCGACAGGTACCTTGATCGGTTCCGGCCGGTTTTTTTTTCAAACGGGCGTCAACTTTCTGCCGCCTCCTGCGTGTCTAAAGCTGCGTGATCTCCCGCCATCCGGATCCAGGAGAACGACCATGCTGCGACCTCAGAGGATTCCGCCCGCCGTGCGCACGTCCCTGCTGTTGGTGGCCTCGCTGCTGGGGTTGGCCCTGGCCGTCTCGCGGGTGCGCGCGCAGGACGGGACCGGCGGGGGACCGGGGCGCGTCGAAGCCTGGCGGCTCGACGGACGCGTCAGCGTCGACGGGATCCTGGACGAGCCGGCGTGGCGGCGGCCGACGGCGCACCCCCTCTACCAGAACGAGCCCGACAACGGGGCGCCGCCGCGTCAGCCCACGGATTGGTGGGTGGCCTACGACGACGAGGCCCTGTACGTGGCGGCGCGGCTGCACGAGAGCGACCCCGACTCGATCCGCACGAGCCTGGGACGGCGCGACACCTGGCCGGAGTCGGACTGGGTCTACCTGAACCTCGACACCTACAACGACGACCGCAGCGGCTTCTCGTTCTCCGTGAACCCCTCCGGCGTCATCGGCGACGGGCAGCTCTACAACGACGGCGCCAGCGACAACACCTGGGACGGCGTCTGGGAGTGCGCCACGCGGACCGACGCGGGCGGCTGGAATCTCGAGATCCGCATCCCGTTCTCGCAGCTGCGCTTTCCCGACGCGCCGCAGCAGGTCTGGGGGATCAACTTCTCGCGCCGCTATTCGCGATGCGGCGGCCGCGAGGAACTCTTCCACCGGCCGCGCCAGGAATCCGGCTACCAGAACCGTTTCCCCGACCTGGTGGGCATCGCCGGCGTGCAGCCGGTGCGCGAGGTCGAGGCGCTGGCCTACGGCACGACCCGCGGCCGCTTCGAACAGGTCCCCCCCGGCGACCCCTTCCGCTCGTCGAGCGAGTACGACGTCGACGCCGGCCTGGACCTGCGCTACCGCATCACCAACGACCTGGCCGTCTCGGCCACGGTCAACCCCGACTTCGGCCAGGTCGAAGTCGATCCCGCCGTGGTCAACCTGTCAGACGCCGAGACCTACTACCCCGAGAAGCGCCCCTTCTTCGTCGAGGACACCGGGGTCTTCCGCTACGGCCGCGAGGGCACCAACAGCACCTGGAACTTCAACTGGGGCGACCCGACGCCGCTGCACAGCCGGCGCATCGGCCGTTCCCCGCAGCTGCGTCTGGACGACCACGATTACGCCGACGTCCCGGGCACGGCGACCATCCTGGGCGCGGCGCGGCTGGGCGGCACGGTGGGCGGGATGCGGGTCGGGGCGATGAGCGCGCTGACAGCGGGCGAGAACGCCCGGCTCTCGACCGGCGGCGTCGCCGGCGAGCAGCTCGTCGAGCCGCGCACCAGCTACAACGCCCTGCGCCTGCAGCGGACCTACGCCGGCGGCCGGCGCGGCCTGGGACTGATGGCCACCGGCGTGCTGCGCAGCCTCGACGATCCCGCGGCCCGCGACCAGCTCGCCGCGCGGGCGTGGACGCTGGGCCTGGACGGCTGGACGCGCCTGGACGCCGGCGGCACCTGGGCGCTGCGCGGCTACCTGATGGGTTCGCGCATCAGCGGCGCGGGGCCGGCGCTGGACCTGGCACAACGCTCGTCGCGACGCTACTACCAGCGTCCGGACGCGGATTACCTCGGCTACGATCCCACGCGCACCGCCCTGGAGGGCTGGATGGGCCGCGCCCTGCTCAACAAGGAGAAGGGAGCCGTCACCCTGAACGCCGCGGTCGGCGCGGTCTCCCCCGGCTTCGAGATCAACGATCTGGGCTGGCTGTCCAGGTCCGACCGCGTCAACGCACACCTGGCGACGGGCTACCGCTGGACCGAGCCGACGCGCCTGTTCCGCTCCCGCTCGGTGTCCCTGGCCGGCTACCGCACCTGGGACTTCGGCGGCCGGCCCGAGGACGTGGGGTTCTGCGTCTTCGCGAGCTGCACCTTCGCCAACTACTGGGGCTTCGACGGGCAGGTCTTCGCCTCGCCGGACCGCTACTCGAACAGCTACACGCGCGGCGGGCCGCGCATGGTCGTGCCGACCTTCGCCAGTGTCGACTGCTCGTTCTACACCGACACGCGCCGTACCGTGACCGCCAGCCTCGGCGGCAGCTACGGCGAGGTCACCGACAGCAGCGTCTACTGGAGCCTGTGGTCCGAGGTCGCGGCGCGCCCCTCGGACGCGCTGCAGTTGACGTTCTCACCGTCGTACAATGGCACCCACGAGGCGACGCAGTGGGTGACGCGCGTAGTCGACCCCCTCATGGCCCCCACCTACGGTTCGCGCTACGTCTTCGCCAAGATGGACCTGCAGCAGGTTTCATTGACGACGCGCGTGGATTGGACCTTCACGCCCCGTCTGACGCTGCAGACCTACGTGCAGCCCCTGTTCGCCGTCGGCCGTTACCAGGGCCTGAAGGAGTTCCAGCGCCCGAGCACCTACGACTTCGCCGTCTACGGACGCGACGGCGGCTCCACGCTGGAGCGCGGCGACGACGGCTCCTACCTCGTGGATCCCGACGGGGACGGGCCGGCCGCCGCCTTCGCGGTCGCGGACCCCGACTTCAACCTCAAGTCGCTGCAGGTGAATCTCGTGCTGCGCTGGGAGTACGACCCGGGTTCCACGTTCTACCTGGCCTGGACCCAGGGCCGCGCCAACTTCGACGATCCCGGCCGCATGGACCTGCGACGCGACACGCGCTCGCTGCTGGAATCCCCGGGCGACGACATCGTGATGGTGAAGGTCACGCGGCGCTTCGGCGTTTAGAACGGTCGCCAGTCTGCGCTGGCGCGGCCGCCGCGCGGCGGGTACGATGCGGCCATGACACGCGCGACGGCATTCACCGCGGCGGCCGGCGTCCGCACGCCCCTGATCTGCGGGCCGATGTTCCCCTGCAGCAACCCCGAACTGGTGGCCGCGGTCTCGGCGGCGGGCGGCCTGGGCGTCGTGCAGCCGATGTCGCTGGCGTCGGTGCACGGCTGGGATTTCCGCGACGGCCTGCGCCGCATCCGCGAGCTGTCGGGCGGCGCCCCGGTCGGATTGAACATCCTGCTGGAACACGGCTTCCGGCGCTACCAGCGACGGCTGGACGTGTGGATCGACATCGCGCTGGAACAGGACGTGCGTTTCTTCCTGACCGCCCTGGGCCACCCGCGCCCGATCGTGGAGCGCATCCACGCCGCTGGCGGTCTCGTCTACCACGACGTGACGGGCCGGGGCTTCGCCGCCAAGGCCGTGGACGCCGGCGTCGACGGTCTGATCTGCGTCAACGACCGCGCCGGCGGGCACGCGGGGCGCCGTTCGCAGGAGCGCCTGTTCGCGGAACTGTCGGGGTACGGGCTGCCCCTGGTCTGCGCCGGCGGCGTCGGCACCCCGCAGGAGTTCCGCGCGGCCCTGGACGCGGGCTACGCCGCGGTGCAGTGCGGCACGCGCTTCATCGCCACCGACGAGTGCACGGCCGGCGCCGACTACAAGGCGGCCATCCTGGCCGCCCGCGCCGCGGACATCGTGCTGACCGAGAAGCTCACCGGCGTGCCGTTGTCGGTGATCCGCACCCCGGCGATCGACCGGCTCGGCCTGGAAGCCGGCGGCCTCGCCAAGCGCCTGCTGCGCCACCCCCGCACCAAGAAGTGGATGCGCGCCTGGTACCTGGGCCGCTCGCTGCGCCGCCTGCCCGCGGCCGCGCGCGACGGCGGCGCCTACCGCGACCTGTGGCAGGCCGGCCGCAGCGTCGAGGGGATCGACGCGGTGCTGCCGGCGGGCGAGGTGGTGCGGGGATTCGCGGCGGCGCTCGGCGGCGGCGAGGCCGGGGGATCGTGAAGATCCTCTGTTCCTACTGCAGCGCCACGAAGCGCGAGGACGACGGCCTGCTGCCTGCCATCGAGCGCTACCTCAGCGCGCGTCTTCGCGTCCTGTGGCGGCGCGGCCGCGCACAGGGTACGCCCCTGTTCATCCTGTCGGGAGAGTTCGGCCTGCTCGACGCCGAGTCGCCCATCCCCTGGTACGACCACCTGCTGCGGCCGGACGAGGCCGCGCTTCTGGCCGTCGGCGTGGCGGCGCGCCTGCGCGAGCTGGGGGTCGAGGCCGTGGAGTACCATACGGCGTCGCCGCAGGAACACCCGGATGTGCAGCCCTACTTTGGGGCGATCAGCGCGGCCTGCGCGGCGGCCGGAGCTTCCCTGCACATCACCGTCCTACCCGGCGACCCGCCCTGAGCTCACGATCCCGAGCACCGCCGCATAACGCCCCGCCGCCGCGCCCTCCTGCCGGTAGCTGTAGAAGAGATCGTTGCGGCAGAGCGAACACAGTCCGGCCGTGATGATCGCGTCGTCGCGCAGTCCGGCGCCGCGCAACTGCGCCCTGTTCGCGGCCCACAGGTCGAAGTGGAGGCTGTCTTCGCGCTCGCGGAAGAAGGCGGCGGCGCCGGGGCCCAGTTCCTTCAGGGCGCGGTCGCGCACCTCTTCGCCCACCTCGTAGCAGCAGGGCCCGGCCGAGGGCGCGATGCCGGCGCGCAGTCGCGACGGGTCGGCGCCGGCCAGAACGAGTTCGGCTACCAGCCGCGCGGTGATGCCCTGGACCGTCGAGCGCCAGGAGGCGTGGGCCACGCCCCAGATCGCCGCACCGTCGGGCCGCTCCCCGGCCACCAGCACCAGGGGGCAGTCGGCGCTGCGGGCCATGACGCCCAGTCCGGGACGGTCGCTCCACAGGGCGTCGCCGGGGCCCGCGTAGCCGGGGACATCGGCGCGCAGCACGGCGTCGCCGTGGACCTGGAACGCCCAGGCGGCGCCGTCGAGACCCAGCGCGACGGCCAGCGCCCCGGCCGCCACGGCGTGCGAGGGATGGTGGGAGGGCTCGTCGCCGAGGTCGGGCCCGTCGCGCGTGGTCACGGCGTGCACCAGGCCGGGCGCGGCGAGATGGGGGAAGACGCCGCGTCGGCGGCCCTGACCGTCGTCGACCAGCAAGAAGCCGTTCATCAGGCCTCCGCTCCGGATGCGGCGGTCACCGCGGCCAGGACGTCGCGCGCCAGATCGGTGAGCGAAGGGTCGCGCGCTCCCATCACCAGCACCAGGTCGCCCGCACGGGCTTCGGCGGCGATGAGCCGCGGCAGGTCGGCGCGGTCCTGCGCGAAGCGGGCGTCGCGCCCGGCGGCCCGGACCTCGCGCACGATGTCCAGCGAGGAGATGTCGCGCGTCACGGTGCCGCCGGCGAAGAAGATCTCCGGCAGCCAGAGCACGTCGCAAGGCGCGAGCGCGCCGGCGAAGGCGGCGACGAGGTCGTCGCGCAGGAAGCGCGTGGGGCCGAAGCCGTGGGGCTGGAAGACGGCGAGGATCCGGCCGCCGCGCAGGCGGCCCGCGGCCAGCGCCGCGCGCAGCTTGTCCGGGTTGTGCGCGAAGTCGTCGACGACCGTGACGCCGCGCGCAGTCCCGATGGTCCGGAAGCGCCGGGCCACGCCGCGGAAGTCCCGCAGCGCGGCGGCGATCTGCGGCAGGGAGGCCCCGGCCGCGGCGGCCGCGGCGGTCGCCGCCAGCGCGTTGAGCACGTCGTGGCGTCCGGGCGTCGGCAGCGCGAACTCCGTGCCGCCGACGCGGAAACGCGAGCCGTCGGGCTGCAGTTCGACCGCCTCGGCCCTGAACTCCGCGCCCGCTGCGAACCCGAAGCGCGCGTCGGGGCGCAGCTCGTCGAGGTTCGCGTCCTCGCCGCAGATCAGGGGGCCCGACACGCGGTCGCGGAAGGTGCGGAACATCGCCGCCACCTCGGCGGTCTCCTTGTGGTCGCGTTGCAGGTTGAGCACCACGCCGCACCAGGGCTCGTAGCGCACCAGGCTGCCGTCGCTCTCGTCGGCCTCGACGACCAGCAGTTTGCCCCGCGGATCCGCCCAGGCGTTGCCGGGGACGCCGCGTTCCTCCAGCTCGACCAGGGCGCCGCCGGTGATCACCGACGGCTGCAGCCCGGCGCCGCGCAGGGCGGCGAAGGTCATGGCCACGACCGTCGACTTGCCGCTCGTCCCGGTCACGGCGATCGTGCGCCGCGCCTTCACGAAGCGGGCCAGCAGTTCGCTGCGGTGCAGCAGCGGCACCCCCCGCTCGCGGGCGACCCGGAGGTCGGGGTTGTCCTGCTCCACGGCGGTCGAGACCACGACCTCGTCGCAGCCGGACGCCGCGCCGGTGCCGTCCTGGGGCAGGATCGCGATCCCGGCCGCGGCCAGCGCGGTGCGCAGTTCGGCGTTGTCCCCGCAATCGAAGGCGCGGTCGAAGGAGCGGTCGCTGCCGCTGACGCGGCCGCCGCAGGCGGCGTGGTAGAAGGCCAGCGCGGACATGCCGCTGCCGCCGACCCCGACGAAGTGGTAGGCGGCCGGGCGTTCAGACGATGACAACGGGATCACCCTCGTCGACGCGCTCGAACAGGTTGAGCACGTCGGTGTTGCTCATGCGGATGCAGCCCTGGGAGACGGGTTCGCCGATGCGGTCCTCGTGGTTGGTGCCGTGGATGTAGATGAAACGGCCCTCCGAGTCGCAGCCGGGGCCGCGGTTCACGCCCTCCTCGCAGCCCTGCAGGGTGAGGATGCGGGTCAGGATCAGGTCGTCCCGCGGCGCGGGCTCTCCCGGGCGCCACACGCCCTCGGGCTCGCGGCTGGTGAACCAGGTCCCGAGTTCCCGCCCCGCGCCGATGCGCCGCGCGATCCGGTGCACGCCCGGCGGGGTGCCGAGGGAGCCTTCGCGCCCGTTCAGGCCGGCGGTGGCCGTCGAAACGCCGTAAACGCGGCTCGCGCGCCCCCCTTCGACCAGCACCAGGCACTGGTCGGCGACGCTCACCAGGAGCCAGCGCTCCGGTTCCGGCCCCAGGACCTGCCGGAGCCGCGCCTGGGCGCTGCGGTGCATCTCGCTGTCGATCAAGCCGTTGCCGCAGCGCTGCATGTCGGCGCCCCTTCCCCGGTGTATGCTGACGCCGACCCTAACACCGCCGCGCGGCGCCGGGCAACGACCGACTGCAACTAACTGTGAATTTGAAAACAGTGCGGCCGATGACCATGATTGGACTCCGGAGCACCCGCTCACCACCGATCCCACCGCCCGCGGAGGAGCCATGACCGAGATCAGGGGCGCTGCGCTGCCGTTCGACATCGACCGCGCCCTCGACGATCAGATCCTGGCCGTGATGCAGAACCGCCCCACGGTGGTGCTGACCGAGGCGCTGGATCCGCGCACGATCGAGGCCGCCTGCCACCTCTCGCGCTTCGCCCGGCTGGTGTTCCTGGCCGACGAGGCCGCGGTGAGGGCCGTCCAGCACGAGCAACTGCCTCACCTCGACGCGACCCGCGTGGCGTACACCTTCCAGAACGCGGCCTTCATCGAACCGGCGTCCCGGCCAGACCTGCTGGACGAGTTCGTCGCCGAGTACCTGTCCCTGCCTGCGGAACTGCGCCGCGCCGACCTCCCGCAGGAGGCGCGGGAGCTGCTGAGCGAGCCCGCCCACTTCGGCATCATGTGCGTGCGCTGCGGCCACGCCGACACGGTCGTCGGCGGCCTGACGCACGAGCCGCGGCAGTACTTCCGCCCCATGCTGCGCCTGCTGCGCGTCAACAAGGTCATGTGCGAGGCGGGCATCTTCGTGCTGCCGCCCGACCACCCGTCGGACATCTTCCCGCACAACATCGTGGTCTTCGGCGACGTGGGCGTGAACGCGACGATGACGCCCGAGACGCTGGCCCGCATCGCGGTGGGCACCTGCGCCGTGGCCCGCGACCTGTTCCCCGAGGACGTGCTGCCGACGATCAACGGCGCCATCGTCAGCTACTCGCACAAGGGCTCCGACGAGGGCCCCTCGCCCGAACTGGTCCGGCGCGCCACGGCCCTGGTGCCGGAGATCCTCGCCGAGCGCGTCGCCCTCGGCGAGCGCTACAGCACGATCCACATCGAGGGCGAGGTGAAGATCTCCACCGCCCTGTCGCGGCGCTCGGCCATGTACTACCAGCCGGCCGAGGGCTCGCCCGGCGGCACCAACGTCATCATCGCCCCCAACCTCGACCTCGGGAACCTGCTGTTCCACCTCTACGCCACGCGCTACCCGGAGGCGAAGAAGTTCCCGGTGATGTTCGGCGTGCGCTTCAAGGGCGTGGACCTGCCGATGGACTCCTCGGCGCAGGACGTCATGCTCGCCGTCAAGGCCAGCCTGCTGCGCCACCACAAGTTCGGCCACTGGACGCGCACCCCCAAGGACACCTTCTTCCCGCGCCCGCGCATCCTGGCGATCAACCCCGGCTCGACCAGCACCAAGATCAGCGTCTACGAGGGCGACCTCGAGTGCTTCACCAAGGAGCTGCAGCACTCCGCCGCCGAGATGGCGCCCTTCGAGTCGCGGCCCATCACGGAGCAGGCCGGCTTCCGCAAGCAGGCCGTACTGGCGGCGCTGGCCGAGCACGACCTGGCGCTGGCCGACCTCGACGCCGTCGCCGGCCGCGGGGGCCTGGTGCGGCCCATCCCCCACGGCACCTACGCGGTCAACGAGCGGATGCTGGCCGACCTGCGCGCCGCCGTGGGCGGGGAGCACGCCTCCAACCTCGGAGCGCTCATCGCCGACGAGCTCTGCCGCGGCACGCCGTTGCCCGCCTTCATCGTGGATCCCGTGGTCGTGGACGAGGTCTGGGGGAAAGCCAAGATCACCGGCTTCAAGTCGGTCCGCCGCCTGGTGATCAGCCACGCCCTGAACCAGATCGCCACGGCGCAGCGCTTCGCGCAGGAGCACGAGACGTTCTACGAGCGCATCAACGTGGTCGTCTGCCACATGGGCGGCGGCATCACCGTCGGCGCCCACCGCCGGGGCCGCTACATCGACGTCAACAACGGCCTCAACGGCGAGGGGCCCTTCACCCCGCAGCGCTCCGGCACCGTGCCCACCGGGCAGCTCATCGACCTGTGCTTCTCCGGGCAATACACCAAGGCCGAGCTGAAGCTGCTGAACAAGGGCCGCGGCGGTCTGATCGACCTGCTCGGAACCGCGGACCTGCGCGAGGTGGAGAAGCGCATCGCCGGCGGCGACGAGTGGGCGGCCCTGGTCTTCGACGCCATGGCCTACCAGATCGCCAAGCACATCGCCATGCTGCTGCCCGCCTTCCAGAACGAGCCCGTCGACGGCATCCTGCTGACCGGGGGCATGGCCCGCAGCGCCGACCTCGTCGCGACGATCCGCTCCTACATCCCGGCGTACTGCGGCCTCGTCGCCGTCTATCCCGGCGAGAACGAGATGGCCGCCCTCGTCCAGGGGGCCCTGCGTGTCCTGAACGGCAAGGAAAAGGCCCGCACCTACGACCCGGAGGCCAGGCCGTGACCCCCATCCGCACCCTGGACGAGATGGTCGCCTCCCTGCGCGCGAGGCCGGCCCGTCACGTGGCCGTGGCGGCGGGCCACGACCCCCACACGATCGAAGCCGCGGCCCGCGCCGTCCGCGAGGGGATCGCGCGGGTGACCCTGGTGGGCGACGCGGCCCGCATCGACGCCCTGTGCGCCGCACAAAGCCTCGACCGCGGGGCCTTCACGGTGATCGACGAGCCGGACGTCCTGGTCGCCGGGCTGCGCGCCCGCGACCTGGTGCGCGACGGCCGCGCCGACGTGCTCATGAAGGGCCTGATCTCCACCGCCGACTACATGAAGTCCATCCTGGACAAGGAGCGCGGCCTGCTGCCGGAGGGGGCGATCCTGACCCACCTGACGGTGTTCGAACTGCCCGCCCACAGCGCCCGGCACGGCAAACTGCTGTTCGTCAGCGACGTGGCGATCATCCCACTGCCGGACCTCGCGACGAAGAAGAAGATCCTGCGCTGCTGCGTGGACGCGGCCCACAGCTTCGGACTGGAGCGGCCCCTGGCCGCCCTGCTGGCCGCCAGCGAAAAGGTCAGCCCGAAGATGCCGGCGACCGTCGAGGCGGCGGCGATCGCGGCGGACGCGGCTGCGGACTTCCCCGACGCCGTGGTGGACGGGCCCCTGGCCCTGGACGTCGCCATCTCGCCCGAAGCCTGCGCCATCAAGGGCCTGGACTCGCCGGTGGGCGGCGCCGCGGACATCCTGGTCTTCCCCAACATCGAGAGCGGCAACGTCTTCTACAAGGCGGGCACCCTGCTCTCCGGCGGGCGCCTGGCCGCCGCGGTCGTGGGCACCAGCGCGCCCTGCGTGCTGACCAGCCGCGCCGACAGCGAGGAATCCAAGTTCCTGTCGATCGCGCTGGGCTGCCGCTTGGTTTGATCGCGCCCGTGGGTCCGCCCGAGCACGCCGCCAGACTCTCCTGCGTCCCGCACCTATCGACCCTACCGTGACGGGGGACGCGCTCCGGGCACTTCCTGTGCCCGGAGCGCTTGACTTCCGGCCCCCTGCGCCCTCCTGGCGCAGGAGGCCTGCAGACACCCCCGTCACGGAGGGTCGATAGGTGCGGGACGAGGTGATCTGGCAACGGTGGGAGGGCGGTCCTGGCCATGAATCATCCCCGCCCATGCCCATGCTGCTGTTCGACTTGGATCCACACATCCTGTGGTGACAGGGGTGTCCTGCAGGCCCTGGAGCCAGGATGGCGGAAGGGCCGGATGGTCACGCGAGTCGGGCACAGGATGTGCCCGACGAGCGCCCCCTGTCACCACAGGATGTGTGGATCCAAGTCGCAACACCGCTTGGGCAGGGATTATTCGTAGCCGGGACCATATGAGTAAAGAAGGGCCGCGGATTGCCGATCACACCGTTGACCACTCTACCGCTGTCGAGCTCTTCGCCCACGGAGCCCGTTATGGATGTCGCGACCCGCGGTCCCGGCACGTTCAAGGAAGACTTCGCCAAGGCCTTCAGGACCGTCAAGCTGCCGGTGCTGCCGGCGGCCGTGGCGCGCCTGCTCACGGAGGTCAACAGCCCCGACGCCGAGGTCGCGAGCATCGAGCGCATCATCGCGGCGGAACCGCAGATCAGCGCCAAGGTGCTGCGCACGATCAACTCCTCGCACTTCGCGCTGCGCACCCGGGTGACGTCGATCCGCCACGCCGTGGCCCTGCTGGGACTGGACCGCATCCGCTCGATCGTGCTGAGCTACGCGATCCTGGAATCGGTGCCGCACCCCCCGACCACCCTGTTCAAGCACGAGGCCTTCTGGACCGACACCCTGCTGCGCTCGCTGCTGGCCCGCATCCTGTCGCGGCGCTCCGGTCTCGGCGACGAGGAGGAGGCGTTCACGGCAATGATGCTGGCGGACATCTCCGTGCCCATCCTGCTGACCGTCTACGCCGACACCTACCTGTCGGTCTTCGCGCGCTGGAGCGGCCAGCCGAACGAGCTGGCGCAGCTCGAGCGCGACCACGTGGGCTGGGACCACGCCCTGGCCAGCGCCTGGATCCTCGAGAAGTGGGAATTTCCGCCCATGCTGGTGACGATCGCCGGCGCCCACAATTCCAGCGCCGAACAGATCAACCGCCAGGGGCTCGCCAACACCGTGGCGCTGCCGGTGATGGTGGCCTCGCTGTTGCCCAGCGCGCTCAAGCCGGACGCGGCCCGCTGCCGCAACCTGATCCGCGTCGCCCGCAAGGAACTGAACATCGCGCCGCCGGCCTGGCCGGCGATCCACGACCAGGTCCGCGACAGCTTCGAAGCCATCAGCTCCGAGTTCGAGCTGACGGGCCATCTCGCCTGCGAGACCCTGAACGTCCTACAGGAGACGGTCAGCCACTGACGTCCATCGGGAGGGACGACGACGCCATGGGCCTGCTCGATACATTGAAGATGCACAGCGCCGTCGCGGACGGGAACTTCGACGTGATGTTCGCCCGCGTGAAGCTGCCGCCGCTGCCGGCGGCCGTGGCGAAGGTGCTGGAGGAGGTCAACCGCGAGGATCCGGACGTCCTGAAACTCGAGACGATCATCGGTTCCGAACTGGAATTGAGCGTGCGGGTCCTGACGACCATCAACTCGTCGCTGTTCGCGCTGCGCAACGAGGTCACCAGCGTCCGGCACGCCATCAGCCTGCTGGGCTTCGACCGGGTCCGTTCGGTGATCCTGGGCTACTCGGTCCACGACGCGCTGCCGCGGCCGCCCGGCGATCTGTTCCGGCACGAGGCCTACTGGACGGACACGCTGCTGCGCTCGCTGCTGGCCCGCTCGCTGGCGCGCCGCTGCCGTCCCGACGAGGCGGAGGCGGCCTTCACGGCCATGCTGGTGGCCGACGTGGCGGTGCCGGTGCTGCTGACCGGCTGCCAGACGTTCTACGAGCCGATGCTGACCGAGTGGCGCCGCAGCCGGCGGCCGCTGGCCGAGATCGAGCGCGAAGCCAACGGCTGGGACCACGGCCGGGCCGGCGCCTGGATCCTGCGCTCCTGGAAGTTTCCCGAGAGCATGGTCGCCCTGGTCGGGGCCCACACCTCCACGCCCGGGCAGATCGCCGCTGCGGGACTGGGGGACACGGTCGCGCCCTGCATCGCGACGGCGTCGCTGCTGCCCAGCAGCCTGTGCCGCGAACCCGCGCGCTGCGACGCCCTGATCGACCGGGCCTTCTCGTCGCTCGACATCCCGCCCGCCGCATGGCCCGGCATCCACGCCGAGGTCCGCGACGAGTTTCGGTCGATCTTCGCCCAGTTCGGTCTCACGAGCCGCCACATGGAGGCGACCGAGGAAGTCCTCGGCGCCGCGATCCGACGGCGCGGCCTGGAGCTCAACGACTAGCGGCCCGCGGCCTCCCCCGCCGGAAATACCACAGCAGACCGGTCAGCGTCAGCGCGGCTCCCAGCAACGAGGGCAGAGGCGCCGTGATCGCCGTGACCACCAGGAAGGCCGCCTGGATGACCAGCACGACACCCAGGGTCCAGGGCCAGCCCGGCACGCGGAAGGGACGCGGCGCATCGGGCATGCGGCGGCGCAGGACCGCCACCGCGGCGAAGGTCGACAGGTTGAAGACCGCGGAGGTGAAGGCGAAGAAATCGATGACCGTCTCGTAGGACCGCCCGGCGAGACCGGCCGCGACCAAGAGGACCGTCGCCCAGATCCCCTGCGCGACCAGCGCGCCGACCGGCGTGCGGTGGCGCGGATGGACGCCGCCGAACACGGCCGGGAACAGACCGTCGCGGGCCATCGCGTGCCAGGTGCGGGCCTTGACCAGGACCTGCGCGTTGATGTTGCCGAAGGTGCTCAGCACCACCGCGAGCGCGATCAGCACCGCCCCGGCCGGACCGAGCGCCGAGCGCATCGCGTCGGCGGCGACCTGCTTCGCGCCGGCCATGCCCGCGGGTCCGAGCTGGCGCAGGTAGGCGGCGTTGACCAGAAGGTAAGTCACCATGACCACGGCGATGCCCAGCAGCAGGGAGCGCGGCAGGTTGCGCTCCGGCTCGCGCACCTCTTCCGCCACGTAGGTGGCCCCCTCCCAGCCGCTGAAGGCGAAGAATGCGTAGCGCAGCGAAGCTCCCACGGCCAGCACCGCGGCCCAGCCGCCGGGCGACGCGAGCGGCGCGGCCTCCGGCGCGGGCGCCGCGCCGCGCGCCGCGGTCAGCCCGACCCAGGCCACCGCGGCGAGCGCGGCCAGTTTCAGCACGGTGAGCGCATTCTGGGCGCGGCCACCTTCCCGGACACCCCGGACGTTGACCCAGGTGAGCAACCAGACCCCGCCGGCGGCCGCGGCCGTCTCGAAGCCGCGCGGCCAGCCGGCGCCGCCGCCCGACTCCCACAGCGTCCGCGCGTACTCGGCGAAGACCAGGGCGACGGCGGCGATCGTCGCCGTCTCGGAGACGAAGAACATGGCCCAGCCGCGCAGGAACGCCCACCACGGCGGGTAGGCGGCCTTGAGGTAGGCGTACGGCCCCCCCGACCGCGGCAACATGGCCACCATCTCGGCGTAGCACAGGGCGCTCAGGATGGTCATGACTCCGGCCAGAACCCAGACGCCGAAGAACAGCGTCGCCCCGCCGGTCAGGGCCATGATCGGACCGGGGGTGCGGAAGATGCCGGACCCGATGATGCGGCCGACGACCAGGGACAGGGCTTCGCGGAAGCCCAGGGCGCGGGTGAGGGCGGGGCCGCTTCCGGGCGCCGTCGATGCCGATGGTTGCCGTGCCGATGCCAAGGCGACTCCTTCCTGTCCCCGGCATCGATATCACGGTCCGCTCCGGCGCGACATCGGAATCTGCACTTGAACGGCTGCACCCGGCGGCGGACAATCGTCAAGTGGCGCCTTGAATTTGCGCAATCGTACCGCACGCACCTGAACGTCCCGGGATTTTCGCCGTCGGCGTCGCACGACGGCGGACGCTCACCATCTCGTCGAACCAGGTGGAGCTTCGGCATGTCATCCATGACCCCCCTGATCCTCGCCCACCGCGGCGACTCGGCGCACGCCCCCGAGAACACGCTGGACGCCTTCCGCCTGGCCCTGGGCGCCGGCGCCGCGGGCGTCGAGTTCGACATCCACCAGGCGCGCGACGGGACCTTCGTCGTTCACCACGATGCCGACACGCCGGCCGGCCCGATCGCGGAGCTGAATCTCGCCGACCTGCGTGGCCGGCCCGCCAAGCGCGGCGGGACCATCCCGATGCTGCAGGACGCGCTCGCGCTGCTGGCGGCGGGCGGCGCCGCGTTCACGGTGTTCGTCGAGGTCAAGGGGATGCGTTCCTGGCCGGACCTGCGCCGTCAACTCGCGCCCTGGCGCGGACGCCTGGACCTCGAAGTGCAGTCCTTCGCGCACGATCTGCTGGCGGCGATGGCGCGCGACCGCGAAGGTTGGCCCCTGGGCGTGATCGCCCGCGAGCCGGGTCCCGATCCCGCCGCGCTGCTCGCACGCTTCGGCGCGCGCACCCTGTCGCTGCGCAAGGAGGCCGTCACCGCGGACGTCGCCGCGGCGGTCCACGCCGCCGGCGCCCGCCTGGCCGTCTGGACGCTCAACGACGCCGGCGCCGCACGCGCCGCGGCCGCTGCCGGCGCCGACCTGCTGATCGGGGACGATCCCCGGTTGCTGCTCTCCACGTTCAACCCCGGGAAACGAACATGACGCACCGGATCCGCACGCGCCTCGCCTCGCCCATCGTCCTCGCGCTCGCCCTCGCCGCCGTGACCGCGGCGGGGGCGGAGTCGCCCGACCCGGCCGCTGCCGGCCACTGGGAGGGCGCCATCGTCCTGCCCGGGCAGGAACTCGGCATCAAGGTGGACCTCGCCGGCGAAGGCGGGGCCTGGTCCGGCACCATCGACATCCCGATGCAGGGGGCGAGCGGCCTGCCGCTCGAGAACGTGCGGGCCGCGGGCGATTCCCTGGTGTTCGCCATCGCGAAGGTCCCCGGCGCACCGACCTTCCGCGGCGTGCTCACCGACGGCCGGCTGACCGGCGACTTCACCCAGAACGGGATGACCTTCCCCTTCCGCCTCGGGCGCGAGGCCGCGGCGGCGCCCGAGCGTCCCCAGGAACCGCAACCGCCGTTCCCCTACCGCTCCGAAGAGGTCACCTACCGCAACGGCGACGTCGTGCTGGCCGGCACGCTGACGCTCCCGGAGGGGCCGGGGCCCTTCCCGGCTGCGGTGCTGCTGACCGGCAGCGGCGCGCAGAACCGCGACGAGGAGCTGTTCGCCCACAAGCCGTTCCTGGTGCTGGCCGACCACCTGACCCGCGCCGGCGTGGCGGTGCTGCGCGCCGACGATCGCGGCGTGGGCGGCTCGACCGGTTCGGTGTCCTTCTCCACCACCGCGGACTTCGCGGACGACGCGCTGGCGGGCGTTGCGCTGCTGCGGGCGCGGCCCGACATCGCCGGCGGGTGCGTCGGCCTGATCGGGCACAGCGAGGGCGGCATCGCGGCGCCCCTGGCCGCGGCCCGCGCGCCGCAGGCCGTCGACTTCGTGGTCCTGCTCGCGGGCACGGGCGTGCCGCTGGGCGAGGTGATCCTGCGCCAGGCCGAACTGATCATGCAGGCGGGCGGGACGGACTCCTCGACGATCGCGGACGAACTGGCGCAGACCCGCCTGGCGCTCGACCGCCTGACCGCCGGCGCCGACAGCGCGACGATCCGCGCGGACCTCGAACAGCTCGTCCTCGCCCAGCAGGCGGCCCATCCCGATCAGGCGAAGGAGCCGGCCGCGATGAAGTCCGTGCTGGACGCCGCCGTGTCGGGCATGACCACGCCCTGGTTCCGCTACGCGGCGGCGCTCGATCCCCGCGTGGCGCTGCGCGAGGTGCGCTGCCCCGTGCTGGCGCTCAACGGCGAACGTGATCTGCAGGTTGATCCCGACCAGAACCTCACCGAGATCGAACGCGCGCTGCGCGAAGGCGGCAACCCGGATGTGACCATCCGCCGCCTGCCCGGCCTCAACCACCTGCTGCAGACGGCGGTGACGGGCCACCCGAGCGAGTACGGGCAGATCACCGAGACAATGAACCCGACCGCCCTGGATGCGGTTCGCGACTGGATCCTGGCGCGATGCCCCGCCCGCTGAGAGGAGCAAGGTGTCCCTGCGCGATCGCACGGCGGGCTGGCCGCGACGCCTCTGGCGCTGGACCTGGCGGCTGGCGGCCGCCTGGGTGGCCGGCTCCGTCCTGGTCGTGCTCGCCCTGCGCTTCGTGCCGCCGCCCGTGTCGGGCGTGATGGTCCAGCGCTGGTGGGAGGCGAAGCAGCAGCACCGCGAGTTCCGGCTGGACTACCGCTGGAAATCGCGGGCGCACATCGCGCGCGCGCTGCCGCTGGCGGCGATCGCCGCGGAGGACCAGCGTTTCTTCGTGCACCGCGGCTGGGACGTCGCGGCCATCCGCAAGGCGATGGCGGACGCCGAAGACGGCGGACGCCTGCGCGGCGCCTCCACCATCTCGCAGCAGACGGCCAAGAACCTGTTCCTGTGGACCGGGCGCAGCTGGGTGCGCAAGGGGCTGGAGTCGTGGTTCACGTTCTGGCTGGAACTGCTCTGGCCCAAGACGCGCATCCTGGAGGTCTACCTGAACATCGCGGAGTGGGGCGACGGGATCTTCGGCGCCGAGGCGGCCTGCCGCCGCCACTTCGACATCGGCGCGGACGGGCTCGACCGCGCCCGCGCCGCGCGGCTGGCCGCCGTGCTGCCCAACCCGCGGCGGATGAACGCCGGCCGGCCTTCGGCCTACGTGCTGCGCCGGCAGGGCGAGATCCAGCGGCAGATGGGCGGGATCGACGGCTCGGAGTTCACGACTCCCCTGAAACGCTGGTGACGGCAAGGGGTTGCCGGACCCCGGCGCGGACGCTTGCCCGCGATTGCCGGAATTGATATCATCATTTCATCTCATCGCACGCCCCGACCAGCTCCGCGGGAGGTGATCTCGTGCGCGCGTCGAACCTGATCCTGCCGATCGCCCTGCTGCTGGCGGCGTCCACCACCGCGCGGGCCTACCCGCTGTGGTGCGAGGACGCCGACGCGCTGGAGGCAAGCGTCGATCCCCAGACCGCCGCCGTGCTGCTGACCCACGCCGGAGCGATGTACAACTGCTGTCCCGAGCCGATCCTCTACGACGTCGAAGCGTCCGGAGGCACGCTCACGGTCGTCGAGCGCGTCGTGGCGGAGACGCCCTGCGACTGCATCTGCTGCTTCGACCTGGACATCGTCGTGACGGACGTGCCGCCGGGAGACTGGGCGGTGGTGTTGCGCTGGCTCGACGAGGAGTCCGGCAGCTGGCGGGAACTGACCGGCTCGGTCACGGTGCCCGCGCCGGCCCGCGACGTCGCGCCGCACGCGGAACTCGCCGCGCCGCCCGCGTGCCTGACCAGCACCGGAGTGGAGCCCGCAACGCCGTCGGGCGCGTGGGGTCTGGTCAAGGCGATCTACCGTTGAATCCGCAGCGGCCGGGTTCAGTCGTGCGCCGCGAGAAGCGCCTGGTAATCGCCCCGCCCGCGCAGCTGGGCGAAGACCGGCGACGACGCGAGGATGGCGGGCGAGATGACGTCCGTCTGCCGGTCCATCAGACCGGACAGGGTCGCGACCGCGGCCGCGGAACTCCCCGACATCATCTCGATCACGGCCTGGTCGTACAGGCGCCAGGTGGCGATCCAGGGGTCCTTGTTGACGGGATAGAGATCGAAGGAGCGCCGGATCCCAGCCGCCGCCTCGTCCGCCCGCCCGGCGCCGGCCAGGGCCACCGCGTGCGCCGCCACCACGTTGCCGGCTTCGGGCATTTCGGCCTCGCGCACCGACAGGACGCGCTCGGCGAGTTCGAAGTGCCGGCGGGCCTGCTCCGGCTGGTCCATCACCCGGTAGACCATCGCCAGGCCGAGGTCCCGGGAGATGATCTCGTACTGTGACTCCATGCACTCGGGCAGCAGTTCGGCGTGGCGCAGCGCGGCCGGGAAGTCCCCGATCTCGAGATGGATCCGGAAGAGCCGCTGCCGCATCTCGGGGTCCGTGAAGGGGGGGATCTCGGCGACGTAACGGCGCGCCCGGTCGGGCCAGCCGGCCTGGACGGCGCTCCAGGCGGCGATGGTGAAGTTCATGGGCTCGTCGGGCCCGAATTCCATGGCCTCCCGCCCCCAGCGATCGGCGTCCTCGTAGCGCTTCACGATGGCCAGGGTCTCGGCGAGATGGTTGGCGATGGGGGCGACTCCGGGTGACAGCCCGGCCACGCGCTCGAGGATCACGGCCGCCTCGGCGTACGACTCCTGCCTGCGCAGCACGTACGCCATCAGCTCCATGACGTCGGGATCGTCGGGGCGGATCCGATCGGCCTGCCGGACCGCGGCCAGGGCCCGGTCGTAGTCCTTCAGTCCCCAGTAGTAGTAGATGCCGGCGGCGTAGTGCGACAGGTGCGAGTCGGGCGCGATGGCCCGGGCCCGGTCCGCGGCGGCCTTCGCCCTGGCCAGCCGCTCCGGCGTGCGGTCCCAGTCGAAGTGGCAGAGCCCCGAGTTGGCCCGCGCGAGGGCCACCCAGGCCTCGTGGAACTGCGGATCCCGCGCCACGGCCTTCTCCAGCAGGTCGACGGCCAGCAGCCAGTCCTCCCGTCTGAATCGCGACGACTCGAGGATCTCCTGCCCCCGCAGGTAGGCGTGGTAGGCCGCCATGTCGCGGGTGGGCTCGGCCGCGGCCGCAACCGTGCCGGCCGCCGCCAGCGTCACGCCCAGGTTGCGGACCACCTCGGCGGCGATCTCCGACTGCAGGGCGAAGATCTCTTCCATGGCGCGATCGTAGCGGCTCGCCCAGACCTGCCGGTCGGCGGCGGCGTCGGTCAGCAGCGGCGTCACCCGCACGCGGCTGGCACCGGCGGCGTCGCGTTGCCAGCGCACCGACCCCTCCAGCACGTAGTCCACGCCGAGATCCTCGGCGATCCGCTGCATGGACTTGCCGGTGCGGTCGTAGTTCTGGGAGCTGGTGCGGGAGACCACGCGCAGACCTTCGATCGCGGCGAGGCTGGTGACGATCTCGACGGTCATGCCCGCGGCGAAGTACGCGTCTTCGGGCGGGCCCAGGTTCTCGAAGGGGAAGACCACGATGGTCGGCACCGCGGCGGCGTCCGCGGGAGCGGCTCCGCCGGCCGAGGCGGCCTCCGGCTGCCCTCGCGAACCGAGACGCACGGCGCCGAAGGCGATCACCGCCAGCAGGAGCAGGCCCGCGCTCAGCTGCACGATGCGGCGCCGACCCGGCCTGCGCGCCGGCGGGTTCGGGAGTTCCGGCTTCTCGAACTCGCCCGAGTCGAGCTCCTCGCGCAGGGACAACAGATCGTAATGGGCGCTGCGGGCCGTCTCGTAGCGCCGCGCGGGATCCTTCTCGAGGCACCGGCGCACGATGCGGGCCAGCTGGCGCGGCAACTCCGGGCGGACCTCGACCAAGGGCGGCGGCTGGTCCCGCAGGACCGCCGCGAGGATCGAGAGCTGCGAATCGCCTTTGAACGGCTGCTGTCCGGTCGCCATCTGGTAGAGCAGGATGCCCAGGGAGAAGACGTCCGAGCGGCTGTCCACCGGCTTGCCCTCGGCCTGCTCGGGCGACATGTAGGCCACGGTGCCGACGATGGTCCCCTCGCGGGTCGCCCCCGCGTCGGCGGCGACGGTCTCTTCGTCCGCGCCCGCGTCCGGCCGGTCCAGCAGCTTCGCGAGGCCGAAGTCGAGGACCTTGAGGCGGCCCGCGCTGTCGATCATCACATTGCGGGGCTTCAGGTCGCGGTGGGTGATGCCCTTGGCGTGGGCGGCGGCGACCGCCTCGGTCAGGGCGAGTCCGAGCTCGAAGAACCGTCGCACGGGCAGACCGTCCGGCGGGATCACCTCGTCGAGTGTGCGGCCTTCCACGTACTCCATCACCAGGAACGGCTGGCCGTCGGCCTCTTCCACGGCATGGAGCGTCACGACGTGGGGATGGTTCAGCGCGGCCACCGCCTGGGCCTCGCGCTCGAAGCGGGCGCGGCGCCCCGCGTCGGCTCTCATCTCGACCGGCAGCAGCTTGAGGGCCACGTCGCGGCCCAGACGCGTGTCGCGGGCGAGGTACACCTCGCCCATGCCGCCACGGCCGAGGGACGCACGGATCTCGTAGTGGGCAAGCATCTTGCCGATCAAAGCGCAGTCCCCCGGTTGGAAGGCGCACGGCGATGGTCGCCGGCGGGCGCGAGGCCGTGGTCCAAGGTAATCAAGAGATAATGAGTCCGCATTATGGAAATGGCGGGCGGGGTCAGTCCCCGTCGACGGCGAGCAGAACGCGGGGGGGCAGCAACCAGATCAGGTCCGCAGTCCCGGCCACCGGAGGCGTGTCGCAGCGCACCAGCGCCGCTCCCCCCTTCTTCATCTCCAGCGAGACGGCGTCCGACGATCCCCCCAGCAACAGCGACAGGATCCCGTGCATCAGGGGTTCGTGGCCCACCAGGACGACACGCTCAGCGGCGGTCCGCCCCCGCAGGGCGACGAGGACCGTGGCCGGCGGGTTCATCGGTTCGAGTTCGGGACACGCTTCGGGCGCCGCCCAGCCGCACTCCTGCTCGAGGAGCTGCGCCGTCTGCCAGGCGCGCGCGTAGGGGCTGGCGAGCACCAGGTCGGGCGGGCCCCAGACCGTCGCCAGCACGCGCGCGATGCGGCGGAACCGCTCCGCGCCGCCGGTCGTCAGGGACCGCTCACGATCGTCGGCCCGCGCCCCGACGCCGCGCTCCTCGGCGATGGCGTGACGGATCAGCAGGAGTTCCACGGTTGCCTCCCGGCACGGAGCGTCGGCGCGTTCGCCGGGCGGCCCCGCGCATCAATCATCCGCATAACCGAACGAGAACACGACGCCGCGCATCACCCAACCGACGTCGTCGAGCCACACATCCCCTTCGGGCACCATGAAGATGACGTCGACGTCGTCGAGCGGGCCGACTTCGTGCCCGTCGGCAGATGAAGCATTTTGCTCCACGCCACCCGAGACCGCGAACCGGGCCAGGCAGGCCAGTTTCCCGAGCCGCAGCGGATCCGTCATGGCGTACCGCACCGTGTTGTCGTACGCGGGTGAGGGCAGGCCGATCCCGACCGCGCCCACCCCGACGAGCGCGAGGTCCGCGCGCGTCAGGCGCCGCCCGCAGGCGTTGCGACCGCCGAGATAGGCCTGCATTTCGCTGCTCTCGAAAATCGCGTCCAGGGCTTCCCGGCGGACGTCCGCATCGGGATGATCCAGGTCCTCGCTGTAGGGGATGGCGGGAACCGCCGGGTCGAGCAGGCAGTCGATCGCCCGGGCGAACTCGTGGGGCGCGGCGGACCAGCCGACGGTGAGGGTATCGCCCGGGAACCGGGTCCAGTCGGTCCATCTGTGCTCGCCGGACATCTCGAGGCGGTAGCGGAGCTGCACGCGCCCTCTGCCCTCGTGGCCGGGAACGTCCCGGATCTCGGGCGTCACCGCGACCGGACTGCCGCCCCACAGCGTCGTTGCGGTCAACAGGAGCATCGCCAGGACATGCATGCCGATTCCTCCCGCGTCACGGCGCGGCCTGGATGATCAGGCCGGTCCTTCCCCGTCCTCTTCGACGTGCGCCCGCGTGAAGCGCGCGAGCAGATCGTACACCAGCGGCACCAGCACCAGGGTCAGGAAGGTCGAGAACAGCAACCCGCTGACCACCGTGATCCCCAGCGGCCGGCGCGACTCGCCGCCGGCGCCCAGGCCCAGGGCGATGGGCAGGATGCCGAAGATC
>JAUSBL010000035.1 GCA_030658975.1 Candidatus Latescibacterota bacterium
GGCACCGCCGCCACCAGCTTGCCCGCGTTCGCCACGTACATCGGATCGAGGCCCAGGATCTCTCAGGCGGCCGCCGTGTCGTCCCGCACCGGCACGGCCCCGTCCTCGACGCGGATCCCGACGCGCGAGGCGTGCGCGAACTCGTTGAGCGTGGTGGCCAGCCCGCCGCGGGTGGGGTCGCGCAGGGCGCGCAGGCCCGGCGCCGCCGCCAGCAGGTCCGCCACCAGGCCGCCGAGCGCGGCGGTGTCGCTCTGGATCGTCGAGCGGAAGCTCAGCCCCTCGCGCACCGACATCACGGCCATGCCGTGGTCGGCGATCGTGCCGGAGAGCAGCACCGCGTCGCCCGGCCGCAGCGAGGCGGCCGAGAGCGCGACGCCGTCGGGCACGACCCCGATCCCGGACGTGTTGACGAACATCCCGTCGCAGCTGCCGCGGTCCACGACCTTGGTGTCGCCGGTCACGACGCTGACGCCGGCGGCGTGGGCCGCGCGCTCCATCGAGCCCAGGATCCGGTCCAGCAGCGCCAGCGGCAGGCCCTCCTCCAGCACCAGGCCCACGCTCAGGTAGAGCGGGCGCGCGCCGCTCATGGCCACGTCGTTGACCGTGCCGTTGACGGCGAGGTCGCCGATGTCGCCGCCGGGGAACTCCAGGGGCGTGACCACGAAGGTGTCGGTGGAGAAGGCGACGCGGCCGGGCGGCAGCGTGAACACGGCCTGGTCCTCGAGCTTCGCGAGCAGGTCGTTGCGGAAGCGCGGCAGGACGTGTGCGTCGATCAGCTCGGCCGACAGCCGCCCGCCGGCGCCGTGCGCCAGCTGCACGGTGTCGTGGCCGGCCAGCGGGGCCGGGCAGGACAACCCGTCGAAGTCGGGGGCGTCGCTCACGGATTCCTCCGGTGGTACTTCCAGTAGGCGGCGCAGGCGCCCTCGCTCGAGACCATGGTGGCGCCCAGGGGCGTGGCGGGCGTGCAGGACTTGCCGAAGGCGGCGCACTGGTCGGGCTTCTTCACGCCCTGCAGGATCTCGCCGCTGATGCACTCGCGCGGCTCCAGTGGCGCGATGTCGCCGACGTCGAAGCGCCGCTCGGCGTCGTAGGCGGCGTAGGCGGCGCGCAGGCGCAGGCCGCTGCGCGGGATGACGCCGATGCCGCGCCAGGGGCGGTCGCAGACCTCGAAGACCTCGTCCATGACGGCGCGCGCGGCGGGGTTGCCGTCGCGCGTCACGATGCGGGCGTAGCGGTTCTCGACACCCGCCTCGCCCCGCTCGAGCATCTCCACGCAGCTGAGGATGCCCTGCAGCAGGTCGACCGGCTCGAAGCCCGTCGGCACGATCGGCACGCCGAAGCGCGCGGCCAGCGGCTCGTACTCCCGCCAGCCCATCACGGCGCAGACGTGGCCGGCGGCCAGGAAACCCTGCACCCGGTTGGCGGGGGAGCCGAGGATGGCGGCCATCGCGGGCGGCACCAGCACGTGGCTGACCAGCTCGCTGAAGTTCGTCAGCCCCTCGCGCACCGCCTGCCGCACCGCCATGGCGTTGCCCGGCGCGGTGGTCTCGAAGCCCACGGCCAGGAACACGACCTCGCGGTCGGGGTGGCGGCGGGCCAGGTCCAGCGCCGCCAGCGGCGAGTCGACGAAGCGCACGTCGCCGCCGCGGGACTTGACCCGCATCAGGTCGTCCCGCGAACCGGGCACGCGCAGCATGTCGCCGAAGGAGGTGAAGATCACGCCGGGTCGCGCGGCGATGGCCAGCGCGCGGTCGATCGTCTCGAGCGGGGTCACGCAGACAGGGCAGCCGGGGCCGTGGACCAGGGTCAGCGAGGGCGGCAGCATCTGGTCGAGCCCGTGGCGCAGGATGGCGTGCGTCTGGCCGCCGCAGATCTCCATGATCGTCCACGGGCGCGTCGCCGCCGCGGCGATGCGCGCCAGCAGCGCGCGGCACGGCGTCGGGTCGCGGTACTCCTGCAGGAACCTCACGGGAGCTTCCCGTCGCGGTCGGCGTCGTCGGCGACGTCCGGCAGGCTGTCGGCCTCGATCAGTTCGTTGAGCTCCGAGAGCGTGGCCAGCGAGGCTGCGGCCTCCGCCTCGTCGAGCACCTGCAGGGCGAAGCCCGCGTGCACGATGACCCACGAGCCCTCAACGGCCTCGGGCGTGTAGGCCAGGCAGGCCGCGCCGACGACGCCGGCGTAGTCGATGCGGCCCATCGGCAGGCCGTTCTCCTGGTAGATCTCGATCACCTGGCCGGGTACGGCGAGGCACATGGCGGTCCTCCCGGGTGCGGGGCGCTGGGGCGAAGATAGGTCACGGGCGCGGCCCCGTCCAACGCGGCGGGGGCTCACGCGAGCCCGGCCCGCGCCACGGCGGCCTGGCCGAGCGACACCGCCCCGTCGTTGGGCGGCAGTTCCCGCGGCAGCAGGGGCCGCAGGCCGGCGGCCTCCAGCCGCGGCGGCAGCAGGGCGGCCAGGATCCCGTTCTGGAAGCTGCCGCCGCCCAGGGCGACCGTGCGCAACCCGGTCAGCCGCGAGGCGCGCACGGCCGCCCCGGCCAGCAAGTCCAGCAGGGTGCGATGGAAGCGCGCGCTGATCCCGGCTGCGTCCGCCCCGTCCCGCACGGCGTCGGCGACGCCCCGGATGATCGGCGCGCAGGGCAGCAGCAGGGTGCCCGCCGCCTCGACGACGTCCCAGGCGAAGGGCCGGGCCGCCTCGACGGCGGCGGCCGTGGTCAGGGCCGTCAATTCGATCGCGGCCTGGGCTTCGTAGTGCGCTTCGTCCCAGCCGCCGGTCAGCGCCGCCACGGCGTCGAACAGGCGGCCGCAGCTGCTGGTCGGGGGCGCGTTGAGGCCACGGTCGATCATCTGCAGCACGAGCTGCGTGTCCTTGCCCGCGAGGAAGGGCAGGTC
>JAUSBL010000038.1 GCA_030658975.1 Candidatus Latescibacterota bacterium
ACCGGATCCAAGATGTGGATCACCAACGCCGACGTCGCCGACGTCGCCCTGGTCTGGGCCCGCGGCCCCGAACGCGTGCTGGGATTCCTGGTCGAGCGCGGCGCGCCCGGCTTCGCGGCTCAGCCGGTGCACGGCAAGTTCAGCCTGCGCGCCAGCGACACCGGGGAACTGAGCCTGGACGAGGTCCGCGTGCCGGAGAGCTGCCGGCTGCCCGGCGCCGCCGGACTCGTGGCGCCGCTGTCCTGCCTGAACCAGGCGCGGTACGGCATCGCCTGGGGCGCGGTGGGTGCGGCGGCGGCCTGCTACGACCACGCCCGGCAGTACGCGCTGGAGCGCGAGCAGTTCGGGCGGCCCATCGCGGCCTTCCAGCTGGTGCAGCAGAAATTGGTGGAGATGTTGACGGCGGTGACGACGTCGCAGGCGCTCGCCCACCGGCTGGGGCGGCTCAAGGACCGCGGCGTGGACGAGGTGGCGCTGGTGTCCCTGGCCAAGCGGCACAACGTGGCCGCGGCGCTGCACGTCGCCCGCCTGGCCCGCGAGGTGCTGGGCGCCGCCGGGATCACCGACGAGCACCCGGTCGGCCGCCACCTCACGAACCTCGAATCGGTGTACACCTACGAGGGGACGCACGACATCCACACCCTGATCGTGGGCGCGGACGTCACGGGGCTGCCCGCGTTCCGCTGACGGCCGCGTCCGCGGTCAGAAGACCATCTGCCGGAAGGCGTGGGCCGCCAGCGCGTAGAACGAACCGGGCACCACGCCGAGCAGCAGCACCAGCAGGGCCAGCACGCCGCAGGTGAACGCCGCCTCCCAGCTGTGGCCGTCGTGTACCTCGCCCTCGACCGGCTTCATGTACATCACCACGATGACGCGCAGGTAATAGTAGGCCGACAGCAGCGAGTTGATCACGCCCCAGATCGCCAGCGGCACCAGGCCGGCCTTCACCACCGCGTCGAAGATGTAGAACTTGCCCACGAAGCCGGCGGTGGGCGGGATCCCCGCGAGCGAGAACATGAACACCGCCAGCGTCGCCGCCACGAACGGGCGGCGGCGGGACAGGCCGGCGTAGCCGTCGATGGCGTCGGCCTCCTGGTCGCGGCTGCGGCTCAGGCACGCCACCACGCCGAAGGCGCCCAGGTTCATCAGGGCGTAGACCACCAGGTAGAACAGGATGGCGCCGCCGGCGGCGTCGCGCACCGCCGCGGCCTGGACGGCCGTGGCGCTGTCGCGGCCGGTGTTGATCACCGCCAGCACGCCCAGCAGCAGGTAGCCGGCGTGGGCGATGCTCGAGTAGGCCAGCATGCGCTTCAGCCCGGACTGGGACAGGGCCACGAGGTTGCCGTAGGTCATCGTCAGGACCGCGAGCACCGCCAGCAGCGGGAACCACACCTCGGCGACCGGCGGCAGCAGCCAGAGCACCCGCAGCAGCGCGGCGAAGGCCGCGGCCTTGACGCCGGCGGCCATCAGGCCCGTCACGTAGGCGGGCGCCCCGTCGTAGACGTCCGGCGTCCACATGTGGAAGGGCACCATGGCCACCTTGAAGCCCAGCGCCACCAGCACCAGCCCGCAGGCCAGGGACAGCAGGACCCCGCCGTCGGGCGCCGACTCGACGGCCCGGCGCACGGAGGCGTAGTCGGTCGCCCCGGCCTGTCCGTACAGCAGCGCGAGGCCCATCAGCAGGAAGGCCGAGGCGAACGCGCCCAGGATCAGGTACTTGAAACCGGCCTCGCTGCTGCGCAAGGAGCCGCGGTTGCCGGCGACCAGGACGTAGACGGCGAGGCTCATGGTCTCGATGGCCAGGAACAGGCTCAGCAGGTCGGTCGCCGCGGCCAGCAGCATCATGCCCAGGGCGGCGAACAGCACCAGCGGGTAGAAGTCGGTGCGGTAGCGGCCGTCGCGCTCGAACATGCTGGTCGCGTAGACCGTCGTGAGCATGGCGATCGTGACGGTCAGCAGGTTGAAGAAGCGGCTGAAACGGTCGGCCGCCAGCATGCCGCCCAGCAGGGTCGCGCCGCGCGGGTCGGCGGGCGCCGCGCCCTGGATCGCCGCGGCCCCCAGCAGCGTCAGCAGGGTCAGCAGCGACAGGTGGTCCTTGCGCCGGTTCCCCGTGAAGGCGTCCACGAGCATCACGACCAGGCCGCCGGCGGCCAGGACGAGGTAGGGCGCCATCTGCGGCAGGTCGGCGCCGAGCGTCAGGACGTGGGACGGGCCGTTCATCGGTCCCCCTTCGCCGCCGCGATCGCGGCGGCGGGCTGGTCGGCCGACGTCCCGAAGGCCAACCCGTACGTGGAATCAGCCCGGCGGACCTCGGCGACGGGGGCCAGGATCCGCTCGAGCGAGGGCTCCAGCCGTTCCAGCAGCGGCGCGGGATGGACGCCCAGCACCACGATCATGACCAGGATGGGCAACAGGACCGCCCACTCGCGCGGGCTGAGGTCGGGCAGGCCGCGGTTGCGCTCGGCGAGCTTGCCCAGGAACACGCGCTGGTACATCCAGAGCATGTAGATGGCGCCCAGCACGACGCCGGTGGCCGCCAGGGCCGTGAGCAGGCGCGCGTGGGGCAGCAGGGCGCTGCCGAAGGTGCCGAACAGGATCAGGAACTCGCCGGTGAAGCCGCAGAGCCCGGGCAGGCCGATGCTGGCCAGGGTCACGAACAGGAAGACCGCGGCGAAGCGCGGCATCGCGTGGGCGAGGCCGCCGAACTCGGCGATCATCCGGGTGTGGCGCCGCTCGTAGATGATGCCGACCAGCAGGAAGAGCGCCCCGGTCGACAGGCCGTGGGCCAACATCTGCACCACGCCGCCCGCAGCGCCGGTCGTCGTCAGGCTGAACAGGCCCAGCACCACGAAGCCCAGGTGGCTCACGCTCGAGTAGGCCACCAGCTTCTTGACGTCCTGCTGGACCATGGCCACCAGCGCCCCGTAGATGATCCCGATCACCGCCAGCCAGGCGAGCCAGGGGCCGAACTCCAGGGCGGCCTCGGGGAACAGCGGGATCGCGAAGCGCAACAGGCCGTAGGTCCCCATCTTCAGCAGGATGCCGGCCAGGATGACCGAGCCGGCGGTCGGCGCCTCGACGTGCGCGTCGGGCAGCCAGGTGTGGAAGGGGAACAGGGGCACCTTGATCGCGAAGGCCAGGGCGAAGGCGAGGAACAGCCACGACTGCTGTCCGCGCGTCAGCTCGAGTTGCAGGAAGTCGGCCAGCGCCATGCTGCCCGCCTGCTGGTAGCACCACAGGATGGCGACGAGCATGAAGACCGACCCGACCATCGTGAACAGGAAGAACTTCACCGCGGCGTAGACGCGCCGCTCCCCGCCCCAGATGCCGATCAGGAAGTACATCGGGATCAGCATCGCCTCCCAGAACACGTAGAACAGCAGCATGTCGCGGGCCATGAACGTGCCGATCATCGCGGTCTGCAGCAGCAGCAGGAAAGCCATCGCTTCGCGCACGCGTTCGGTGATCGCGCGCCAGGTGCTGAGGATCACCAGGGGGCCCAGGAAGGTCGTCAGCAGGACGAGCCAGAGCGAGACCCCGTCCAGGCCCAGGCTGTAGGCGATCTTGCCGCCGGCGAGCCAGGGGACGTGCTCGACGAACTGGTCGGCGCCGTTGCCCGTCTCGAAGTGGCGCAGCAGGTGCAGGGAGAGGACGAAGTCGGCCAGCGCCGCGACCAGGGCGATCCGCCTGGCCGCGCCGGGCGTGCGCCCCGCCGCGAGGACCAGGACGGCCCCGAGCGCGGGCACGAAGGCGACCCAGGTCAGAATGTGGTCCGTGATGAAAGCCAAGGCCGGCCCTCCCCTAGATCGTCAGTGCCAGGTACAGGACGAACGCCGCCGCGCCGAGCGCGAAGACGTAGGCGTAGAAGCGCAGCTTCCCGTTCTGGAACAGGCGCAGCAGCGCGCTCGTGATCGAGACCAGCAGCGCGGTGCCGTTGACCAGCAGCCCGTCGATCAGCCCGACGTCCACGGCGCGGTAGAGCCCCCGGTCGGACAGCGCGTAGCCGGGGCGCACCAGGGACGCCTCGTAGAGCTCGTCCACGTAGTACTTGTTCAGCAGCACCCGGTGGGGCCGGCCGCCGGCGAAGGCGTGCAGCTTCGCGGACAGCGACGCCCGGCCCGCGTAGGCGCGGTAGCCGGCGTAGAGGCCGAGCAGGGCCAGCGAGAGCGAGGTCGCGGCCAGCAGCCATTCCGTGGACGCGGCGGCGTGCACGGCGGCTCCGTGCCCGACAGCGCCGTGCCCGCCCGCCCCTGCTTCGAACACCGGCGCCAGCCACTGCTCGAAGCGGTTGGCGCCGCCCAGGAAGTGGGGCCAGCCGAGCCAGCCGCCGGTCACCGACAGCACGGCCAGGATCACCAGGGGCACGGTCATCGTCGGCGGGGACTCGTGGATGTGGCGGCGCACCGCCTCGGAGGCGCGGTTCTCGCCGAAGAAGGTCAGCACGACCAGGCGCATCATGTAGAACGCCGTCAGGCCCGCGCCCAGGATGCCCACCAGCCACAGGCCGGGATTGCCCTCGCTGAAGGCCTTCCAGAGGATCTCGTCCTTGCTGAAGAAGCCCGCGAACGGGAACACGCCCGCCAGCGCGACCGTCCCGACCAGGAACGTCGGCCAGGTCGCCGGCAGCTTGCGGCGCAGACCGCCCATCAGGCGCATGTCCTGCTCGCCGCTCATGGCGTGGATGACCGAGCCGGCGCCCAGGAACAGCAGGGCCTTGAAGAAGGCGTGGGTCATGACGTGGAAGATGCCGGCGGCGAAGGCGCCCACGCCGCAGGCCAGCATCATGTAGCCCAGCTGCGAGATCGTCGAGTAGGCCAGCACCTTCTTGATGTCGTTCTGGGTCAGGGCGATGGTCGCCGCGAACAGGGCGGTGACGACGCCGGTGATCGCCACGACCGTCATGGCCGCCGGGCTCAGCACGTAGACCATGTTCATGCGGGCGATCATGTAGACGCCGGCGGTGACCATCGTCGCGGCGTGGATCAGCGCCGAGACGGGCGTGGGGCCGGCCATCGCGTCCGGCAGCCAGACGTAGAGCGGGATCTGGGCCGACTTCCCGGTCGCGCCCAGGAACAGCAGCAGGGCGATCGCGGTGGCCCAGGGCGCCAGATCGTGCGCGTGGGCGGCGATCGTCCGGAAGGAGAAGACGCCCTCCCCGTCCCCGAGGTGGGGCAGCAGGGCGGTGCCCAGGACGAACATGCCCAGCAGGAAGCCGAAATCGCCGATGCGGTTGACGATGAAGGCCTTCTTGCCCGCGGCGGCGTTCGCCTCCTCGTTGAACCAGAAGCTGATCAGCAGGTAGGAGCAGAGGCCCACGCCCTCCCAGCCCACGAACAGCATCACCAGGTTCTCGCCCAGCACCAGCATCATCATCGCGAAGATGAACAGGTTCAGGTAGGTGAAGAAGCGGTTGTAGCCGGGGTCGTGGGCCATGTAGCCCAGCGAGTAGACGTGGATCAGGAAGCCGACGCCCGTGACCACCAGAGCCATGACCGCGCTGAGCTGGTCCATGGCGAAGCCCACTTCGACCCGCACGCCGGCGATGTCGAGCCAGGTGCCGAGGGAATCCGTCAGCAGCCGGTGGTGCGGGTCCAGCCCCGCGAGGCGGACCACGGCCGCGACCGAGAGCAGGAACGAGACGCCCACGGCCGCGCAGGCCAGCAGGCCGGCCGCCCGGCGGGGCATCCGACGCAGCAGCAGCCCGTTGAGGGCCGCCCCGCACAGGGGCACCAGGACGATCCACCGCAGCGTCGTGTCCAGGGCATGGCTTTCCACGGCGTCACTCCATCAGCGTGTTGAGGTCGTCCACGTTCACGGTCCGGCGCAGCCGGTAGATCTCGACCAGGATGGCCAGGCCGATGGCCGCCTCGGCGGCCGCGACGGCGAAGACCATCAGCACGAAGACGTGGCCCGCCAGGTCGCCGTGCAGACGCGAGTAGGCGGCGAACACGATGTTCGCGGCGCTGAGCATGATCTCGATGCTCATGAACATGATCAGGCTGTTGCGGCGGACCAGGACGCCGGTCATCCCGACCAGGAACAGCGCCGCCGCCAGCGCCAGGTAGTGCGTCAGGCCCACGTTCACGGCTGCACCTCCTGCCTGCGGCCCAGCGCCACCGCGCCCACGATGGCCACCAGCAGCACGATCGAGATCAGCTCGAAGGCCAGCAGGTAGCGGTTCAGCAGCAGCTCCGCCACGGCCGCGGGGGTGCCCGTGACCGGGGTCTCGCCGAAGGCCGCCTCGCGGCCCTGCGCCGCCCAGCCGATCAGGATCACCGCGACGGCGGCCGCGGGCAGGGTCAGCAGGGCCTTGCGCCACGCGACGAGCCTGGCGGTTTCCGCGGGCAGGACGGGGCCCTGCAGCATCATGATCACGAACAGGAACAGCACCATGATGGCGCCCGCGTAGATCAGGATCTGCAGGATGGCCAGGAAGGGCGCCGCGAGCAGGGCGAAGATGCCGGCGGCGCAGACGAAGCTGAACACCAGCCAGACGGCCGCCGCCACCGCGCTGCGGCTCACGACGGTCATCGCCGCGGCCCCCAGCATCAGCCCCCCGCAGAGGTAGAAGAGGAACGTCTCCACGTCAGTCGCCTCCCCGCGCCGTCAGCGCGTGCCGTCCGTCGTGTTGTTCAGCAGGAATTCCTTGTCCACGTAGAATTTCGCGCGGCTGTCGGCCGCCATGTCGTAGATGCCCGTGTCCATGCGTATGGCGTCGCAGGGGCACGCCTCCTCGCAGAGCCCGCAGTAGACGCAGCGGAGCAGGTCGATCTCGAAGCTGGCCGGCGCCTTCTCGATCGCGGGATCGGGATGCTCTTCGGCCACGATGTGGATGCAGTCCGCGGGGCAGGCGGTGCTGCACATCATGCAGGCCACGCAGCGCGGGGTGCCGTCCTCGCGCTTCATCAGCCGGTGCCGCCCGCGGAACCGGGGGCTGTAGGCGCGGCGCTCCTCCGGGTACTGCACGGTGGGCATGTCCCCGGTGTGCAGCAGGTTGCGGATCACGTGGCGGATCGTGATGCCGAGCCCGCGGAAGATCTCGCCCAGGTACAGGCGCTCCCCGAGCGTCATCTTGCCGCCGTAGCCGTGGACTTTCCCCTTCATATGCCCCACACCCTTCCGGTGGACCGGTCTTAAACGAGCGCCACGACCACCGCAGTCACCACCAGGTTGGCCAGCGCCAGCGGCAGCATCACCTTCCAGCCCAGGTGCATGAGCTGGTCGTACCGGAAGCGCGGCAGGGTCCAGCGCACCCAGATGAAGAACCAGCAGAAGAAGACGACCTTGCCCACGAAGGCGCCGACCTGCAGCACGGTCGCCAGCAGGGAGGCGCCGGCGGGGCCGATCTCCCAGGGCCGCAGGGCCAGCGCGGCGAGACCCGCCAGACCCAGCAGGATCGAGACGCCGGCCATGAGCCCCGGCTCGCGGTCCCGCCCGTCGCCGAACCTGCCGCGCTCGCGGGACGCCCGGCGCAGGAACAGCGCGGCGGCCAGGGCGCAGATCGCGACGTGGGCGGCCAGCAGCAGCGACAGCAGGCCGCCGGCGCGGGCCTCGATGACGGCGCGGGGCAGCCAGGGGATGTTCCAGCCGCCGAAGTAGAGGGTCGCGATCAGGGCCGAGGCCACCACCAGGTTCGTGTACTCGGCCATGAAGAACAGGGCGAACTTCATCGAGCTGTACTCGAGGTGGTAGCCGGAGACCAGCTCCGACTCGCCCTCCGGCAGGTCGAAGGGGTTGCGGTTGGTCTCGGCGAAGGCGGCGGTCATGAACAGGATCGCGCCCAGGGGCTGGATCACCACGCCCCAGCGCGGCAGGAATCCCCAGAGCAGCTGGCCCTGCCCCGCCACGACGTCGGTCAGGCGCAGGGACTCGCTGACCAGCAGCAGGCCCATCAGCGCCAGGCCCATGCTGATCTCGTAACTGATCATCTGCGACGTGGAGCGCACCGCTCCCAGGAAGGTGTACTTGTTGTTCGAGGCCCAGCCGCCCATGACGATGCCGTAGGTGCCCAGGCTGGCGATGGCCAGCACGTAGAGGATGCCCACGTCGAGGTCGGCCACCACCAGGGGGATCCGGCGGCCGCCGACCTCGAGGTAGTCCCCGAAGGGGATCACCGCGTAGGTCAGCAGGGCGATGAAGAAGACCAGGAACGGCGCCAGCGCGTACATCACGCGGTGGACCCCGGCCGGCCGCACGTCCTCCTTGAACAGGAGCTTCAGCACGTCGGCGATCGGGTGGATCAGGCCGGCGAGCCGGATGCCCGCGATGCCCGCCCGGTTCGGCCCGGTACGGTCCTGGATGTAGGCCGAACCCTTGCGCTCGGCCCAGATCAGCACGGGCACCAGCCCGAGGATCACAGCCAGCATGAAGGCCATCTTCAGGAAGGTCGTCAGCACGAGGTCCATCAGCTCTCACCTCCGGAACCCGCGGCGACGGCGTCGGGGACCAGGCCTTCGGGCGGCAGGACGGCGAGGTCGACGCCCGCCAGGGCGGTCACGCGGCCGGCGACCCAGCGGCGCAGCTCCGGCAGCGAGGCCGGGACCTCCGCCGCGCCCGCCGCCGCCAGCCAGTCGGCCAGGAAGCGCCAGTCCTCCTGGGCGAGGCCGGGGCGCGCGATCGCGCGGCGCGACGCCTGCACCCGCCCCTGGCGGTTGACGAAGAGGCCGTCCCGCTCCGCCCAGGCGCTCAGCGGGATCACGATGTCCGCCGCCTCGGCCGTGGCGTTGCGGTGGGTCCCGAGGTGGATCACGGTCCGGCCGGCGACCGCCTCGCGCCAGCCCGGCGCATCGGCGGCGGGATCGGCGCCGTAGACCAGCACGGCGCCCTTGGCGGCGCGCACGCGCGCCGCGAGATCGGCCCCCGCCGGCTCCTGCAGACCGAGCCAGCCCAGGGCGGCGCGGTTGGGGGCGAGATCGGCGCTGCGCAGCAGATCGTCGCCCTCGCCGCGGTCGGCCTCGCGGGGGCCGCCGCCGATCGCGGCCGCCGGCACGCCCAGCGCGGCGGCCAGGTGCGCGAACAGGGCGATCTCTTCCAGGCTCTGACGGGGCGACACCACGGCGGCGCCCGGCGGGAGTTCGCGGCCGGCGGCCCCGGCCAGCGCCGCCCAGGCTTCCGGCCAGGTCGCGGCGCGCAGCTCGCCGTCGCGCCGCAGCAGGGGTTCGCTCAGCCGCGACGCGGCGTGGAGTTCCCGGTAGGTGTCGCGGCCCTCGTCGCACATCCAGGAACCGTTGACCGCGGGGTTGCGGCGCGGCTTCAGCCGGTAGACGGTGCCGGCCTCGTGGTCGACGCGCACGTTGCAGCCGGTGGCGCAGCCGTGGCAGATCGAGGGCGTGCTGCGGAGCAGCCAGACCCGCTTCTTGAAGCGGAAATCCAGGCTGGTGAGCGCGCCGACCGGGCAGATGTCGACCGTGTTCAGGCTGTAGGCGTTGTCGAGCTGGCGGCCGGGGGCGACGCCGATCTCGGCGCGGTCGCCGCGGTTGAAGATGCCCAGCTCGCCGGTGCGGGTGACCTCGTCGCAGAAGCGCACGCAGCGGCTGCAGAGCACGCAGCGCTCCTTGTCCAGCACGACGCGCGGCCCGATGACCTGCACCTTGGCCTTGTTCACCTTGTCGGAGATGCTCACCTCGGACTCGTAGAGCCCGTAGTTCATGTACTGGTCCTGCAGGCCGCACTCCCCCGCCTGGTCGCAGATCGGGCAGTCGACCGGGTGGTTGATGAGGTGCATCTCCAGGATCTGCTGCGCGGCCCGGCGCACCCGCTCGCTGCGGGTGTGCACGACCATGCCCTCGCGCACCGACGTGTTGCAGGCGATGGTCAGCTTGGGCATCCCCTCCACCTCGACCTGGCAGAGGCGGCAGACGCCGGCCACGGACAGGTCGGGGTGGTAGCAGAAGTGGGGCAGCGCCTCGCCGCGCGCCACACGGCAGGCTTCGAAGAGCGACGTGCCCGCGGCGAACTCCAGCTCCCGGCCGTCGATCGTCAGCTTGACCATGGGTTCAACTCCTGATCTCCCGCGCCCAGCGGGAGTCGGGTTCGGTCTCACGGCGCCCCGCGGCGAGCGCCTCGAACTCGGGCCGGAAGCGCTCCAGGAAGCTGCGCATCGGCATCACGGCCGCGTCCGCCAGCGGGCAGATCGTCAGGCCCGCCATGCCGTCGCAGACCTTCTCGAGCAGCGCGAGATCCTCGGGCGCGCCCTCGCCCCCGCGCAGCCGCTTGACGATCCGGTGCAGCCAGCCCGTCCCCTCGCGGCAGGGGGTGCACTGTCCGCACGACTCGTCCCAGTAGAAGTGCATCAGGACCTGGATCAGCTCCACCATGTCGCAGCGCTGCGGGATGATGATCATCCCGCCGGAGCCCAGCATGGTGCCGGCCGCGGCCAGGGACTCGTAGTCCAGGGCCGTCTCCATGGCCTCCGCGGCCGTCAGCACCGGGACCGAAGAGCCGCCCATGATCACGGCCTTCAGTTCCTCGCCGTCGGCCATGCCGCCCAGCCAGTCCGTGAAGAACTCCCGGAACGGCAGACCCAGGGGGATCTCGTGCACGCCCGGACGGCGCACCGGGCCGCTGACGCTGAACAGCTTGGTGCCGGGCGACTTCTCGGTGCCGAACGCCCGGTAGGCGGCCGCCCCGTTTTCGAGGATCCAGGGCACGGCGGCCACGGTTTCGACGTTGTTGACGATGGTCGGCTGGCCCAAAAATCCGCTGACGGCCGGGAACGGCGGCTTGATGCTCGGCTGGCCCTTCAGGCCGGTCACCGAGTTGATCAGGCCCGTCTCCTCGCCGCAGATGTAGGCGCCGGCGCCCTTGTGCACGATCATCTCGAGCTCGTAGGCGCCGCCCAGGGCGCCCGGGCCGAGGTAGCCGGCGGCGTAGGCCTCGTCCACGGCCTTCTGCACGCGGTCGACCAGCCAGCCGAACTCGCCGCGGATGTAGATCACGCAGAGCTTCGCCCCGACCGCGAACGAGGAGATCGCCGAGCCCTCGATCACCGCGTGCGGATCGTAGTCCAGCAGGTAGCGGTCCTTGAAGGTGCCGGGCTCGGACTCGTCGGCGTTGACCATGAAGTAGACCGTCTCGGCGCCCTGCGGCACGAAGCCCCACTTCACGCCCGCGGGGAAGCCGGCGCCGCCGCGGCCGCGCAGCCCGGAGGCCTTGACCTCTTCGCGCACGGCGGCGGCGCCCAGCTGGCCGACCGCCCGCTTCAGGGCGCGGTAGCCGCCGTCGGCCTCGTACGCCGCCAGCCTGTGGCCGTCGCGACGGCCGAAGCGCTTCGAGAGGATCCGGTACTGGTCCTGGTTCATCCTAGTCCTCCAGGTCCCGGTCGGTGTCCGGCCGGGGAGGATCGCCCCGGCGCAGGCCGTCCACGAGGGCGTCGGCCTTCTCGGGAGTCAGGTTTTCGTAGAGGTGCCGGCCCAGCTGCAGGCAGGGGCCCATGCCGCAGGCGCCGAGGCACTCGACGCCCTCGAGGGCGAACTCGCCGTCGGGCGTGAGCTCCCCCCGGCGGATCCCCAGCTTCCCCTCGAGGTGGCTCAGCAGCGGCTGCGCGCCCATGATGTGGCAGCTGATGTTGTGGCAGACCTGCAGCACGTGCCGGGCCTGCGGCCGGTCGCGGTACATCACGTAGAACGAGACGACCTCGCGGACCTTGGCCTCGGACAGCTCGAGCTGCGCGGCCGTCCAGCTGACGGCCGCGTCCGAGATGTGGCCGTCGCGGTCCTGGATCAGCCACAGCGTCGGCATCAGCGCGCTGCGCCGCGTCGGGTAGCGCGCGAGGATGGCCGCGAAGCGCGCGGCATCCTGCTCGCCGAGCCGGAAGCTGTTCCCGTCCTTTATCGGAACGTTCATGTCAACCGTTCCTTTCCGCGCGGGGGGCGCACTTCAACGGTCCAGTTCCCCGGCGATGATGTTGATGCTGCCGAGAATCGCCACGGCGTCGGGGATCATCAGGCCCCGGATCATCTCCCCGTAGGCCGAGAAGATCGGGAAGCACGGCGGGCGCACCTTGATGCGGTAGGGCCGGCCGCTCCCGTCGGAGACGCAGTGGAACCCCAGTTCGCCGTTGCCGCCCTCGCCGAAGCCGTAGGCCTCGCCGGCGGGCACGCGCCCACCCTCCATGATCAGCTTGAAGTGGTTCATGACGCCTTCGATGCTGCCGTACACCTGCTCCTTCGGGGGCAGCGCGATGCGGGGGTCGTCGATCAGGATCGGGCCGCCGGGCAGCCCGCGGGCCAGCGCCTGGCGGATGATCCGCGCGCTCTGGCGCATCTCCTCGATGCGGACCATGATGCGGTCGCGGGTGTCGCCGGCCGTGCCGACCGGCACGTCGAAGTCGTAGGTCTCGTACCCGTCGTAGGGCGCGTGCTTGCGCACGTCGTAGGCCAGGCCGGTCGCGCGCAGGCAGGGACCGGTGAAGCCCCAGTCGAGGGCCTGCTCGACGGTCATGGCCCCGATGCCCACGGTCCGGTCCAGGAAGATGCGGTTGCGGGCGACCAGGCCCGTCACCTCGCCGATGGCCGTCTCGAGCTTGACCAGGTTGCGCTCGATCGCCGTCTCGAAGCCCTCGAACACGTCGTAGCCCAGGCCGCCGATCCGCGTGAAGTTGGTCGTCAGGCGCGACCCGCACAGCGGCTCGATGACGTCGTAGTAGATGCTCTCGCGCACGTTGTAGAAGAACCAGTAGTTGGTCAGCGCGCCGAGGTCGACCAGGTTCGCGCAGACGCAGACCAGGTGGTCGATGATCCGCGACAGCTCGCTGACGATCACGCGCACGACCCGCGCCCGCGGCGGGATCTCCGCGTCGAGCAGCTTCTCGACCGCGGCGCAGTAGATGCAGTTGTTCAGCATGGCCGAGACGTAGTTGAGGCGGTCGGTGTAGGGCATCACCTGCGCCCAGGTGTGGTCCTCGGCCTCCTTCTCGAAGCAGCGGTGCAGGTAGCCGATCTCGGTGCGGGCCTCGACGATGATCTCGCCGTCGAGCAGCACCTCGGCGCGCAGCGCGCCGTGGGTGGCGGGATGGCTCGGCCCGATGTTCACCGTCAGGAGGTCCGACGGCAGGATCGCGTCGCCGGCCGTCTCGGCCCGGTGCGCCGCGCGCTCGATCTCGTGGTCCCGGATGAGCTTCTCCGGCGCCGAGAGGAACTGCCCGCGCTCGATCGGGTAGTCCTTGCGCAGGGCGTGCCCCTCGAACTCGTGGTGGCACAGGATGCGGCGCAGGTCCGGGTGCCCCCGGAAGCGCACGCCGTACAGGTCGTAGACCTCGCGCTCGGCCCAGTCGGCCGAGCTGTACAGCCCGGCCAGCGACGGCACGTCCTGGCCCTCCTGCGCGCGGACCTTGACCAGCAGGCGGTGGTTGCGCGCCAGGGAACGCAGGTTGTAGACGACCTCGAAGCGGGCGGGATCGTCGCGGTGGCCGGGAAGTTCGCTGCGGTCGATCCCGACGACGTCCAGCAGCAGCTCGCAGGCCTCGCGGCCCTTGAGGTGCGCGACGACGGCGGGCAGGTCCTCGCGGCCGACGACCACGGACTCGTCGCCGTGCTGCGAGCCCGTCTCCAGGATGCGGTCGCCGAACTCCGCCTGCAGGCGTTCAACCAGCTTCTGGCTCATGCGCTCCGTCCTGTGCGGTGGCGGTGAAGCGCCGGCGGCGCTCAGGCGCCGTTTCCGGTCGCGTGGCGGCGGCCGGCCGGGACCAGGCCCTCCTGCCGCACCTTCTCCTGCAGCTGCACCAGGGCGCCCAGCAGGTTCTCCGGCGTGGGCGGGCAACCGGCCACGTAGAAGTCGACCGGGATGATGTGGTCGATCCCCTGCAGCGTGGAGTAGTTGTTGTAGAAACCGCCGCTGCTCGCGCACACGCCCATGGCGATGACCCACTTGGGCTCGCACATCTGCGCGTAGATCGTCTTGAGGATCGGCGCCTGCTTGTAGGAGATCGTGCCGGCGACGATGAGTAGGTCGGACTGGCGCGGCGAGAAGCGCACCGCCTCGGCGCCGAAGCGGCTGATGTCGTTGTAGGACGACACGGTGCTCATGAACTCGATGGCGCAGCACGCGGTGCCGAAGGGCAGCGGCCACAGCGAGTACTGCCGCCCCCAGTTCACGGCCTGCCGCAGCCGCGTCGTGAGGAAGTTGCTGGGGCTGTCGAGCGTCACTGCCATTCGAGCCCGCCTTTCTTCCAGACGTAGACGAAGCCGACGACCAGCACCGTCACGAAGGCGCCCATCTCGCCCAGCGCGAACCCGGCCCGCCCCTCGGCGACCATGGACCGGAACAGGATGGCCCAGGGATAGAGGAACACCGCTTCGAGGTCGAAGAGCAGGAACAGCAGGGCCACCAGGAAGAAGCGCACGAAGAAGCGGATCTGCACCGTGCTGCGCGCCGGGACGCCGCACTCGTAGGCCGTGGCCTTCAGACGGTCCGGGCGGCTCGGCCCCAGCCAGCCGCTCAGCCCCAGGAACAGCAGGGCCAGCAGGCCCGCGGTGCCCACGACCATCAGGATGGGGATCGCTTGTGCGCTCATCGCGGCCACTCCTCGCCAGGCCGGGTCCGGACCCGGCCGCCCGTGGGACCGGGTTGCCCGCCCCAATTCCCACGTTTCTTGTCAAGATTTTCACAGCCGGTGCGTCACGCTAACACAGAATCCGGGCCTGTCAACCCGGCCCCGGGGGCGTACGGTCTTGCACCCGGCCCCGCCGGGGCCTAGGCTGGACCCCCTGCTGCTTCGGTCAACGCTCGTTCCGGGAAGGTAGATCCGATGATCGTATTTCTCAACGGAAAGTATCTCGAAGCGCGGTCGGCGCAGGTCGGACTGTTCGACGGCGGCTACCTCTACGGCGACGGCGTGTTCGAGACGATGCGCCTGTACGCGGGCCGCCCCTTCGACCTCGCCGGGCACCTCGCCCGCCTCGACGTCAACCTCGCGGCGCTCGACTTCGCGTGGCGGCCCGGGCCGGGGGCCATCGCCGACATCGTCGCGGAACTGGTCCGGCGCAACGGGCTGGCGGACCGCGACGCCCGCTGCCGCCTGAACGTCAGCCGCGGCGGCGCTCCCGAAGACCCGCTGCCCCTGGAAGGTCTCGGCGACCTCGCACCCACGGTCTCGGCCTGGGCCGAAGCCCTCGGCCCGCACCTTGGCGCCTGGCAGCGCGAGGGCGTCGGGGTCGCCGTGCTGCGCGAGGGTTTCCGCCGCGGCAACTCCCCCGGTGTCAAATCGCTGAACTATCTGCCGACGGTGCTGGCCCTGCGCGAGGCCCGCCGGCGCGGCTGCGCCGAAGCCCTGATCTGCGACGAGAGCGACCGCCTGCTCGAAGGCGCGACCAGCAACGTCTTCGTCGTGCGGGGGGGGCGGCTCGCGACGCCGCCGCTGTCGCGGGGACTGCTCGGCGGCCGCACGCGCGCGCTGGTGATCGAGGCGGCGGCGCGCCTGGGCGTGCCCTGCGACGAGACCGACGTGACGGCGGCCGGCGCCGCGGCCGCCGACGAGGTGTTCCTGTGCGGATCGGTGAAGGAGATCGTGCCGGTGACCGCCATCGACGACGCCCCGGTGGGCGACGGCGCGCCGGGACCGGTCACGCGCCGCCTGCAGGAAGCCTACCGCCGAGGGGTCCGGGACTCCCTCGGCGGCGGCGCGGGCGGACCGGCGGCGGCGCCGGACTAGTACTCGATCGCGTTGTAGTCGATGCGGGCGCTGTCGAGGTCGTTGCGGATCTGGCTCTGCGGGGGGCCGTCCTCGCGGCGCTCGGGCGGTGGCGCGTCCAGGGCCAGGTGGTCGCGCATCGTGCCGAGATCGATGTACTCGTCCGAGACGGCGATCAGGTCGGTGCTGGTCATCTCCCGCAGGGCGCACACCTCCACGTGCTTGCCGTGGCGCGAGACGCTTTCGACCAGGCGCACGAAGTCGCCGTCGCCGGAGCAGAGGATGACCGTGTCGAGACCCGGCAGCATCTCGTAGATGTCGATGGCGATGTCCAGGTCGAGATTGCCCCGGAAGAAGCGCTGCTGCGTCTCGGCCTCGGTGAAGCTGCGCAGCTCCTTGGTCACGACGCGAAACCCGTTGAGTCTCAGGAAATTGATGAAATCGATCTTCCCCTCGCTCTGGTTCGAGATGGCCGTGTAGAAGGTCGCGCGGATCAGTCGGCGGTCGCCGGCCAGGGCCTTGCACATCTTGATGTAGTCCAGCCGCATGTTCATGTGCTTGGCGCTGTAGTGGATGTTCTCGCCATCGATGAAGATGGCGATCCTCTCGCTGGGGTCGTGGCGATACATCGTCGGGCCTTTCGTTCGGATGTCGGAGTCGGGCGATTATACTTGCTTCCGGGCCCGTGATCATCGCCACGGCCCGGCGATGGCACGAATATAGGCACGCCCGCAGGCGTCGGCAACCGCCCCGATCGAGGTCGTTGCCGGCCAAGGCGAAAGACCCCTCCACGGCTGGAATTCCCCCGCCCGGCGGGCTATCTTCCCCCCCGTGGCCGGTCGCCGGCCGCATGGCAATTCCCGCGCCACCGCAGCCGGAGGGTCCGCCCATGAGCAAGCTCGTCGAATGCGTCCCCAACATCAGCGAGGGCCGCGACCGGGCCGTCATCGACGCCGTCACGGCCGTGGTCGCGGAGGTCGACGGCGTCTCCCTGCTGGACGTCGACCCGGGCGCGGAGACCAACCGCACCGTGATCACCTTCATCGGGTCGCCGGACGGCGTGGCCGAGGCCGCCTTCCGCGTGGTGAAGCGCGCGTCCGAACTCATCGACATGTCGCGCCACCACGGCGCCCACCCCCGCCACGGCGCCACGGACGTCTGCCCGTTCGTGCCGGTGCGGGACGTGACGATGCAGGAGTGCGCCGAGCTCGCCCGCCGCGTCGGCGAGCGGATCGGACGCGAGCTGGCGATCCCCGTCTACCTCTACGAGAGCGCGGCCGCGCGCCCCGAGCGGCGCAACCTCGCCGACGTGCGCAAGGGCGAGTACGAGGCGTTGCGCGAGAAGCTCGGCACCGCGGCCTGGGCCCCGGACTTCGGCCCCAACGCCTGGGACGAGCACACCGCCCGCACCGGCGCGACCAACGTCGCGGCCCGCGGTTTCCTGGTGGCCTACAACGTGAACCTCAACACCCGCAGCAAGAAGCTCGCCGGGGAGATCGCGCTGGACATCAAGGAGGCGGGCCGCGCGCAGCGCGACCAGGCCGGCAAGATCGTCAAGGACGCCGCCGGGCAGTCCGTGCTGGTGCCGGGCCCCTACCGACTGCCGGCCTGCAAGGCCGTGGGCTGGGTCATCCCCGAGTACGACCGGGCCCAGGTCTCGATCAACCTCGTGGACACCACCGTCACCAAGCCCCACGAGGCCTTCGAGGCCTGCCGCGCCGCGGCGCGGGACCGCGGCGTGCGCGTGACCGGCAGCGAGCTCGTCGGGCTGATCCCCGAGAGCGACCTGCTCGCCGCCGGCGTCCACTACCAGCGACGGGCCGGCCTGTCGGCCGGGCTGCCGCGCCGCCAGCTCATCGAGACGGCGATCCAGAGTCTCGGCCTGCGCGATCTCGGCCGCTTCGAGGCCGACGACAAGATCATCGAGTACCGGGCCGGCCTGGTCGACGGGCCGCTGGTCGCGATGACCAACCGCGCCTTCCTCGACGAGCTGTCCACCGACTCGCCCGCCCCCGGCGGCGGCTCGGTCGCCGCGCTGGCGGCCGCGCAGTCGGCGGCGCTGTCGGCCATGGTCGCCATCCTCACCGTCGGCAAGGCGGGCTACGAGGCAGCGCAGGCGCGCTGCTGCGCGATCGCCGAGCGCGGCCAGGACCTCAAGGACCGCCTGCTGCGGGCCATGGACGACGACACCGCGGCCTTCAACAAGGTCATGGCGGCCTTCGGCCTGCCCCGCAAGACGCCCGCGGAGCAGCAGCAGCGCGGCCTCGCGGTGGCCGAGGCCACGCGCGGGGCCACGACGGTCCCGCTGTCGGTGCTCGAGGCCTGCCCCGAACTGCTGGAGCTGGCCGGGGAGATCGCGCGGATCGGCAACGCCAACTCGCTGTCCGACGCGGGCGTCGCCGCCCTGACGGCCATGGCCGGCGCGGAGGGCGCGTACTACAACGTCCTGATCAACCTGGCCGCGTTGAAGGAGCTCGACCAGGGCGCGGCGCCGGGCTTCGCCGTCGACGCGCGGGCGCGGGCCGAGAAGGCGCTGGCCCGCTGCGAGGAGCTGGCGGCGACGGTGCGGCGGGACGTGCGCGGGCGGTTGGCCGGGGCGCTGGACTGACGGCAACCTCAGTAAAAAAACGGAAGGCCGGCTACCCGCGGGGAGCCGGCCTCGTCGTTCGCAGTGCAGTCGGATCAGCGATAGAGCGCCTTGACGTCGCCCCAGCTCGCCGCTTCGTTCCCCACTTCGGGGCCTCGGACCCAGAACGTACCGGAGCTGATGTTGATGAACATCAATCCCGTGTCGGAGGCGACACCGGAGAAGGTACCGCCGAAGCCCCAATTGTCGATTTGGTCGATTGACACCGTGCCGCTGATCGCCATGAACAGATGCTCGTAAGTGATGCTGCCGAGCCATGCCGAGGGATCGAAGCTGCCGAAGTCATCGGGAGGCGTGAAGTCGGTGATGCCATCGATGAAGGCGAACAGGACGCTACGGCCCAGGACATCGACATGGTACTCGCCGGGTGTCAGCTCCGCTCCGGGTTTGCGCACCCACAGCAAGGACAGATCCACGGACTGGTCGGATTCCAGAACAGCGGCGTACCAGAAGGCTGTCGTGGTGTCCTGGACCGACGTGCACAAGCCACCGACCGCTTGGTTGGAATCTTCCGGGATGAACGGACCTTCGAATTGATGACCTTCCGCCTGAAAATCTCCCGCGTAGGACCCGATGGGCCACTGTTGATAATGGAAGGCCACGTTTCCCCGGCCATAGGGCCAAGTAGGCGCCGGTTGGGCCGCGGCCGTCGCCGCAATCAGCAGGAAAGCGGCATAGACCAGCGGAGTGAAACCGGGACGAACTAGCTTGCCCATGAGTGCCTCCGTAACGACGACACCTCGATACACGCCATTCGCAATTCTACCATACCTACCAAGACGCGTCAGCTTCCGGCGCATGCAATCGCCGCACCCTCCCTTTCCCATTGCAATCCCGGCCGCAACTCCCTAATCTGACGGGAGTTTTAACGTCGTGACGCCGCGCGGCGACCGCCGCCCAGGCGCAACCGGCCCGGCGACGGACCGCCCTCCAACGGAAAGGCTGGCCCTTCCCATGTCAGCTCCCCCCCCGAAATCCCAGCAGAGCCCGCTGCGGGAGATCCTGCAGCCCTTCGTCGATCTCGCCCACGCCCCGCGGGCGCTCTGGGGAATCAACCTCGCCTACTTCATCGAGGGCTGGGTCTACTTCGGCATGCTGGGCTACCTGGCGATGCACTTCTCGGACTTCATCTTCGAAGGCGTGCCGAACAACGACATCCACTCGCACCACATGGTCATGGTGCTGACCGCCGGCATCACGATCTCGATGTTCTTCCTGGGCTCGATCGCCGACCGCAAGGGCATCCGCCGCACGCTGCTGACGGCGTTCGTGTTCCTGCTGGCCGGGCGCATCGTGATGAGCGCGGCGCCGTCGTTGTTCCCCGACACCGGCCTCTGGTCCCCCCTGCACCTGATGACCATGGGCGGCATCCTGCTGGTGGTCGTCGGCTACGGCATGTACATGCCGGCGGCCTACGCCGGGGTGCGCAAGTTCACCAGCCCCAAGACCGCCGCCATGGGCTACGCCATGCTCTACGCGCTGATGAACCTGGGCGGCTGGTTCCCCTCGTTCATGAGCGGTGTGCGCCATTCCGTCGGCATCACCGGCGCCTACTGGTTCTACACGTCGCTGACGGTGCTGGCGCTGCTGGCGACGCTGTTCATCCTGACGCGCAAGGTCGAGCTGGCCGCCATCGCGCGCATCGAAAAGGAGAACGAGCAGGAACGGCTGGACTCCGGGCGCGCCGCCGACACCGCCGAGCAGACGGCGGCCAAGGCCCTGGAGGCCTTCGATCCCGACCGCCGCGTGCCGATCCACCTGTGGGCGACCCTGGTGGCGATCGTCGCCAGCATCTACTTCCTGCCCGCGACCTGGCGGACCGCGGTGTGGGGCCTGATGGCGGCCATCGTCGCGGTGCTGGTGCTGTTCCGCCGCTGGGGCCTGCCCGCCTACCGCTGGCTGGCCAACCATCCCCTGTCGGACGCGAAGTTCTTCTTCTTCATCTTCGCCCTGATCCCGGTGCAGACCCTGTTCACGTACAACTGGCTGGTGCTGCCCCAGTACTTCGAGCGCGCCTTCACGGGCGTGGTCAGCGATCGCTTCGAGCTGTTCTCCAACCTCAACCCGATCCTGATTTTCATCGCGGTGCCCATCGTCACCGCGCTGACCCAGAAGAAGAAGATCTACAACATGATGATGCTCGGCACCTTCGTGATGGCGGCGCCGGCCTTCCTGCTGGCCCTCGGCACCAGCATGTG
>JAUSBL010000044.1 GCA_030658975.1 Candidatus Latescibacterota bacterium
GCAGCGCAGGCCGTGCTTGCGCGCCGTCAGCGCCGCGCTGAGCCCGCCGGGTCCCGCCCCGACCACGATCGCGTCCCAGCGCGGGTCCTGGGCGGGGAAGGGGCTGCGGGCGGCGATCGCTTCCATGGCGCGGCGCCCCTGGTCCACGGCGTTGCTGACCAGCGCGAAACCGCCCAGCTCGCCGGCGACGAAGATCCCCGGCCGACTGGTCTCGAGGTCGGGGCTCAGCACCGGGATATCGTCGCGCATCGTGATGTCGCCCAGGCCGACCTTGAGCGCGCCGACGGGGCAGGCCTCGGCGCAGCGGCCGTGGCCGATGCAGCGGGCGCCGTTGGTGATCACGGCCTTGCCGCCGACGATGCCGAGCACGTCGCCCTCAGGGCAGGCCATCACGCAGGACCCGCAGCCGATGCAGGCGTTGGCGTCGATCAGGGGATACTGTCCGACGGGCCGGTTCATGCCCAGCGCCACGGTCTCGGCGCGCCGGGCGGCGTCCTGCTGCCGGGCGGCGCGGAAGCGCAGGAAGTAGGGCACGATCAGGACTGCGCCCAGCAGGAGGGCTCCCCCCCAGATCAGCAGCGATTCCATGGTCCCCCCCGCAAATCCTCAGAATCGCAGCGTGAGATCGGCCCGCAGGCGGTCGCCTCGGATGTCGTCGCCGCCGTCCCGCTCGTATTCCAGGCCCGCCAGCCACGACCGGCCCAGGATCCGGCGCGCGCCGACCCTGGTCCAGTGGGAGCGACGTCCGTCGACGCCGACAATGTCGTAACTGTAGAGCCCCGCCGCGACCTGCAGGTCCAGCCCGTCGCGCAGGGGCTGATCCAGCCGCAGCGACGGCGTCAGGCCGGAGACCCGCGGGCCGTCGAAGCCGCGCAGGTCCAGTGAAAGGTAGCTGCCGGGACCCGACAGGCCGGCGCGTCCGATGGTCGTGCCCCAGCCCCAGGTGTCGCCGTCGCGGCCGGCGCCCCCGCGCACGCCGCCGTCGGCGGCCAGCGACCAGCCGCTGCCGTCCGACCAGCGCGTCCGCAGTCGCAGGCCCGACCGCTCGGCGTCGCGGAAGAGGCTGTCGGGCAGGGAGCGGGTCGCCCAGGTGCGGTAGAGCTCCCGGCGGTCGTGGCTGAGTGAAGCGCTCCAGCGCGGCGTGATACGCGCAGATAGGGTGGTGACCGTATTGCTCAGCGCGAGGCGGCGGCCCTGCGCCGCGTAGCGCCAGCCACGGTTGACTTCCAGCTCGGCGCTCTGGTGCAGCCGGAAAGCGCCGTCGTGTCCGAGGTCGCCGTCCAGCAGGAGGTACTCGCGGCTGGCTTCGCTGCCGTGATATTCCCCGACTGCGGCCAGCACGGCCTGCCAGGGCCGGTCGACGCCGTCGTCGTCGGTCCAGGCCAGGAATCCGCCCAGCTTGCGCTCGTCGCCGCTCGGTTCGCTCGTGCGCGGGTCGGGTGTGAAGCCGGCGAAGGCGCCGAGTCGCGTGCCGGCTGCCAGGCGGCTGCTGAACAGGGCCCCGTCGATCTGGCCGAAGCCGCTGACGGCCCGGCTCGTGATGCGGCCCAGGCTGTAGTGCCAGCGGTCGTCCGGGCGCTCGCGCGTGAGGGTGACGAGGTAGACGCGGTTGCGCCACTCGTTCTCGGCCGGGGAGGAGAAGCCGGCGGCGCGGCGGTTCTGGCGCAGGGTGCCGCGCACCTGCAGTTCATGGCCGCCCGCGAAGGGCTCGCGGGAGCGCAGGTCGAAGCGCAGCGACGGCTGGGTCAGGTCGAGGTCCGTCTCGCTGCGGTCGTTGTAGTGGAGCCACTGCAGGGTGAGCCGGCCCCGCAGGAAGAAGGGGCGGTCCCGCCCGGCGGATTGCGCGCGGGCGGGGCCGGTCGTCGCCGCGGGCACTGGGTTGGTCGCCTGGACGGCGGCGCTGTCGGCGGGCGCGGGCGCGGGGCCCTGCCGGATCACGACTGCCGCATCTCCCGGGTGGACGTCCGCGGCGTCGCCCGTGATCCGGCACGAGGCCGAATGCTCGGCCAGGTGCTCGATCGTGATCTCGGTGACCGGCGCATCGCGGCGCAGGATCCGCAGCACGTCGCCGGTGCGCAGACCGTCGGCGCGGCCGGCGTCCAGGTAGACCTGTTCGGCGGACACGTAGCTGACCTTGGCGCGCGGCGCATCCGGGATGTCCGGTGGATCCCCGGCGCGCGCCGCTGTGGCGGCCAGCAGGCACGCCATGACGACGGACAGGATGCCGCGGCGGCTCGAGATGCTCATTCGTCTCCTCGCGGATGGCACTGGAAGCAGGCGGCGCTCTGGTAGACGTAACCATCCTCGCCCTGGTGATCCCGGTCCGTATCCGTGCGGTTGTGCTCGTGGCAGAAGATGCACTCGAACACGGCGTAGTTCGTCGGCGTCACGTGGCAGTCGACGCAGGCGTTCCACTCGTCGCGGTGCCGGCCCGAGTAGATGGGGAACAGCGTGTCGTGGTTCCAGTTCGCCGGCTGCCAGACGGAGGTCGTGTGGCAGGAGGCGCACTGGGTGTTGAAGCCGGCGGCGACGTGGCCGGGTTCGGTGGCGGCCTCGTAGTCGGGCCGGTGACAGGCGTAGCAGTCGGTCGGGGTGCCCGCGTAGCCGGTGGCGTGGCAGGAGACGCAGGTCGTCGTCGTGTGGGCGCCGGTCAGGGGGAAGCCCGAGGTCGCGTGGTCGAAGTCCGCGCCCTCCCAGGACACGTCGCTGTGGCACAGCCGGCAGTCGGTGCTGTAGCCGGCGGCGACGTGGTCGGGATCGTTGGCGCCCTCGTAGTCGGGCCGGTGGCAGGCGTAGCAGTCGGTGGGCGTTCCCGTGTAGCCCGTGGCGTGGCAGGAGACGCAGGACACCGCGACGTGCGCGCCGGTCAGGGCGAAGCCCGAGGTGGCGTGGTCGAAGTCGGCGCCGTCCCAGGAGACGTCGCTGTGGCACTGCCGGCAGTCGGTGCTGAAGCCGGCGGCGACGTGGCCGGGGTCGTCGGTCCCCTCGTAGTCGGGCCGGTGGCAGGCGTAGCAGTCGGTCGGCGTGCCCGCGTAGCCGGTGGCGTGGCAGGAGGCGCAGGTCGCCGTGGCGTGGGCGCCGGTCAGCGGGAAGGCCGGCGAATGGATGAAGGAGCCGGAGCCCCAGCCCGACGCCGTCATCCCGTGGCAACTGACGCAGTCCGTGCTGAAGCCGTTCGCGGCGTGGTCGGGGTCGCGCGCCGCCTCGTAGTCGGCGTCGTGGCAGCTGAGGCAGTCGGCGGGGATCGTGGTGTGCTCTTCGCCGGGCGATCCCTGGTGGCACGCGTCGCAGTCCACGACGGCGTGGGCGCCGAGCAGGGGGAAACCCGTCGCGGGGTGGGCGGCGCGGCTGGCGTCGCGGACGTCCCAGCCGGACGTGTTGTGGCAGTCGTCGCAGTGGGAACCGAAGCGGCGGCGGTGGACGTCCAGGTGGCAGTCGGCGCAGGCCGAGGCGACGCGGCGGAACTGCAGGTCCTCGTGGCAACCTGAGCAGGCGGCCTGTGTGTGGCGGCCGGTCAGGACGTAGCCGGTCGTCGCGTGGTCGAACGCCGGCGTCGGCGAGGGAACGACCCACGACGAGGCGTCGTGGCAGACCTCGCAGCGCATGTCGAGATCCCCGTGCGGGCTGAGGTCCGGGGTCTGGGCCGCGACCCGCACCGCGGCGAGCGCGAGCATCGACAACGGCAGCAGCCAGCGTCGCATCATGGCCGGTCTCCCTTGTTCCGGGTGTCGAGGAAACCCACCGTGTGGCAGGCCTCGCAGCGCTTGTCCACGGGCCGGTACCGGACCGCGAGGTCGTCCCCCTCGCCCTCGCGGGGGTGGCAGGCCTGGCAGGCCACGTCCAGGTGGCCGCCCGCCAGCGGGAAGGTCGTGTCGCGATCGTGATCGAAGCGCACCGCCCGCCATCCGGCTTCGGTGGCGTGGCAGCGTTCGCAATCGGTGACGGGCGGTGCCGTCGTCGTGGCGAACTGGCCGCGGTGCGGGTCCTTGTGGCAGGCGTCGCAGCGCTCAGGGGTGGGGCGGAACCGCAGGCTGTCCGCCGCGGAACGCGCGCCCGGCGGCGCGTGGCAGGCCCGGCACGCGGTCGTCGCGTGCTTGCCCACGAGGGGGAAGCGGGTGCGGCCGTGATCGTAGGCCACGGTCCGCCACGACGAGGCGTCGTGGCAGAGCCGGCAGCCGATCTCGGCCTGCTGGGCCGTGCTCGTGCCGCCGTGGGGATCGCGGTGGCAATCCGTGCACGCCGCCGCCGGCCTCTGCAGCGGCGTCGGCGCTCCCTTGCGGGCCGGCGCGTGGCAGGCGCTGCAGGCCACCGCGAGATGGGCGCCTTCCAGGCCGAAGTCCGTGGAGTCGTGGCGGGCGACCGTGAACGACGACGGGGCGAATCCGTTCACGGAGTGGCAGCGGCTGCAGGCGTCGAAGGTGCGGCCGTCGGCGGCGTCCGGATGGCGGGCCTGGTGGCAGCCGTCGCAGCGGGCGTAGACCAGGGAGTTGCGGGGGGCGTCCGCGCGGTGGCAGGCGTCGCACTTCAGGGCGGCGTGCCGGCCCCGCAGCGGGTAGCGCGTGCGGTCGTGATCGAAGGCGCCGCCGGCGACGCGCCGCCAGTTGGTGGGATCGTGGCAGCGTGCACAATCGCCGCCGAGCGAGCCCGCGTGGGGGTCCTTGTGGCAAGCCGCGCAGGTCGCGTGCTCCACGGGACGGTAGCGGCGCCAGGTGTCCGGGGTTCCGTCGAGGGTCCCGGTCGCGACGGGGTGGCAGCGGTCGCACGCCGCGTCGCGGTGCTTGCCCGAGAGGATGAAGTCCGTCTTGGCATGGTCGAATCCGGCGGCCGGTTTCCAGGCGTCCTGGCGGTGGCAATCCGTGCAGGCCCGCTCGAACTGTCCCCGGTGCTCGTCGCGATGGCAGTCCATGCAGGCCGTGCCCAGGCCGAGGTAGGTGCGGCCCGGATTCTTGCCGCGGTCGCGCACCAACGAGAGGTCCTGCAGCAGGTCGGCCCGGTGGCACTTGCGGCAGTCCAGCCGGCGGTGGGCGCCTTCGAGGGGCCAGCCCGCCGTCGCGTGGTCGAAAGCCTGGGGGCCGGCCGGCCAGTGGATCAGCTCGAAATCTCGGCCCTGGTGTTCGACGTGGCAGGTCGCGCAGTGCTCGTGGCCGGCGACGGCGTGCAGCCCGCGCCCCGCCGCCACCCGGGTGGCGATCTCCTGGTGGCAGGTCAGGCATTTCGGGCCGACCGTCTGGTCGCCCAGCTCGTGGCAGGACGTGCACTGGCGGACGCCCTCGAGACTCTCGTGGACCCGGCTGAGTTTGCCGGGTGAAAGCTGGGCCGCGGCGAAGTGCGGCAGTCCCGCAATTAGGACAGCTATTGTCGCAAATTGAGTCAGACGACTCAGAACACCCATCGGTACCCCAGGGCCACGGTCACGCCCACGTGGACGACCATGATGATCAACATGAGGAATGCGAAGGGTTTGTGAATGACGTGCCAATAGTGGAACAGCTCCCGGATGCGGTTGTGGAACAAGATGCGCCGACCGAGCAAGACCCGCGCCTTGGCCATGGCCAGGAGGTCCGGGGAGGCTCCGGCCGGCAAATGAGTTCGTAACCGCATGCCCAGCAAGATGTTGTTCATCGGGAGCCGCCACAGGCTGCCGCCGGCGGCAGTGACGGTTTCCAGCGTGGTCATGGTGCGCTCATCCAGGCCGTGCGTCTCGCGCAGCCTCCGGTCGGTCTGCGCGAGCTGGGCCTGGATCTCCTCCAGCGTCATGGCTTCTCCCAGCATGTTGCGCGGGAGCTGCAGGTAGAGGTAGCGCCCGAAAACGCCGCTGAACGCCACGGCCATCATCGACCAGTAGCTCACGGCGACCAGGCCCTGGACCTTGAACGACGTGTGAAGGGTCACCAGCAGCGGTCCCGAGACGCCCAGGAAGATGTGGCCGTCCAGCCAGCGGCCGATGTGCCCCTTGCCGGCGAGCCCGTGCCAGCGCTTGCGCAGGGAATAGAGCAGCAGCAGCAGGATCTGCAGGCTGCCGACGATGCCCAGGCCGTGGCCCACCGTGCCGGCCGGGCGCAGGCTGCGGAAATCCGGGTGGTGCGGGCGCTGGTCCAGCGGCTGGCTGTAGTAGTCGATCCCGGCCACGAGCAGCCAGGTGATCGCGGCGGCGAGCAGCAGGTAGCAGATGCGCAGGACGATCCGGAATGCACGCGCGCGCGCGACGGCCATGTGGTCTCCCCTGGGTGGAACTTCGGAGCGGCACGATTCTAGGCCCTCCCACTCCCGATTCAACAACTATGTCTTGGTGCTAGTGGTTGTCCCGGGGCGGCGGAGGTGGTAGTTTCCCCCACATGTCCGGTGCCCCCGCGGAGCGATCCCGGGTGCGCCCCTTCTTCCGCGTGTGATGACGGAGGTGTCCATGGACGTCAGCGGCAAGGCCAAGAGCCTCCCCGAGAACGCCTACCGCAAGCTCAGGCCCGGCGAGGAATACATCCCCGTCGTGCCCGCCAACCGGATCATGCCCGAACTGACACCCTACTCCCTGACCTGGGGTCTGGTGTTCGCGGTGATCTTCTCGGCGGCGGCCGCGTACCTGGGCCTGAAGATCGGCCAGGTGTTCGAAGCGGCCATCCCCATCACGATCCTGGCGATCGGCCTGAGCGCGAAGCGCAAGGACGCCCTGCAGGAGAACGTGATGATCCAGTCCATCGGCTCCGCCTCGGGCGTGGTCGTGGCCGGCGCCATCTTCACGCTGCCCGGCATCTACATCCTGAACCTGTCGGACAAGACGAACTTCATGCAGATGTGCCTAGCCTCCCTGCTGGGCGGCTTCCTGGGCATCCTGCTGCTGATCCCGTTCCGCCGCTACTTCGTCAAGGAGATGCACGGCGAGTTCCCGTTCCCCGAGGCCACCGCCAGCACCGAGGTGCTGATGGCGGGCGAGGCCGGCGGCGGCCAGGCCGGCGTGCTGGTCAAGAGCGGCCTGCTGGCCGGCGGCTTCCAGCTGTTGTCGCAGACGTTCGGCCTGTGGCGCGAGACCTTCGGCACGACCGCGTTCGCGTGGGGCGAGTCGCTCTCCAGGAAGGTCCGCCTGGAGTTCCATATGATGACCGAGGCCGCGATCATCGGCCTGGGCTACATCATCGGCCTGCGCTACGCGCTGATCATCGCCTGCGGTTCGTTCCTGTCGTGGTGGGTCCTGACCCCGATGATCGGCATCCTGGGCAAGGGCGTCACGATCTCCGGCACGCTGTACCAGCTGCCGGCGCTGGAAGGACTGGACACGCTGACGATCTTCCGCAACTTCGTGCGGCCGGTAGGCATCGGCGCGATCGCGATGAGCGGCCTGATCGGCGTGTGGAAGAGCCGCAGCATCATCCTGGGCGCCTTCAAGCTGGCGGCCGGCGGCGCGGCGGCCAAGTCCGCGGCCGGCGGCGTCGTCGAGCGCACGCAGCGCGACCTGCCGATGAACATCGTGACTTCGGGCCTGATCATGACCCTGCTGGCGGTGTTCTGCTTCTTCTGGTTCATGGTTCCCGGCGTGGGCATGGGCCAGGCCCTGGCCGGCCTGGCGGTCGTGGCCGGCATCTCGTTCCTGTTCACGACGGTCGCCGCGCGCGCCATCGCCATCGTGGGCACCAACCCCGTGTCCGGCATGACCCTGATGACCCTGATCATCAGCTCGGTGGTCCTGAAGGCCGTGGGCCTGCAGGGCCAGGAGGGCATCGTGGCGGCGCTGCTGATCGGCGGCGTGGTCTGCACGGCGCTCTCGATGAGCGGCGGCTTCATCAGCGACCTGAAGATCGGCTACTGGCTGGGCACGACGCCCGCCACCCAGGAGAAGTGGAAGTTCCTGGGCACGATCGTGGCGGCCGTCTCGGTGACCGCGGTGATCATGATCCTGAACACCAGCTACGGCTTCTCCGGCGAAGGCGCCCTGCCCGCGCCCCAGGCCAACGCGATGGTGGCCGTGATCGAGCCCCTGATGACCGGCCAGCCGGCCCCGTGGCTGCTGTACATGGCCGGCATCTTCATGGCGCTGATCCTGCAGTGGACGGGCCTGCCGGCGCTCGCCTTCGCCCTGGGCATGTACCTGCCCCTGGAGGTCAACACCCCGGTGCTGGCCGGCGGCCTGATCGCCTACTGGGTCGGCAAGGGCGGCAGCGAGTCGGCGCAGACCGCGCGCAAGGACCGCGGCACGCTCATCGCGAGCGGGTTCGTGGCCGGCGGCGCCATCATGGGCGTCATCGCCTCGATCATCAAGTTCACGGGGATCCAGGCGACCGGCGACTCCGAGTGGAGCGTGCACGGCGTCCTGGGCATGGATGGGTGGCTCGAGAACCCCGCCTCGGCCGTGCTGACGCTGGTGATGTTCTGCCTCCTGGGCTACTACCTGTACCGCAGCTCGCGGTCGGCCGCCAAGGACTGACCCGGGGCGGCTCGGGCCGATCGGAGACGGGGCGGCCGCGGGGCCGCCCCCTTCCATCCGGGAGATGCCGATGAACACGATGACGCTGTGCCGACGCTGCCTGACGGCGGCGATCCTGCTGGGGTCGCTCGCCGGCTGCGGCGGCGGGGGACCGCAGACCCTGGCCACGCTCGCCTTCGAGGACGCGACGGGGATGCTCGAGCTGGGCCCGGAGGCGGTCCTCGAGCAAGGTCCCGACGGCGGCGTGCTGGCGATCGGCAACCGGGGCGAGCGCCTGCTGGTCAACCTCTGCGAAACGCAGGGACCGCGGGGCGACGTCGAGACGATCGCCGTCGACCTCCGCGCCCGCAGCGAGCTGCTCAAGTACGACATCTACCTCGATCTCTGGATCTTCCCCCGCGACGGCGAGCCGCGTCTGGCGCGCACAGCCCTGCCGGGCATCCGCCGGACAGTTCCCTGGACCGACGTCGAGGTGCGGGTGCCGCTGAAGCCCGGCGAGAGGCCCGGGAGACTGCGCATCGCGATCTACGCCGCCGGTCCGGGCCGCATCTGGCTGGATGATCTCGTCGTCCGCGCCGGCCGGTCGGCGGACCTCGCAGGCGGCCGGTGACGTGAAACGCGTCTGGATCACCCGCCGCGGCGGACCCGGCGTGCTCGCCCTGCGGGAGGAGCCCGATCCCCTGCCCCGGCCCGGCGAGGTGCGGCTGCGCGTCGACGCCGCCGGCGTCAACTTCGCGGACGTGATGATCCGCATCGGCCTCTATCCCGGAGCGCCGCGGCTGCCCATGGTCCCGGGCTACGAGGTCGCGGGCGTCGTGGACGCGTTGGGCGAGGGGGCGCCGGCGGACCTCGCCGGACGCCGCGTGCTGGCCTTCTGCAACTTCGGCGGCTACGCCGATGTTGTCTGCGTGCCGGCCGGCGCCGTGTTCCCCCTGCCCGATTCCGTGACCACGGCCGAGGCCGCCGCGTTGCCCGTGAACTTCCTGACGGCCTGGCAGATGCTCGAGGTCATGGCTCCGGCGGGACCGGGCGGCACGGTGCTGGTGCACGGCGCCGCCGGCGGTGTGGGCACGGCCGCGACGCAGCTGGCGCGACGGCGCGGCGCGCTCGTGCTGGGCAGCGCCTCTCCGTCGAAGCACGCCTGGCTGCGGGAGAGGGGCGTGCAGTTGTGCCTGGACTCGCGACGGCGCGGCTTCGCCGCCGAAGTGCGGGAAGCGACGGGCGGGCGCGGCGCGGACGTCGTGCTCGAGCCGCGCCACGGGCGCTGGATCCGCGAGAGCTACGAGAGCCTCGCGCCCACCGGCCGGCTGGTGCTGTTCGGCTTCGCCGACGCGGCGACCCTCTCGGGGTCGCGCCTGGCGCCGCTGCGGACGCTGGCCGGCGTGCCGTGGCTGCTGCTGAATCCGCTGCGGCTGGTGAACGACAACAAGGGCGTCCTGGGCGTGAACCTGGGCCGCCTGTGGCACGACCAGGCCCGTGTCGCCGGCTGGATGCAGAGCATCCTCGCGCTGGCGGCCGCGGGCGAAGTGCGGCCGGTGATCGACCGTGCGTACCTTTTCCGCGACGCCGACCGCGCCCACCTCGCGCTGCAGGAGCGGCGCAACCGGGGCAAGATCCTGCTGGTCAGCGACGCCGCCGCCGCCCGCGGCGGCCTCGGCTGCCCGGTGGGCGACCAGGAGGAATCCGTATCATGAGACATCCGTTCCCGCCGATCGCGTTCATCGCCGCAACCGTCGTCATCGCCGCAACCGTCGCCGTGGCCGCGACTCCGGCGGAGCGGGCCACCGCCGTCGCGGCGACGCTCGCCCAGGCCAAGCAGCTCGGCGCCGACAAGCGTTGTCCCGACGACTTCCGCGTCGCCGAGTCCGCCAACGACGTGGCGGTCGGTTGCGTCATCGGCGGCGGCGAGTGCGACGGTTCCCTGGCCGCGGCCGAACTGGCGGCCACGCGCGTCCTGAACCGCATCCGCTTCATCGAGGACCTGCGCTCGGCGCGCCACGACTGGCAGGAGGCGGCCGAGCGCTACGACCGCCTCGTCGGGCGCGTCGCCACCATCGCGGGCCTGACGGTCGCTCCGGAGCTCTCGGGCGAACCGGCCGGCCGCAGCGTGCTCGCGGACCTCGACCGGGTGATGACCAGGCTGCGCGTGCGGGCGGACTCGCTCGAGGCGGTCAACCGCGACTTCGGGGCCTGGGTCGAGGGCGGCCGCGCCGCCCAGGAATCGACGATCGTCGGGCTGAGGCGCGAACTGACCGCGGCGCGGCACGCCCTCTGGGAGACGCAGCTGCGGGCGGGCGTGGCCGAAGCCGACCTTTCCGCCGTCGCCTCGCGGGAAACCCGCGTGCAGGACCGCGAGGCGCAGGTGCGCGAGCTCGGCCTGCTCTTCAAGCCGGAGGAAGGGCAGGTCTGGCTGACGCCCGAGGGGGATGTGCGGGTGAGGCTGACGGGCCTGAAGTTCGCCTCGGGCAACGCGTGGCTGAACCCGAAGTACGACCCGCTGCTGGACAAGGCCGCCGAGGCGATTCGCCGGTTCCCCGACTTCGTCCCCGGAGTGGAGGGGTACACCGACGACACCGGCTCCCGCGCCGCGAACCTGAAGCTCTCGCTGGAGCGCGCGCAGGTCGTGGCGGCGGCGCTCGCCAAGCGGCTGGACGCGCCGGCGGCGACCCCGGCGGCGGCCGGCATGGGGCCGGACCAGCCGGTCGCGCCGAACACGACCGAGGAAGGCAGGGCCCGCAACCGCCGCATCGAACTGGTGCTGAAGGCGCCGGACGCGGGCAGATGAACCGGCTCAGCGCTGGCCGGCCCGCTGCGGCGCGGCCGCCGCCGGCGTGCCGGGCAGGGGGTTCTCCTTGAGGATGGCGGACACGGCCTGGAAGTCCTCGGTCCGCGCCACCTTCAGGATCTCGAACATCACCATCTCGGCGGTCATCACCTGGGCGCCGATGTCGCGCAGGTAGGCCAGGCCCAGGTTGCGGTTGCTGACCTGCCGCGACGAGACGGCGTCGGCCGCCACCGCCACCTGGTAGCCCGCTTCGAGCAGGTCGCGCGCCGTCTGGTAGACGCACACGTGAGTCTCGATCCCGCACAGCACGATCTGGTCGCGGTTCAGGCTCTTGAGCCGGCTGCTGAAGTTGTGGTCGGCCGCGCAGGAGAAGCTGATCTTCTCGATGGGCTCGTAGCGCCGGGGCAGCGTGGCGAGTTCCTCGACGGTGCCGCCCAGCCCGCGCGGGTAGTGCTCGGTGACCAGCACCGGGACCGCCAACTGGTCGCAGAACCGGATCAGTCGCGAGCAGTTGGCCAGCACCAGCCCCATCGCGTGGATGAGCGGGCGGAACTGCTCCTGGACGTCGACGACGACCAGGGCGGTGCGGTTCTTCTCCAGACGCGGCGGCGGCTTGGGCATGGCTCGTCCTTTCGCGGCGCGGGTGCGCCGCCGTCACTCACCCCGCGGCGGGGGTGCGTATTCAGCGCAGGGGTCCACGACCTCGGCGTAGGGGCTGTTCCAGCTCGTGTCGAACCAGCGCGCCATGTCCCCGGCGACCGGCCCTGCGGCGAAGAAGAAGCTCAGGTTGCGCGACTCGTGGAAGTAGTCGCGCCCCCAGTTGGCCGTGCCCAGCCACGCCTCGTCGCCGTCCTTGACCAGGTACTTCGGGTGCTCGACGCGCGCGAAGGGGATGAAGCCGCCGGACCACTGCGGGATGTTCGTGAAGCGCACCTCGACGTTGTCCAGCACGGCCAGGCTCTTGATGTGCGGCAGCGCCGACGCGCGCTTGGCCCAGTTCGACAGGATGACCTTCACCTGCACGCCGCGCGCCGCGGCGCGGCGCAGGGCGGCGTCCAGGGTCGCGTAGTAGGTCCCGTCGCGCTCGGTGACGCCGTAGCTCAGCAGGTGCAGCCGCACCTCGTGCGCGGCGCGGTCGATCAGGTCGACCAGCAGCGGCTCGTCGTGCGGCACGCCCGGCGGCAGCGCCTGCGGCGGGCTGGCCGCGAAGCGGACCGTCGAGGTCGCGCCGCCGCCGGTCTCCAGTGTCCAGGGGCCCGCCCCGACCGTGGCCGCGGGCGGCGGCTCGTCGCCGGCCAGGGCCCAGTCGTGCGCGAAGACGGCCCCGACGGCCGCCGCGACCGCGGGCGACGCGAACCGGGCGCCCAGCTCGCGGATGTGTTCCAGGGCCCGGTAATCCCAGTTCTGGCTGCCGACGAAGCAGTCGCGGCCGTCCACGACGAAGAACTTGGCGTGCTGCACCCCGCCCCACAGGCGGCGCGCGTCGAGCAGGCGCACCTCGGCGCCGGCCAACCCGCCGATGGCGTCGATCCACTCGGGGTAGGTCTTGTGGAAGCCCCGGTCGGCGAGCAGCCGCACGCGCACGCCGCGGGCGCTCGCCGCGGACACTTCCGCCAGGACGGCGTCGAGGGCGTCGTCGCGCGCGGGGTCGGCGCTGATGTAGAAGACTTCGATGTCCAGCGTGCTGCGCGCCGAGGCGATCATCGCGGGCCAGACGTCGCGGGCCTCGGGCAGGTCCGGCTGGTCCAGGACGGTCTCGGCGGGCACGCTCTCGACCAGCTGCATGCTGCCGGCCGCGGGCGGGGAGGCGGCCGGCGACGTCGTCGCGATCGCGAGCAGCAGCAAAGCTGCGAGGGGCGTTTTCATGGCGGCTCCATCCGAAAAGGACCGCTCCAAACTAGCACGATCCGCCTTGCCCCGCGAGTGGGGGAGCGCTCTCGGGAGGCGACGGCCCCTCCTGGCTGCTAGCAAGAACCGCACCCGGACGCGCCGGCGCCGGTCCACACGGATTTCACATTTGACGCGGGCCGGAAGTTGGTATAACCATGCGGCGTCGCACCGCCGACGGCGCGACGGCTCTGCACAAGGAGGGAAACATGAGCCTCGAAATCCGTTACCTGAAGTCCCGCCCCATTTGCAAGGTGACGTTCCGTCTGCCCGCCGAGGCTGCGCCCGCCGCCGAGTCCGTGCACCTGGTCGGCGATTTCAACGATTGGGATACGGCGAGCTGCCCCATGACCCGTCTCAAGGACGGGGCTTTCAAGGTCGCTCTGGACCTGGAGACGGGCCGTTCGTACCGGTTCCGCTACCTCATCGACGGCAAGACCTGGGAGAACGACTGGGAGGCCCACCGCTACGAGCCGGCCCCGGTCGGCGACGTCGAGAACTCGGTCGTCGAGGTCTGACCCCCCCCCGCGGCCGTACCGGCCCGCTGATGATCGGAAGCCCCCGTCCACAGGGACGGGGGCTTTCGCATGCGGAGGCGACGGCCGCCTACTTCAGGGATTTCAGGACGGCCTCGTAGTCCGGCTCCTGGGTGGTCTCGGGGCAGAGCTGGCTGTGGACGACCTTGCCGGCGGCGTCGATCACCAGGACCGAGCGGGCCAGCAGGCCGGCCAGCGGGCCGTCGGCGATGCGCACGCCGTAGGCGCGGCCGAAGCCGCCGTTGCGGAAGTCGGACACCGAGACGACGGCTTCGAGGCCCTCGGCGCCGCAGAAGCGCTTGTGGGCGAACGGCAGATCCATCGAGGCGCACAGCACGACGGTGCCGGCGAGCTTGCCCGCCTCGGCGTTGAAGCGGCGGACGCTCGCGGCGCAGACGTCGGTGTCGATGCTCGGGAAGACGTTCAGGACGATGCGCTTGCCGCGCAGGTCGTCCAGGGTGACCTCCGAGAGGTCGGTCTTGGTGAGCGTGAATGACGGGGCGGTCGACCCGACGGCGGGCAGCGCGCCTACGGTGTGGAAAGGATTGCCCTTGAGCTTGAACTCGGCCATGGCGGACTCCTTGAAGTGGATGTTCACGTTCAATCAGCCCCCAATCTAGCGGCACGCGGGCCGATCGCCACCCCGGGGGCGCGGGCCGGCGCGAAAAAGGGGGCGGATCCCGCGGGACCCGCCCCCCGTACGTCGCCGGCGGCCCGGTCAGGCGCCGGCGGCCTCGCCGAGCATCCGCTTGAGCTCCGCCATCCGCGCCTCGTAGTCCCGCGCGAAGCGGATCACGCCCGCGGCCAGGCTCGCCGTGTCGATCTTCGCGTCCTCGCAGACGTCGTCCAGGGCGCCGCCCACGCGCCACCCGTCGTCCCAGTCGCTGCACATCGCGTAGCGGCGGGCGTGGGGGTTGAAGTCCCAGTCGTGCATCAGGCGCTTGGCCCGGTTGGTGACGAAGGTGCTGTTGAGCCGGTCGGCCCCGGTGATCGTGCGATCGCGGTAGGCCTCGTCCTGCAGGGCGAACAGCTGCGGGCAGGGCACGGCCACCAGCTTGACGTTCACGCCGGCCGCGTCGATCGCGGGCAGGGCGCGGATGAGGTTGTAGGTCGACATCGTGCCCTGCACGAAGAGGCAGCCCTGCCGGGGCAGGCCGTCCCGGTAGTCGCGCAGCACATAGGCGCCGCGCGCCGCCTCGAGGTGGGAGGCCAGCCCCAGCGCCGCGCGGTCGAAGATCTCGATGGCGGGCCGGGTGAGGTGCAGTGCGACGATCGGCGCGTCGGTGCGCAGCGCGGCGGCCAGCAGCACCGGCACCTCGTTGTACTCGTAGGGGTGCAGGTCGATGACGTGCCCGTCGGGGAACAGCTGGGTCACGCCGGGCGAGAAGACGCCGAAATGGGTCCGCGAATCCTCGGCCGTCTCGGGTCCGCTGTGGCCGGCGATCCAGATCGTCTTGCCGGTCTTCAGCTCGCAGTCCGCCGCCAGCTGGCTGTAGAGGCGCATGGCGCCGTACTTCAGGTAGCTGAACGCGCCGTAGGTGGAGCAGGCGGTGTAGAAGCCGTTGAACTCCTCCTCGGGCCGGTCGCTGAAGTTGACGCTGGCGGCGCCCACGCAGAGGCTCGAGTTCTGGAATTCGGTGATCTCCTGGGGCATGACCACGCCCTCGGGAGCCGAATCGCGCTCGTACCAGCCGTAGTTCGCCTTGTCGTCGTAGCTCTCGCCGAAGCCCGAGATGTTGGTCGAGCCGGCCAGGTCCGCCGAGCAGGCCAGGAACAGCGGCCGGCCGTACTTCTCGCGGCAGGTGGCGTTGATCCAGCTGCCCCAGCGGGCGAGCGCGGCGCGGTTGGGCTGCTTCTCGCCGGGCTTGGCCCACATGCCCGCGGGGTACTGCGTGTGGTCGAACAGGGACGGGTCCCGCAGCGGGTTCTGCGCCACGGGGATCCGGAAGCCCTTGATCTCGGCGGGCACGCTGTCGCCCAGCTCGACGAGACGGTCGGCGAGGTAGGCTACGGCGGCCTCGTTGTGCCGCAGCGCGTCGAGGGCGACGTTGAGGTTCGCCGCGCACTGCTCGCGCAGGGCCGCCCGGTCCTTGGGCGCCGGCTGTCCCCGGCCGACCCATTCGGCGCCGTGCTTCTGCGCGAAGTCGTCGCGGCACTGCCAGAACAGGTCGCTGTTGAGGGCGTGCGGCGTGCCGTGGCTCTTGTTGTCGAACTTGTGGTAGCCGCGGCCCTTGCGGGTCCGGCCCCAGGTCATGCCCGGCCGGTGCCGGGGGTTGTCGCCCTCGACCATCTCCAGGATGGCGCGCATGACGTCGTTCCAGTCGCTGCCGTCGGGAGCCTCGTGGGTGTGCCAGCCGTAGGGGGCGAACCAGTCCTCAGGGGTGCCGTGGACCACCGACGAGATCTTCTGGTCGTCGATGCCGTAGTCGTTCCAGTCCACCAGCAGGTACATGTTGTCCAGGCCCAGGCCGTAGCCGGTGTTCTTCATCTCGTGCCAGCAGCCGGCGGTCAGGCCGCCCTCGCCCTCGATGCCGAAGACCTTGACCCCGTCGGCGCCGGCGCGCTTGAGCGCCAGGGCCTCGCCGCACATCACCGGGCCGCCGTGCCCGCTCGGGCCCGTGTTGAACTTCACGAACAGGTTGTTGCCGGCCATCTCGACGTGGCCCGGCAGGCCGCCGCGGTGGCGGAAATCCAGCAGGCTCTCCCAGGTGAGCTGGCGGGCCGGCGCGCCGGGCACCAGGTACTTCGGGTCGCCGGTGCGGCGGTGCATCTCGCGCAGGGCCTCGTTGAAGACCGCCAGCGTGCCGTAGACCAGGGGAGCGGTGTGGCCGGCCACCAGGATGAACCGGTCGCCGAAGCGCTTGCCGGGGTTGCGGAGGTCCCAGCGCATGGCGCCGCCGAGCAGCAGGCTGACGAACATGTGGACCTTCGACCGGCTGCCGCCCGGGTGCCCGCTCTGTCGGTAGTTCAGCATGATGTCGATCTGCTGGTCGATGACGTCCTTGATCAGCTCCCAGTGCGGGAAGTTCGGCTGCTGGGCCTGGAAGAGTTGGTCGACCTTGGACACGCGGGTCTCCTCTCGGGGGCGGTACCTTCGGGGCGCGCGGGGCGTCCCGGGGCGGGCGGGGGTGCCGGAAATTTGCCAGCCGCCCGCGGCCACCGCAAGGGAATTCGGCCCGCGGCGCGACCGTTCAGTCGCAGGGATGCCCCAGGTGGTAGGTCTGCAGGACGGCGGCCGCCGCCCTCGCGTCGTCGACGGCCCGGTGCAGTGCGAACCGCCCGTCGAGGCCCATCTTCTCGAGGACGGACTCGAGCGTCTGGCCGCTGGTGCGGTGGTGGTTCGCGGCCAGCCAGACCGTCGCCACGGCCCGGATGTCGAAAGCGCCGCCGGCGATGTGCGTGCGGTAGTCCAGGCCGCAGGCGTCGCACTCCCGCCGCAGCAGCGGGATGTCGTAGTAGACGCCGAAGGCGGCGATCATCGAGCGGTTGCGCGGGCCGTACCAGTCCAGGAAGCGCTGGCCGACGACGGCGAAGTCCGGGCAGCCGGCGACCATCTCCGGCGTGATCGAGGTCAGGCGCGTGATGAAGGGGGTGACCGGGTACTCCCGGGGCCGGACCAGTTCGCTGAAGACGTCGATGGTCTCGAGGCTGCGGCGGTCCAGGCGCACGGCGCCGATCTCGATGATGTTGCTGCGCGCGACGGTGTTGTCGCCCTCGTCGGATTCGGGGCAGGTGGCCTCGAGGTCGATCACGACGATGTCGGCGGAATAGCGCAAGGTCACCCCCGGGTCCCGGTGTGCGGCGGCCGCCAACGTACCACGGCCGCGCCCGGCGCGCCAAGTCCGCGATTGACGGCCGGTGGCGAGCGATTACTGTAGACCGCATGCGGACCTACCTGCGCGTGCTCCGACTCGTGCGCCCGTACCTGCCCCAGGTCCTGGTGTCGATGACCTTCATGGCCGTCTTCTCGTTGTTGAGCGGCCTGAGCATCGTCATGCTCGCCCCCTTCCTCGACGCCCTGTTCGCCCCGGAGAACGCCACCTTCGTCGCCGCGGCGCCGCCGGCGGCGACCGTCGCGCCCGCCGACACCCTCGCCGCCGCGGCCGCCGACGTCGGCAGCCGGGTGCAGCAGCTGCAGGACTCCTTCTCCATGAGCGGCCTGCGCGACAGCCTGCAGGGGGCGCTGAACGGCTGGCTGCTCCACGGCACCAAGGCCGAATCCCTGTGGCGCATCGTGGTGGTCTTCTTCTTCCTGATGCTCCTGAAGAACGTGGCCGGCTACCTGCAGGCCGTGTTCACCGACTACGTCCAGCTCAGCCTGATCCGCGACCTGCGCAACCGGCTCTACGAGCGCTTCACCGAGCTGCCGCTGGCCTTCTACCACCGGCACCGGGCCGGCGAGCTCATCAGCCGCGCCACCAACGACGTCCTGGTCGTCAACCGCAGCGTCAACGTCAGCTTCACCAACACGGCCCGCGACCCGCTGCTGGTCCTGGTGTACCTGGGGCTGGCCGTGCTGCTGAGCTGGAAGCTGACCCTGGTCGCCCTGATCCTGCTGCCGCTGAGCCTCGCGATCATCGTGCGCATCGGCAAGATCCTGCGGCGGTACAGCCGTCGCCAGCAGGAGAAGATGGCCGTGCTGACCTCGCGCCTGCAGGAGACCATCGCGGGCATCCGGGTCGTCAAGGCCTTCACCAACGAGCCGGCCGAGAACGCCCGCTTCCGGGCCGAGTCGCAGATGCTGTTCCGCGACCTGTTCAAGATCGCCCGCGCGCAGCAGATCTCCTCGCCCCTGACCGAGCAGCTCTCGGTCCTGGTCGGCCTGTTCATCCTCTGGTACGGCGGCCGGCAGGTCCTGGCCGGCGGCGAACTGCCGCCGCAGCTGTTCATGCTGTTCCTGTTCTGCATCTTCTCGCTGGGCAAGCCCATCAAGGCGCTCAGCCAGGTCAACAACGCGGTCCAGGAGGGCATCGCGGCCGCCGAGCGCGTGTTCGCGATCCTGGACGAGCCCCAGACGGTGGTCGAGAAGCCGGACGCGCTCGTGCTGGACGCGGTGCGCGGCGAGGTGGAACTGCGCGGGGTGAGCTTCAGCTACGAGACCGGCGTCGAGGTCCTGCGCGGCGTGGACCTGCACGTGCGGCCGGGGGAGGTGGTGGCCCTGGTCGGCCCCAGCGGGGCCGGCAAGTCGACGCTGATCGACCTGATCCCGCGGTTCTACGAGCCCGCCGCGGGCGCCGTGCTGGTCGACGGCCACGACGTGCGCGACGTGACCCTGGCCTCGCTGCGGGGCGCCATGGGTCTGGTGACGCAGGAAGTCATCCTGTTCAACGACACCGTGCGCAACAACATCGCCTACGGCATGCCCGCGGCGCGGCAGGAGGAGATCGTGGCGGCGGCCCGCGCGGCCAACGCCCTGGAGTTCATCCAGCAGCTGCCCAAGGGCTTCGACACGATCATCGGCGACCGGGGCCTGAAGCTCTCCGGCGGGCAGCGCCAGCGCCTGTCGATCGCCCGCGCCATCCTGAAGAACCCGCCGATCCTGATCCTCGACGAGGCGACCAGCGCGCTGGACACCGAGAGCGAGCTGCTGGTCCAGCAGGCCATCGACCGCCTCGTGCGCAACCGCACGACCATCGTCATCGCCCACCGCCTCAGCACCATCCAGAACGCCGACCGCATCTGCGTGCTCCAGGCGGGCCGCATCGTCCAGACGGGCTCCCACGTGGAGCTCCTGGCCCGCGGCGGCCCCTACCGCCAGCTGTACGACCTCCAGTTCCGGGCCTGAGATCCCGGTTCCCGTGCAACCCCGGGCCCCGCGGCTGCGTACCTACGCCACCGACCCCGATCCGCACCAGGAGGTTGAGCCATGACCAGGATGCCCCGACTCATCGCGCTGCTGCCCGCCCTGCTGCTCGTCGTCGCCGCCGCGCTGCCCGCGGCGGCCCGCGACCGCGAGCGCGTCGTCACCGTCATCGACGAGGACGGCGAGACCTTCGTCTGCCGCTTCGAGGATGGCCAGGGCCTGCGCATCTTCGACAAGTCCTCGGGCGAAGAGGTCTTCGCCTTCGACGTCGCCGAGTTCGAGGCGACGCTCGGCGACGCGATGAAGGAGGTGCAGGCGGTGATGGCCGACCTGGACCTGGACATCCGGGCGACGTCCGGCGGCGACCGTGTCGTCTTCGCCTGCGACGGCGAGACGGTCGAGCTCGACCTCGAGGCCGCCATGGAGGGGGTCTTCACGACCCTGGCCGCGCTCGACGACATCGACATCGACGTGGACGAGATCGTGCGCGAGGCCCACGACGTGCGCATGCACCGCCACGGGGACGTCGACCTCGACGTCGAGGGCGACGCCGACCTGGAGTCCCTCCAGAAGGAACTCGACCACCTGAGCCGCGAGATCAGGGAGTTGAAGCAGGAACTGCGCCGGGAGCGGGACAGCTCCCGCTAGAGGGATCCATCGCGGCCGTCCAGCGGCAGCGACAGCCAGTCCAGCGGGCCGTCGACCGTCCAGTCGGCGGCCCGCAGCTCATGCGGGGTGCCGAAGCCGTAGAGGCAGCCCACCGTCCGCGCCCCGGCGGCGCGCCCGGCTTCGAGGTCGCTGGCGCGGTCCCCCACGACCACCGTGCGCGACGGGTCGGCGGCCAGGACGCGCACCATGCCGGTCTTGTCGGACGCCAGACCCCCGGCCTCGGCTTCCCCGATGCAGAGCGAGCGCGCGAAGAAGCGGTCCAGGCCGTGCGCGGCGAAGATCCCGCGGAAGTAGGGGGCGTCGGCGTTGGAGAACAGCAGCAGTTCGTGCCCGCGCTCCTTAAGCCCGGCCAGCGCGGTCTCGACGCCGTCGTAGAGGGCGGTGCCGCCGGCCCGGATCGCGGCGATCTCCTCCTGCGAGGTGAAGCGCGCGAAGGCCGCCGCGAACTCGTCACGCCGCGGGCCGGGCACCGAGTCCTGCGGGTAGGCCCGGGCGAAGTACTCCCGGCCGGGCAGGCCCATGCAGTCCTCGATCAGGCCGAGGTCCGGTGCGGCAGGCGGCAGCCCGCAGTGGGCGTAGGTCCGCCCGAGCGCCGCGGCGACGGCGCCGACCACGGCGCGGCGGCTGTCAAGCAAGGTTCCGTCCATGTCGAACAGGAAGGCGTAGGGGGCCGTCAATCAGCCACGCTCCCTCAGCAGCCGGGCCACCTCGCCCGGTTCGGCGTGACGTCCGGTCGCCCGCTTGGAGTAGACCAGATCGCCGTCGGCGACGACCTCGAAGACGCCGCCGCCGGAGGGGATCATCTCGGCCGTGATCCCGAACTCCCGCAGCAGTTCCGCCGCCAGACCGGCGGCGATGGGGTCGTAGTTTCAGGCCCGGCAGAACTCGATGCTCAGCTTCTTCACGGTCGGCCTCCTCCTCAGAATTCGATCAGCAGCTTGGGCCACTGGGCGAGCTTCGCGGCGAACGTGTCGGGCTTGAAGTCGTCGATGTGCACGAGCGTCTCCTGGCCGCCGGCGAGGATGTCCTCGAGGATGTGCTTCTGGATGCCGTTGCTGCGGTCCTCGAGCAGGTTGCGCGTGATGTGCCAGGTCTCGAAGATGCGGCGGCCGACGACGCTGCGCAGGGTCAGGCCGTTGACGATCATGCGGTCGAGGTCCTGGATGTGGAAGTTGCCCTGCTTCAGGCCGAAGAGCACGACCTCGCCGCCGCGGCGCGTCGACTGGATCGCGTTGTTGACGCTGCTGTTGAAACCGGCCATCTCCAGCGAGACGTCGGCGCCGATGCCGCGCGAGGCGTCGCGCACGGCCCGCACGACGTCCTTGTCGGCGGCCCAGCCGTGGGCGGCCGACTTCGTCGCGTCGAACCCGATCATCTCGTCGGCGCCCAGCGCCAGGGCCATCTCGCGGTTCCTGGCCACCGGCTCGACGCCGATGACGCGCGTGGCGCCCAGGGCCTTGGCGATCATGATCACGAACAGGCCGATCGTGCCGCAGCCGAACACGGCGACCGTCTTGCCGCGCAGGTCGGCCGCGGTGCAGGCGTGCACGGCGTTGCCGAAGGGCTCCTGCACGGCGGCCACCTTCAGCTTGATCTTGCGGCGGTCGGTGGGCCACAGCACGCCGGCGGGCAGCTTGATGTACTCGGCGAAGCAGCCGTCGCGGCTGATGCCGATGATCTGGTCGCGGGCGCAGATGTGCGTCTGGCCGATCTGGCACTGGTAGCAGGTGCCGCAGATGATGTGCGATTCGGTCGAGACGATGTCCTTGGCGCGGTAGCCGTGGCGCGCCTGCACGCGCGAGCCGGTCTCGACGATCTCGCCGATCATCTCGTGGCCGATGATGCGGGTGGTCGCGTTCTCGCGCTTGAGGCTCTCGAAGATGTGGCCCTTGAAGGCCGTGCGGTGCCAGATGCCGCGGTCGCTGCCGCAGAAGCCGGCGTAGATGATCTTGACGATCACGCGGTCGCCGTCGGCCGGGTCGCGCGACTCGTCGATCTCGGGGCGGGGCATCTCCTGCTTGATGAAGCCGCGGGTGGTGTCCCAGGGCATGGTGGCCTTGTCGTAGACCAGGGCCTGCATCGTCTTCGTCACGGGGGACCTCCTAGGCGCCCGGAAAGAGGGCGGCCGGCACGACCGTCGCCGCCCGGACTCCAAGGTACGCTCCCGCCGTCGCGCGATCAACCGCCGCGGGCGCTTTCAGTTGACGGTCTCGTAATAATCGTCCCCGTACCCCCAGTCGCCCTCGTCGCGGCGGTCGCGGGCGCCGTGCTCCTCCTCCTCGAGCAGGTCGTCGAGGGACAGCAGGTCCGTGGACGCCTCGAGGACCTCGTCCTCGCGGTCCAGCAGGCCGGCGAAGCCCCCGGCCCCCTCGTTGCGGCGCAGATCGTCGAGCAGGCGGCCGGGAGAGCGGGGACGGTCGGCGCCGCCGGCGGCGGACTGCAGGGCGGGCGGGCGCGGCGGCTCGGTCGCGCGCGGTTCCGGGGCCGCGGCGACGATGCGGGGGGCGGGGTGCGGGGCGGTCGCGGCGGCGGTCCGCCCGCGGCGCACGAGGATCTCGTCCATGAGGTCGAAGTAGGCGCGGCTCCCGCTGGAGCGGCGGTCGAAGATCACCGTCGGGCGGCCGTCGACGGCCATCTCGGAGAGGCGCGTGTTGCGGGGGATGGTGGTCTCCAGCAGCCGGTCGCCGTACTCCTCGCCCAGGAGGGTCGCGACGCGCCGGCTCATCCGCGTGCGGTGGTCGGTCATGGTCAGGAACAGGCCGTCGAGCGCGGCCGCGTCGGCGGACGCCGCGCCGAATTCCCGGACGTGGTCGAGCAGGCGCGCCAGGGAGTCGCGGCTCAGCTCCTCGGCCTGGACCGGCACCAGGAAGCCGTCGGCCGCCAGCAGCGCGGCGCGGGTCTCGGCCCCGAACCCGGGCGGACAGTCGATCAGGATGGTGTCGAACGACGCGCGCGCGTCGTTCACCGCCGCGACGAACGCGCGGGCCTGCCGGGCCATCAGGTCCTTGTACTGCTCTTCTTCGGACATCGTCCAGGCGTCGGAGGAAACGACCTGCAGCCCGGGCAGCACGGTGGCGTGCGCGACGTCGGCGAGCGGCAGGCCCGAGAGCAGGACCTCGCGCAGTCCGCCCCGCAGCTGCTGCGGGCCCAGTCCCAGGCTGCGCGAGAGGCCGCACTGCGGGTCGGTGCCGATCACCAGCACGCGGTGGCCGTTCAGAGCGAAGCAGGCGCCCAGGTTCACCGTCGAGGTCGTCTTGCCGACGCCCCCCTTCTGGCTGACCAGGGCCAGCACGCGGGAGGCGTGTTCGTCCCAGGGGCGGACGGCGGCGTTCGCCGACGCTGAATCGTCGCGGGCGGAGGGGTTCAACATCGTGGTTCCTTCTGGTTGCGAGTCCAAGGTTGTGTCAGCAGAGGGCGAGCACTTCGTCCACGAGCCTGCCGATGCCGTCGAACACTTCGGAGATCCTGTCGGAGACCATGTAGGCCGGCGTGGTCACGACGCGGTTCGCGTCGTCCACCACCACCTCGTCGACCCTGGCCGGCACGTGCCGGGCGCCCATCGCTTCCACCGCCGCCGCCGTGACGGGGTTGTCGCCGATGGTCAGCTTCAGCGCAGGGCGCCCGTCCCGGGCGCGGGCCCCCAGGACGCGGGCGACCAGGACCGGGGCGATGCAGGCCGCGCCGACGACCTTGCCCGCGTCGTGCATGGCCTCGAGGAACGCGGCCACCGTCGGCTCGACCGTGCAGGCCGCGCCCTCGGTGGCGAAGGTGCAGAGGTTCTTGGCGACGCCGAAGCCGCCCGGCAGCACGACCGCGTCGAAGTCCCCGGCGCGCAGGTCCTTCACCTCGGCGACCGGTCCGCGGGCGATGCGCGCCGACTCGACGCGCATGTCGCGGGTCTCGCCGGCGGCGGGCTCCCGGCGCAGGTGGTCGACCACGTGCAGCTGCGGACCCGACGGGGCGGCGACGGTCACGCGCGCGCCGGCCCGGTCGAGCGCGAGCAGCACGGCCGTGGCCTCGTGGATTTCCGACCCGTCGAACACGCCGGCGCCGCTCAGGATCACCGCCACGCGTTTCATGGCGCCACCTCCCTCCAGGAAGAGCAGGGATTTTCAGGCCACGGGCCCCGGATGTCAACCCCCTCGCAGTCGGCCGGCAAGAGACTTTTTGGGGGCGCCGTCGGCGGGTACTACCTTGGTCCGCGGAGCCGCGCGCAGCCGCGCCGGCCCGACCCGGAGGGGGCGATGTCGAAATTCGCGATCGGCGGCATGGTCGAGACGCCGGCCCTGGTGCTGCTGAAGGTGCTGGGCGCCCGCAAGGGTCCCGGCGTGGCCGGCCTGGCGCTCTCGACGCTCGGCGCGCACGGGGTCAACGTGCTGTGCGTGGTCTCGTCGTCGGACCGTCACGGCCGCGAGAACATGACCGTGGCGGTCGGACGCGACGACCTCGACCAGGCGCTGGGCCTGCTGCAGGGCGTCCGCGAGGAGATCGATGCGGAGCGCATCGAGGTGGTGCGCAACTGCTGCCTGATCTCGGTCTACGGCCCCCACTTCAGCGAGCGGCCGTCCATCGCCGGCATGATCTTCGACGCCCTCGCCGAAGGGCGGATCGACATCCACGCCATCAGCACCTCGGTCTCGACCGTCTCCTGCCTCATCGACCAGGACGACCTGGAACGCGCCCGCCGGCAGCTCGAGACTGCGTTCCTGATGCCCTAGCCGGGGCGCCGCCCGCGTCTCAGTAGCGGAAACCGCTCTCCCCGATGAACTCCCGCAGCAGCGAAGTCGGCGGCACCAGCCGCGCGTCGATCGGCAGATGCAGCCCCAGGAACTCCAGGAGCCCCCGCGCCCGACCGAAGGCCGGGTCCTGCAGCGGCACCGCCGCCAGGCGCGGTTCGGCCCACAGCTTCAGCACCCCCAGCTCGTACGGCAGCCCCGTGTTGAAGAACAGGTCCGCGTTCGACTGCCAGGGGAAGATATACTTCTTCTCGCCCTCGCGCACGCTGTTCCAGCGCTGCAGGGTCGTCGCGGCCGGGTAGCCGCGGAACTGGGCGTCGCGCACCAGGCGGCGGAAGAGCCGCGGCAGGTGGGTGGGCATGTAGGTCAGGTCGTCGATGTTGGTGGGGGTCAGGGCCGAGACGTAGACGCGCAGCGTGTTGCGGCGCGGCACGTCGGCGGCCAGGCGGGCGTTCAGCGCGTGGATGCCCTCGACGATCAGCGGCGAGCCCGTCGGCAGGGTCGCCGGGACCTCGCGCCAGACGCTGCGCCCGGTGTGGAAATCGTAGCGCGGCAGGCGCATCTCGCGGCCGGCCAGCAGACCGGCGAGCGTGTCGTCCAGCAGGTCCAGGCGCAGGGCGTCGATGGTCTCGTAATCGAAGGTGCCGGCGCTGTCGCGCGGAGTGTGCTCGCGGTCGACGAAGAAGTCGTCGAGGGACAGCGACAGCGGCTGCAGGCCGTGGTCGCGCAGCATCAGGGCGAGCTGTTTGGCGAAGGTCGTCTTGCCGCTGCTCGAGGGCCCGGAGACCAGGACCAACCGGCCGTCGTCCGGCAGGGCGGCGACACGGTCGGCGGCTCCGACGACTGCGCGCGTGTGCCGCGCCTCGCAGATCGCGATGAGCTCGCCGGCGCGCCCTTCGGCGACCAGGCGGTTGATCGAGCCCAGGTCGGGGATCTCCTGGCGCGTCGTCCAGGCGGTGTGGTCCTTCAGCGCCGCGAGCAGCTTGGGCTGCGGCGCGAAGGGCTGGATCGCGTCCGGCGCGCCGGGGCGGCTCGACATCAGCACGAAGCCGGGCGGCTCCGGCAGCAGGGCGAAGGCGCCCGCGTGGGCCGTCGACGGCAGGTGCAGCCCCTGCAGCAGCAGGCGGCTGCCCTCGGGACGGCAGTAGACGGTGGTGCCGGCCGGGACGTAGCACGCCGCCTCGCGCGATTGCCGCCGCGAGGTGTCGCGCAGCGCGCGCTGCAGGGCGCGCGGTCCGTACAGCACGGGTTTCAGCTCGCGGTCGGCCGCGATGATCGCCCGCATGCGCGCCTCGATCGCGGCCAGTTCGCCGGCCAGCAGGGGCGCGTCGCGGCGCAGTTCGCAGTACATCCCGTCGCCGTAGGAGAAGTCCACGACGATCGCGTGCCCGGGATGGAGCTCCTCGCAGGCCATCGCCAGGACCGTCACCAGGGTGCGCTGGATCGTCGAGTGGGACTTGGGGTGGCTGAGGCGCATCAGACCCACCGTCTCGTCGCCCCACAGCGGTTCGTTCAGGTAGGTGCGCTGGCCGTTGACCACGCCCAGGACGACCGGGTCGGCGCCGCCGTCGAGATCGTGGACCGCGAGCACCTCGAGCAGCGGAGTGCCGGGTACGATCTCGTAGGGGCGGCCTTCGATGCGGACCGTCGCGACGCCGTTGGCCATGTCGACTCCTTGCGGGGTGTGGGTCGGCGCCATGTTAGGGCCCGTGCGCCGGCTTGTCCATCCCGCGCCCGCCGGGCGAAAGCGCCGGTTGTGCGAAACCCGTCTGCCGCCTATACTGCTGCCCGCGAGCGATCGGCGTAGGACGACGCGAGACAAAGGAAGTAAGCCATGTCCTTGAAACTGGGAATCATGGGATTCGGGCGGCTGGGCCGGAACATGTTCCGGATCGCCCACGACACCCCCGACATCACCTTCGCCGCGGTCAGCGACGTGGCGGATGTCGAGACGCTGGCCTACCTGCTGAAGTACACCACGGTCGAGGGGGCCTTCAAGGGAGAGCTGCGCCAGAAGGGGCACTACCTGGTCACCGAGCACCAGAACACCCGGGTCGTGCACGGCTCGCGTCCCGGCGACGTGCCCTGGGACGTGCTGGGCGCCGACATCGTCATCGAGGCCACCGGCATGTTCCGCACCCGCGCCGAGCTGCAGAAGCACCTCGACTCCGGCGCCAAGGGCGTGATCCTCTCGACGCCGCCGGTGGGCGAGATCGACCGCATGATCGTCAACGGCGTCAACGACGACCAGCTGCGGCCGTCGGACCGCATCGTCTCCTGCGGCAGCAGTTCCTGCCACGCCCTGGCCGTGATCATGAAGGTCCTGCACGAGAAGATCGGCGTGAAGCGCGCGACCATGACCACCGTCCACGCCTATACCAGCGACCAGCAGCTCAGCGACAACGCCCGCGGCGGCCTGCGCTGGAGCCGCTCGGCGGCCGAGAACATCATCCCCAACAGCAGCTGGGCGGCCGGCGCCGTCATGGACCTGATCCCCGAGCTGAAGGGCAGGCTGTCGGGCATGGCCCTGAACGTCCCGGTGTCCGCGGGCTCGAATCTCGACCTGGTCATCGAGCTGGACAAGCCCCTGTCCGCCGCGGAGTTCAACGCCGTGCTGGCCGAGGCGTCCGCCGGCCCCTACAAGGGCCTGATCGGCTACACCGACGAGCCCATCGTCTCCAGCGACGTGATCGGCAACTCCTGCTCCGCCGTCGTGGACTCCCAGGCCACCCTGTCGCTGGGCAACGGCCTGGTGAAGTGCATCGTCTGGTACGACAACGGCTGGGCCTACGCCTACCGCATGCTCGAGACCGCCCGCAAGCTGGCGGGTCTGGTCCGGTCCCAGGAGGTCGCACGATGAGAATCGCCATCAACGGATTCGGACGGATCGGCCGCGCGGTCTTCCGCCTGCTCAACAGCATGCCCGAGGTGCAGGTCGTGGCGATCAACGACCTGGCCGACCCGGCGGCCCTGGCCTATCTGCTGCGCCACGACACGGTCATGGGGCCGTTCCAGGGCGTCGCCGAGATGGAGGGCGACATGATGGTCACCCGCAGCCAGCGCGTGAAGATGACCCAGGTGCCCGACCCGAAGCTGCTGCCCTGGCGGGAGCTGGGCATCGACTACGTGGTCGAGGCGACGGGCCGCTTCCGCAAGCGGGCCGAGATCGCCCAACACATCGAGGCCGGGGCGAGGAAGGTGCTGCTGACGGTGCCCTCCAAGGACGAGATCGACGCGACCATCGTCCTGGGCGTCAACAACGAGGACCTGAAGCCCGAGCACCAGATCGTCTCGAACGCGTCCTGCACGACCAACTGCCTGGCGCCCCTGGCCTACGTGCTGGACAAGGAGTTCGGCATCGAGTACGGGCTGATGACCACGGTCCACGCCTACACCAACGACCAGCGCCTGGCCGACGTGCCGCACAGCGACTGGCGGCGGTCCCGCGCCGCGGCCGAGAACACGATCCCGACCACCACCGGCGCCGCGCGCGCCGTGGGCAAGGTCCTGCCCAAGCTCAAGGGCAAGCTCGACGGCCTGGCCATGCGCGTGCCGGTGCCCGACGGCTCGGTCGTCGACCTGGTGACGATCATGTCGCGCGACGTGACCGTGGCCCAGGTCTGCGAGGCCGTGCGCGCGCACGCCGAGAGCGCCCGCTTCCGCAGCATCCTGCGCTACGCCGAGGAGCCCCTGGTCTCGAGCGACATCGTCGGCGACCCGCACTCCTCGGTCTTCGACGCCGAGTACACCTCGGTGATCGGCGGCAACATGCTCAAGACCCTCAGCTGGTACGACAACGAGTGGGGCTACTCCAACCGCGTGGTCGACCTGCTGAAGCTGATGGAAGAGATCGGCTGACGGGCGCCGCCCGCGCGGCCGGCCGCTGCGATCGACGAAGACCCCGGCCCGTCGCGGCCGGGGTCTTCGTGTCTCCCCCCGCGCTCTTCCCCCTGTTGTCCGCCGCGTGATCCGTGCTAGAATTGGCGGGTTCCGTCCGCGCCGCACCCGAACGGGGAGTCGCCCATGCGCCCGCTTGCGATCGCCGCCCTCGTCCTCGCCTGCTGCGCCACGGCCGCCGCCGAGCGCTCGGCACCCGAGCCGGCCCTGCTGGACTCGCCGCCGGCCCTGACCGTCACGGCGTGCCTGACCGGCAACGCTACGGCCACGGCGACCTACTCCGGCTGGTGGGGGGGCAACGAGTCCTACGCCCGCCTGCTCTCCGCCGCCGCCCCGGGCTGCAACTGCAGCGTGGGCCTCTCGGTGACCACCGCCCACATGCTGCTGTTCCTGGAACCCGGCGCCGATCTCACCGTCCAGGCGAGGCTGCTCACGGCCGCCGGCACGACCGCCTGCCGCGCGCCCGGCACGGTGCTCGCGATGTCGTCGCCGCGCCGCATCCGCGGCATCACGAGCCCGGGCGTCTACGACGTCGCCGTGCCCTGCGACTTCGTCTGCGCCGAAGCGGGCCAGGACTACTTCCTGGTCGTCGACTTCGTCTCGGGCACCGCCCCGAACCTGGCGCTCGTCGGCGGGGGCGAGGGCCACGACTGTGCGACCTGGAACGACTGGGGCGCCGGCTGGACCGACCTGGTCGGAACCATGGGCTTCCTCCACGACCTCACGATCTGGGCGGATCTGGACTGCTGCTACCAGGCGATCCCCAACGAGCGCGGCACCTGGGGCGGGATCAAGGCCGACTACCGGTGAAGCGGCCATCCCGGCCGCCGCGTTGCCGTCGCCCGGGCCGCCGACGTATCTTGGCGGAGAGGCACGCCGTTCCGCCCGTCCGCGAGGAGTTCGCCCGATGAAGCACCACGCCCGATCCGTCCGCCCGTCGCGGGGCGCCGGCCTGCTGGCCTCTCTGCTGGTCTTGGCCTGCGGCGCCGCCGCCGCGCCCGACCCGGCCCCCCACCGCTTCCAGGAAGCGGCGACCAAGGCCCGGCTGGCCGCCGCCGCCGGCCGCGTCGAGACCGAGAAGACCGCCGGCCAGGACTTCTACGACGTCCTGCACTACGACCTGGACCTGACGCTGAACCCGGCGGCCCGCATCCTGACCGGACAGGTCGCGACCACCGCCCGCGTCGTCGGTTCGCCCCTGTCCTCCCTGGACCTGGACCTGAAATCGACGATGGCGGTGACCGCCGCCACCGCCGCGGGCGTCGCGACGACCTGGAGCCGCAGCGGCGACGTGCTGTCGGTGGACCTGGGCCGCGTCCACGTCCCGGGCGAGACCGTCACCGTGTCGGTCTCCTACCAGGGCAACCCCGCCGGCAGCTACTTCGGCTGGAGCAGCGCGGGCGGCCAGACCATGATCTGGACGCTGAGCGAGCCCTACGGCTCCCGCCACTGGTGGCCCTGCAAGGACCTGAACACCGACAAGGCCGATTCGGTGGACGTGCGCGTGACCGTGCCCGACGGGCTGATCGTGGCCTCCAACGGCCTGCTCGCGTCGGAGACCGACAACGGCGCGACCCGCACCTTCCAGTGGCGCACGCGCTACCCCATCGTGCCCTACCTGGTCTCGCTCGCGATCCACCCGTACACGCGATTCTCCCACTGGTACACGCCGCTGGCGGGCGGCGACCCGATGGAAGTGCAGTACTTCGTGTACCCGAGCCATTACGAGGCGGTCCAGGCCAACTACGCCAAGACCGTGCCGATGATCACGGCCTTCGCGCAGGCGTTCGGGGAGTACCCCTTCGTGCAGGAGAAGTACGGGCACGCGGAGTTCACGTGGGGCGGCGGCATGGAGCACCAGACGATCACGAGCCTCGGCGGCTACTCCGAGGACCTGATCTCCCACGAGTTGGCGCACCAGTGGTGGGGGGACATGATCACCTGCGCCGACTTCCACCACATCTGGCTCAACGAGGGGTTCGCCACCTGGTGCGAGGCCTACTGGAAGGAGCGGACGGCGGGCGTCGCCACCTACCGCGCCTACATGGCGGCCGCCGCCTACCTGGGCCCCGGCACCGTCTACGTCGAGGACACGAGCGACTTCTGGGCCATCTTCGACGGCAACCTGAGCTACAACAAGGGCTCGTGGGTCGTGCACATGCTGCGCGGCGTGCTCGGCGACGAGGACTTCTTCGCCGGCCTGGCGGCCTACCGCGAACAGTACGCCTACGGCAGCGTCACGACCGAACAGTTCCGCGACGTCATGGAGCAGGTCTCGGGACGCGACCTCGACTCGTTCTTCCAGCAGTGGGTCTACGGGGAGTACTACCCCTTCTACCTCTACGACTGGGAGACGACCACGCACGCGGACGGTCTGGTGCTGAACCTCGCCGTGACCCAGACGCAGGCCGGCGCCGGCCCGTTCGCGATGCCGTTGCCGGTGCGCGTGACCACCGCCGCGGGGGTCGTGGACACCGTCGTCTGGAACGACGCCGTCGCGCAGTCCTACCGCATCGCGGTACCCGGCGCCGTGACCGGCGTCACGCTCGATCCCGACGGCTGGATCCTCTGCGAGAAGGCGGCCGTGCCGCTCATGGGGACCGCGGCGCCGGAGATCCCGCCCGCCGCGGCGCCCCGGCTGACCTGCGCCCCGAACCCGTTCAACCCCGAGACCGAGGCCGTCGTCGCCACCGCGGCGGCGGGTCGCGTGGACCTCGCCGTGCACGACGCCGCCGGGCGTCTGATCGAGGTGCTCTGCGCCGCCGACCTGCCGGCCGGCGAGCACCGCTTCCGCTGGCGCGGCCGCGACGACGCGGGCCGCGCCGTCGCGTCGGGCACCTACTTCCTGCGCCTGCGCACGCCGTCGGGCGCCGTGCTGCGCCCCGTGGCGCTGGTGCGTTGAAGCTCCGGGAACTCACCCTCGCCGCGGGACTCCTGGCGGCGGCCGTGGTGGTTGCGGTCCCGGCCCGCGCCGTCGAACCGCCGCAGCGCCTGGTCTCGCTCGCCCCGAGCGTGACCGAACTGCTCTTCGACCTCGGCGTGGGCGACCGCCTGGTCGGCGTGACGGACTGGTGCCGCCACCCGCCGGCCGCGCTCGCCGTCGCCAAGGTGGGCGGCCACCTCGATCCCAACCTCGAAGCCGTGGTCGCCCTGCGCCCCGACCTGGTGGTGCTCGAGGCCGCCAACACGGAGGTCGCCGAAGGGCTGCGCCGCCTCGAGTTGCCCTTCCTGGCGGTGGAGCACCGCTACGTGGCCGGGATCCTCGCCTCGGTGACCCTGGCGGGCGAAGCCTGCGGCGTGGCCGAGCGCGGGGCCGCCCTGCGCGACAGCCTCGAAGCGCGGGTCGCGGCCGTGCACGACGCCCGCGCCGACGGCCCGCACCCGCTGGCGCTGGTGGTGGTGGGGCGCGACGCGACCGGCGGCGTACTGCGTGACGTCTACGCGGCCGGAGGCGGCACCTTCCTGGGCGAGCTGCTCGAGCTGGCCGGCGGCCGCAACGTGATCGGGGGCGGCGCGCTGAGCTACCCGCTGCTCTCGCAGGAGGGTCTGGTGCGCCTGGCTCCCGAGGTGGTCGTTGACCTCGCGCCGGAATGCGCCGATGATCCGCAGCGCTTGGCCGGGTTGCGCACTGCCTGGAACCTGCTGCGCGACGTGCCGGCGGTGCGCGACGGCCGCGTGCTCATCCTGCTGGACGACGCGGCGCTGATCCCCGGCCCGCGATTCGTCGAGACGCTGGACCTGCTGGCGGAGGCGCTGGACCCCACATGGACGCGAACCGGACCCTGACCCCCGTCCTCGACCTGCGCCACCTGCGGCTGGAGCTGGACGGCCGCTCCATCCTGGATGACGTCTCGCTGGCCGTGCGCGACGGCGAGCACCTGGCCATCGTCGGACCCAACGGCGCCGGCAAGACCTGCCTGCTGAAGTGCGTCAACCGGATCCTGCGCGGCTGGCGCGGCATGATCAGCGTGCAGGGCGTCAGCATCGCCGCCTACTCGCAGCGCGAGCTCGGCCGCCTGGTCGCCTACGTGCCGCAGGTCGGCGGCCAGCCGGCGCCGTTCACGGCCCGCGAGACCGTCCTGATGGCCCGCTACCCCCACCTGACCCCCTTCGCGGCGCCGGGCCTGCGCGACCAGCGCTACGTGGAGGACGCGCTGGCCCTGACCGGGATCGGCGCCCTGGCCGACCGGACCATGGACACCCTCAGCGGCGGCGAGCGGCAGAAGGTGTTCCTGGCGGCCGCCCTGGCCCAGGACGCGCGCCTGCTGCTGCTGGACGAGCCGACGACCTTCCTGGACCCGCGGCACCGCGACGACTTCCGGCGCGTGCTGCGCACGGTCAACCGCCGCAAGGGCGTGACGGTCGTCGAGGTGACCCACGACCTCAACTGCGCGGTGCTCGACGCCGACCGGATCTTCGCGCTGAAGGACGGCCGCGCCGCCTTCTGCGGTCCGCCGGACCAGTTCATGGTGCGCGACGTGATTTACCGCGTGTTCGACCGGGCGTTCCTGACCGTGAACCACCCGACGACCGGACAACCCGTGATCCTGCCGGAGGTGGGCGGACCTTGAGACGGATCACGATCCTCGGCCTGACGGTGCTGGTGACAGCCGCGGTGCTCGTCACGGCGCCGCTGCTGGGCCTGGAGACCATCGATCCCCGGCACGTGGCAGGCGGCGCCGACGCAGGGCCCGAAGCCCGCATCTTCTGGTCGCTGCGGGTGCCGCGGGTGATGCTGGGCTTCCTGGCCGGCGCGGCGCTGTCGGTGGGCGGACTGACCTTCCAGGCGCTGTTCCGCAACGTCCTGGCCACGCCCTACACGCTGGGCGTCTCCAGCGGCGCCGCGCTGGGCGCCACCCTGGCGATCCGGGTCGGCGCGGTCTTCTCGGTGCTCGGGATCCCGGCCGTCTCGCTCGCCGCCTTCGCGGGCGCGCTGCTGGCGGTCGCGCTGGTCTACGGCCTGGCCCGCGCGCGGCAGGGCTGTTCGGCCAACATCATGCTGCTGGCGGGAGTGGCGGTGAACTTCAGCTTCGCGAGCCTGATCCTGCTGATCCACTACACCTCCGACGCGGCCGCGTCCTTCAACATCCTGCGCTGGCTGATGGGCCGGCTCGACACCGTGGGCCCCGACGAGGCCCTGCGCCTGCTGCCGCTGGTGGCCGTCGGCGGCTTCGTCGCGCTGGCGCTGCACCGCGAGTTGAACCTGATGTCGGTGGACGAGGAACTGGCGGTCAGCCGCGGCGTGGACGCCGACCGCTACCGCGTGATCCTGTTCATCACCACCTCGGTGATGATCGGTGGCGTGGTGGCCGCCTGCGGCCCCATCGGCTTCGTGGGCATGATGGTGCCGCACGTCTGCCGCCTGCTGATCGGTCCGGACCACCGCTGGCTGGGTCCGATGAGCCTGCTGGCCGGCGGTGCTTTCCTGGTCGCCTGCGACGTGCTGGCCCGCATGCTGGCCGCGCCCGCGGAACTGCCGGTCGGCGTGCTGACCTCGCTGCTGGGCGGCCCCTTCTTCCTGTGGCTGCTGGTGGGGCGCCGCGGCGGCGCCGCCTGCGCCTGACACCGCACGAAGGGGGGAGCGAGCGTGGGCGCGCTGCTGCTGGCCTCGGCGATCTGGGCCTTCTCCTTCGGCCTGCTGAAGACCGCGCTGGGCGGTTACGACCCGCTGGCCGTCGCCGCGGGACGGCTCGCACTCTGCCTCGTCCTGTTCCTGCCCTGGCTGCGTCGCGGCCCGGACGCCCGCGATTTGCGACTGCGCCTGGCCGCCCTGGGCGCCCTGCAGTTCGGGCTGATGTACGCCCTCTACATCGCGTCCTTCCGCTGGCTGCCCGCCTACGCCGTGGCCCTGTTCACGGTGTTCACGCCGCTGTACGTCGTGCTGCTCGACGACCTGGGCCGGCGCGACCTCCACCCGCGCCATCTCGCGGCCGCGCTGCTGTCGGTCGCGGGCGCGGGCTGGGTCGTCTGGCGGGCGCTGCCGCCGGGGGAGGCCTGGCCCGGGATCGCACTGCTGCAGGGCGCAAACCTCTGCTTCGCCGCGGGCCAGCTGGGATACCGGCGTCTGCTCCGCACCGATCCCGCGACGTCGCGCAGCGAGGCCGGCAACCTGGCCTGGATGTACCTGGGCGCGGCCGTCTTCGCTGTTGTTGCCGTGGCCGTCGCCGGACGGCCCGCGGACCTGCTCTCCCTGACGCCGTCGGCCGGGTGGGCCCTGCTCTACCTGGGGCTGATCCCTTCGGGCGTCGCCTTCTACCTGTGGAATCGCGGCGCGGCGCGGGTGGGAGCCGGCTCGCTGGCGGCGGCCAATAACCTCAAGGTCCCGCTGGGGGTTGCGATCGCCTGGACGGTGTTCGGGGAACCGGCGCCCTACGCGCGCGTGCTGCTGGGGCTCGCCGTGGTCATCGCCGCCGTCTGGTGGGCCGTGGCGCAGGAGAAGCAACCGGAACAGTCGTGAACAAAACCCGCTTGTCGGGGGCTGGGGCCGGGGTTAGTTTTGCGGATCGAGCATGTCGGTCGCGCAACGGGCGTGACCTGGGCGCGGGTCGCCGGTCGGCGAGGCCGCGGGCGGCCCCACGCACAAGGAGATCCAGACGATGAGCTTCCAGGACCGGATCGAGAAGCTGCTCGCCGGCGGCGACGTCCGCCGCAACATCCCCCGCGGGGACATGATCCAGGCCTGCGTGGACAACGGCGAGGCCATCGTCAGCAAGTGCGGCGCCCTGGCCACCTGGACCCGCCCGGAGTCCACCGGCCGCAGCCCCGAGGACACGCTGCTGGTCAAGCGCCCCGAGAGCGAGGCGAACATCGACTGGACCGCCGCCAACAACCGGCCCATCGATCCCGAAACCTTCGACATGCTCGTCGACGACGCCCTCGCGACGCTCGGCAAGGGGCGCCTCCACGTCAGCGACCGTGTCGTCGGCGCCGACTCCGCCTACGCCCTGCCGGTGACCACGATCAGCAACCGCGCGCTGCAGGTCCTGTTCACCGACAACATGTTCCGCCCCGTGCCGCAGGACATCGGCAAGAGCGTCTTCGCCAAGCGGCCGTTCACGCTGCTGGTCTGCCCGCAGGAGAAGCTCGACCCGAAGCGCTACGAGGGACGCCTGCGCATCGATCCCAAGCTGAAGCACACCTCGACGATGGTCATCGCCATCGACTTCGACCGCCGCATCGGCGTGGTCTACGGCTCGGCCTACTGCGGCAGCTGCAAGAAGCTGCTGTTCACGGTCATGAACTACATGCTGCCCCCCGAGGGCATCCTGCCCCTGCACTGTTCGGCCAACGAGGGCCGCAAGGGCGACATCGCGCTGTTGCTGGGCCTGTCGGGCACCGGCAAGACGACCCTGTCGGCCGACCCGTCGCGCGCCCTGCTCGGCGACGACGAGCACGGCTGGGGCGACCACGGCGTCGCCAACTTCGAGAACGGCTGCTACGCGAAGCTGATCGACCTGAACCCGAAGAAGGAGCCGGAGATCTTCAAGGCCTGCTTCCACGAGGCCGATTTCCGCAGGCACGGTTCGATCATCGAGAACGCGATGATGTACCCCGACGGCTCGTTCGACCTGTTCGACGACCGCCTCACGCCCAACAGCCGCGGCTCCTACCTGCTGAGCGGGCTGACGAACATCAAGCAGAGCTCGGTCGGCGGCCACCCCAAGACGATCCTGTTTTTGACCGCCGACGCCAACGGCGTGCTGCCCCCGGTCAGCCGGCTGACCCGCGACCAGGCCATGCTCTGGTTCCTGATGGGCTACACCAGCAAGCTGGCCGGCACCGAGACGGGCGTCACCGAGCCCAAGAGCGCCTTCTCGCGCTTCTTCGGCGCGCCCTTCATGCCGCGCAACCCGGACGACTACGCCAGCATGCTCGGCAAGAAGCTCGACGAGCACGGCACCGTGGTCTACCTGGTCAACACCGGCTGGAGCGGCGGCGCGTACGGCGTCGGCAAGCGCATGGACATCACCCTGACGCGCGCGATGTGCGCCGCCGCCATCGACGGCTCGCTGTCGCAGGTGACCTGCGAGACCGACCCCTACTTCAAGGTGCTGGTGCCGACGACCTGCCCCGGCGTCGACGACCCGACGGTTCTGAAGCCCGCCAACACCTGGAGCGACAAGGCGGCCTACGCGGACCGCGCCCAGAAGCTGGCCAGGGAGTTCGCCGCGCAGTGGGACAAGGCCTACGCCGACAAGGGCCTGTCGCCGTCGATCGCGGCGGCCTGCCCGGGCAAGTAGGCGGATCCCGTCGTTCGGACGCGACGAAGGGCGCCCCTGCGGGGGCGCCCTTCGCATTTCCACCCGGGAGGACCAGCCGCGCCTGGCGCCGCCGGACCTCGCGACCGCGCTGGAGATCGAGCAGACGCTGGACTAGTCCGCGACCTGGATCTCGAACACCGCCGGCCAATCCTTCCCGGTCACGAAGACCCGCCCGCTCACCGGATCGATCGCGATGCCGTTGAGCACGTCCGCGTCCAGCTCCTGCTCGCGCGTCAGCAGCCCGGTCAGGTCGAGCCAGTCGACGACGGCCCCGGTCGACGGCTCGATGCGCGCGATGAAGTCGGTGAGCCACACGTTGGCCCACACCAGGCCGTCGGCGCACTCCAGCTCGTTGAGGCGCTCCAGCTCGGCGCCGCCCGTGGTGACGGTCACGCGCCCCAGCTCGGCGAAGGTGTCGGGATCGCGGAAGACCAGCGCCGAAGAGCCGTCGCTCATCACCAGCCGCGCGCCGTCCCAGGCCAGGCCCCAGCCCTCGCCCGTGTAGTAGAAGGTGTCCAGCGGGGCGAAGGTCGTCAGGTCGCGCGCGTAGGCGCGGTGGTTCTGCCAGGTGAGTTGCAGGGCACGGTCGCGGACGACGGCGACCCCTTCGCCGAATTCGTTCGCGGCCAGCGCGACCGATTGCAGCACCGTCCCGGTCGCCAGTTCCACGCGCCGCAGTTCCGACTCGCCGTAGTGGCCGGTGCCCTCGACCAGCGCGCCGCGGTCCCAGGCGAGCCCCTGCGTGAAGGCGCCCGGGTCGTGGGGGAACGTCGCCAGGACGTCCACGCCGTGGGCCGGCTCGGCCGTCACATAGGCGCGCAGCGGGACCGTGCGCGGTCCGCCCGTGTCCGGCGTGACGACCAGCGCGCAGTAGTGGGTGCCGGGCGTCAGGCTCGTGCGGTCGGCCGCGACCCAGACCGTGTCGGTTCCAGTCGTGACCGTGCCCGTCGCCGGCGTGGCCGCGGCCCAGCTCCCGCCGGTGGTCACCGCCGCCGACCAGCCCAGCGCGCCGCCGCCGCCGTTGCGCACCACGACAGCCAGCCGCGTGCCGACCAGCCCGAAACTGGGCTGCGGCGTCTCGATGACCAGCGAGGGCGGTCCCGGCGGCGTGCTCACGCCCAGCACGAGCGAGCCCGTGGCCGCGTTGCGCCCGTCGTCCACGCGCACCGTTGCTGTGCAGGGCCCGGCCTGCGCCGGCGCGATCCAGTCGACGACCGCCGCCGCCGTCCCCGCGGGAAAGACGCCACGCGTCGCGCTCCAGGCGTAGGTCAGCGGCTCGCCCTCGGGATCGTCGGCCCGCACCGAGAGGGAGAGCGTGTCGCCGGGGTCGGCCGTCGCCGACGGCGCGGCCGCCAGCGCCGCGATCGCCGGCGGGCGGTTCGCGGGATCGGAGTCCAGGATGCAGCCGGCGGCCGCCAGGGCCGCGGCGAACAGGCAGAAGACCAGTGGATGGGCGCGCATCTCGCTCCTCATGGTTGCCCTCATTGTAGGCGGGATCGGCGCCGCGGACAACCGCCTGGCCCGGCGTCGCTCCCGGTGCTATCATGGGCCCCGAACAGGAGAATCCATGCCTTCGACCCGCCACATCCCCCTGCCGACCCTCTACCGGGAGACCGACGCCTTCGCCGGTCTCGTGATGCCGGGCTCCGCCTGAGCCAAGCCGCAGCGCATCCCGCATCACGTCACGCCGCCGGCGCTCCGCCGACGGCCCGGACCCGTTCCCGGGAGGATGTCATGAACGACCGCAAGGACCTCATCCGCGCCTACAAGGAGACCGTGCAGCCCGCCGGCATCTACGTCGTGCGCAACCACGCCGACGGCAGGATCCTGCTCGGCGCCAGCCGCAACCTGCCGGCCAGCCTCAACAGCCAGGGCGCCCAGCTGCGCTTCGGCAGCCACCGCAACCGCTCCCTGCAGGCCGACTGGAACCGCCTCGGCGAGGACGCCTTCACCATCGAAGTCCTCGAAGAGCTGAAGCCCGCGGAAGGCAGCCGCGAGGTGCGCCAGGAAGACCTCGACGCCCTGCTCGCCCTCCACCTGGCCGACCTGCAGCCCTGGGACGAACGCGGCTACCACGCCCCACCCCACCCGCAGCCCTGACCCCTGCTGCCAATAGGCACGGGGTCCGCCGACCCGGATCTGGAGATCCTGGTCTGGCCGGGGTGTCTGGAGGGCCCTGAAGCCAGGATGGCGGAAGGGCCCGAAAGCCAAGCGCTCCGGGCACACGAGGTG